>NZ_JBEAJG010000039.1:0-341306 GCF_040065235.1 Klebsiella sp. GB_Kp047 | reverse complement strand
GTGCTGAAAGCATCTAAGCACGAAACTTGCCCCGAGATGAGTTCTCCCTGAGACTATAAGTCTCCTGAAGGAACGTTAAAGACGATGACGTTGATAGGCCGGGTGTGTAAGCGCAGCGATGCGTTGAGCTAACCGGTACTAATGAACCGTGAGGCTTAACCTTACAACGCCGAAGATGTTTTGGCGATTTGAGAAGATTTTCAGCTTAGATTCAGAGTTGAGTACGCAATAATTTGCGCAGCAGCAAGGCGACCAGCGAAGGAAAGGAAGGAGCATACTGAAGTATGTGACTAACTTTACGAGCGCAGGCAACGCAGCTGATGCGATAAAGAATTGCGTACTGAGCACAAAGAATTTGCCTGGCGGCACTAGCGCGGTGGTCCCACCTGACCCCATGCCGAACTCAGAAGTGAAACGCCGTAGCGCCGATGGTAGTGTGGGGTCTCCCCATGTGAGAGTAGGGAACTGCCAGGCATCAAATTGCAGTAAGCCGGGGTGACAACCGGTGGTCATAAAGCGAAAAAATTCGGTGGAGCGGTAGTTCAGTCGGTTAGAATACCTGCCTGTCACGCAGGGGGTCGCGGGTTCGAGTCCCGTCCGTTCCGCCACTTATTAAGAGCCCTGAGCATTTGCTCAGGGCTTTTTTGTTTGATCTGTTCCCGATTATTGCTAAATCAGCAAAAATCCTCTGCATTAATCGCTCTTTTTCCCCTCCACACCATCAGCCATAATTTCATCCGTTAACCGAAATGAACAAATAACGAGGAAAAACATGGCAATCCCTGCATTTGGTCTTGGCACCTTCCGTCTGAAAGATGATGTTGTTATCGCATCCGTAAAAACCGCGCTGGAGCTGGGCTATCGTACTATCGACACCGCGCAAATCTATGACAACGAAGCCGCGGTGGGTCAGGCTCTCGCTGAGAGCGGCGTGCCGCGTGATGAGCTGTTCATCACAACCAAAATCTGGATCGAAAACCTGAGCAAAGACAAGCTGATCGCCAGCCTGCAAGAGAGCCTGCAGAAGCTACGCACTGACTATGTTGATCTGACGCTGATCCACTGGCCGTCACCGAACGATGCGGTGGCTGTTGAAGAGTTTATGGCCGCTCTGATGGAAGCGAAGACGCTCGGCCTGACCCGTCAGATCGGTATCTCCAACTTCACTATTCCACTGATGGAGCGCGCGATTGCCGCCGTTGGCGCTGAAAACATTGCTACCAATCAGATTGAACTTTCGCCGTATCTGCAAAACCGTAAAGTCGTCGATTGGGCGCGTGAGCACGGTATCCATATCACCTCTTATATGACCCTGGCCTACGGTAAGGCACTGAAAGATGAGGTGATTGCCCGTATCGCGGCGAAACATAATGCGACTTCGGCGCAGGTTATCCTGGCATGGGCGATGGGCGAGGGGTACGCGGTAATCCCGTCCTCGACGAAGCGTGAGAACCTGGCCAGCAACCTGAAGGCGTTGGATCTGCAGCTGGATGATGACGATCGCCAGGCGATCGCTGCGCTGGATTGCAACGATCGGCTGGTGAGCCCGGAAGGTCTGGCGCCGCAGTGGGATTAATCTCCCGCTTCCGGCATGCCTATCAGAGGGTACTACGACAGCTCCTTCGGGAGCTGTTTTACGTGTTCGCTTAGAAAATCAATAAACGCCCTGATACGTGTACTGACGGCTCTGTCGCTGTAGTACACCGCACTGAAGGGCATCTCCACCGGCAAGCGTTTGTCGGCCAGTAGTTCAACAAACTCCCCACTGGCTATCTCTTTATCCACCATATAATCCGACAGACAGGCAATACCGTTGCCGGTCAGACACAGTTGTTTGAGGGTTTCCCCACTGTTTGATGACACCGCCGCCTCAATCTCTAACAACTGACCATCGCAACAGGAGACTGGCCAGGTGTTCAGAGAGACGGGTTCAGTGAAGCCCAGACACTGATGTTGTTTCAGATCTGACGGATGCTGCGGCACACCGTAGCGCGAGACATACGCTGGCGAGGCGACGATCTTACGATAGCTGGTGAACAGCGGTCGGGCGCGCAGGCTGGAATCCGTTAAGGTTCCGGCCCGTATCGCTACATCCACTTTCCGTTCAATCAGGTTAATAAACGTCTCTGAAGAGACAAGCGACAGCGTCATTTCCGGGTAACGCTCGCGAAACGGCTTCACCAGCGGCATGAGAAAATGCAGCATCACCGGCGTCGCGGCATCCACCCGCAGCAAGCCCCGCGGCGTCGTGCGCGTTTCCAGCAGGTCATTTTCTGCCGCCGCCATCTCCTGCAATACCACCTGCATCCGCCGAAAATAGCGCTCGCCTTCCTCTGTCAGACTGAGCTGGCGGGTGGTCCGATTAAGCAGGCTGACACCAAGCTTTGATTCGAGCTTTTTGACTGCCCGGCTGACGGCAGAGTTGGCCTGACCCAGCTGTTCGGCTGCCCGGCTGAAACTCCCGCTTTCCACTACCGCCACAAAGATGGCGATCTCCTCGGATGTGGCTCTCATTATTGCACCTGTAGCAAAATTATATTGATACTTTGATAGTTTTTGTTATTTATACAACCCTTCATACTACGTGTCATCTTAATCCTGATGCTACGGAGTAAATTATGCCACTGGCGCTATTTGCCTTAACCATCGGTGCCTTTGCAATTGGCACCACTGAATTCGTGATTGTCGGCCTGGTCCCGACGATTGCCCAACAACTCTCTATCTCTCTATCTTCTGCGGGACTGCTGGTCTCTATCTACGCGCTGGGCGTGGCGATCGGCGCCCCGGTGCTGACGGCATTAACCGGGCGTATGCCGCGTAAACAGCTGCTGCTGGCGTTGATGGTCCTGTTTACGGCGGGTAATGTGCTGGCCTGGCAGGCTCCAGGCTATGAAACGCTGATCCTGGCGCGCCTGCTGACCGGCCTGGCGCACGGCGTGTTCTTCTCTATTGGCTCGACAATCGCCACCAGCCTGGTGGCAAAAGAGAAAGCAGCCTCGGCCATCGCCATTATGTTCGGCGGCCTGACGGTCGCGCTGGTGACCGGCGTTCCCTTTGGCACCTTTATTGGCCAGCATTTCGGCTGGCGGGAAACCTTCCTCGCGGTATCGATTCTCGGGGTGATTGCGCTAATCAGCAGTCTGATTCTGGTGCCGAATAATATTCCGGGCCGCGCCAGCGCCAGCCTGCGCGATCAGCTTAAAGTCTTAACCCATCCGCGCCTGCTGATGATCTATGCCATTACCGCGCTGGGCTATGGCGGCGTGTTTACCGCTTTTACCTTCCTTGCGCCGATGATGCAGGAGCTGGCCGGCTTCAGCCCCTCAGCGGTGAGCTGGATCCTGCTGGGCTATGGCGTCTCGGTGGCTATCGGCAACGTATGGGGCGGCAAACTGGCCGATAAGCATGGCGCCGTCTCCGCGCTGAAGTTTATCTTCGCCGCGCTGGTTGTGCTGCTGCTGGTGTTCCAGCTGACCGCCAGCGTTCACTATGCCGCGCTGGCAACGGTGCTGGTGATGGGCGTTTTCGCCTTCGGCAACGTGCCGGGTCTGCAGGTCTATGTGGTGCAAAAAGCAGAGCAGTATACCCCGGGGGCTGTCGACATCGCTTCCGGTCTGAATATCGCCGCCTTCAACGTCGGCATCGCGCTGGGATCGATCGTCGGCGGACAGACGGTCGAGCGGTACGGTCTGGCGCAGACGCCGTGGATTGGCGCGGTGATTGTGCTGGTCGCTTTGCTGTTGGTGGTTCTGAGCGGGCGTTTAGATAAATTGCCGCGCCGTTCGGCAGCGCTTTCTCCCGAAGGCTAAGGGTTTCTCGCAAATTGCATTGAAAGTGTATGGGAAAATCCCTATAACAGAAGAACCAGTCGTCGTCGGGCTGGTTTCTGTTATCGAGGATTAATGCCCAAATTGCGAAAGAACACCTACGCCATGCGCTATGTCGCCGGACAACCTGCGGAGAGAATATTGCCTCCGGGGGCGTTTGCGGGCGTGAGTCCGGTTTATTCCGCCGGCACGCCGTTAAGCAGCGATGAGAAGATCCGCGTGCTGGTGTGGAATATCTTCAAGCAGCAGCGTGCAGAGTGGCAGTCGGTCCTCAAAAATTTCGGCAAAGATGCGCATTTGGTCCTGTTGCAGGAGGCGCAAACCACCCCAGAACTGGTCAGGTTCGCGACTTCAAACTATCTGGCCGCCGATCAGGTGCCGGCGCTGGTGCTGCCCCAGCATCCTTCCGGCGTGATGACGCTGGCCTCCGCTCACCCCATCTATTGCTGTCCGCTGCGCGAGCGCGAGCCTATTTTGCGATTGCCGAAATCGGCCTTAGTGACCGTTTATCCGCTGCCCGATGCGCGGTTGTTAATGGTGGTCAATATCCATGCCGTCAACTTTAGCCTTGGCGTCGATGTCTACAGCAAGCAGTTGCTGCCGATCGGCGATCAGATTGCCCATCACAGCGGGCCGGTGATTATGGCCGGGGACTTCAATGCCTGGAGCCGGCCGCGAATGAACGCGCTGTACCGCTTTGCACGCGAGATGTCGCTGCGTGAAGTTCGTTTCTCTGACGACCAGCGCCGTCGCGCGTTTGGTCGCCCGCTCGATTTTGTGTTCTACCGTGGGTTAAGCGTGCACGATGCTTCCGTGCTGGTAACCCGCGCCTCCGACCACAACCCGCTACTAGTCGAATTCAGTCCCGGCAAGCCTGATTAATTTAAGGTTGGTCAGGCCTGCCATGGGGCAGGCCTGTGCATGCATAGTGCTGCCTTTTATTACTCAAAAAACCGTAAGGACAAGACAACATGACAACACGCTCTCACCATGACAACGTTGAAAAGCAGTTCGGCTCCCAGGCCAGCGCCTATCTGACCAGCGCCGTACATGCCTCTGGTCGCGATCTGCAGCGGCTGGCGGAACGTCTGGCTGATTTTCCGCAGGCGAAAGTGCTGGATATGGGCTGCGGGGCAGGGCACGCCAGCTTTACCGCGGCGGGACAGGTTGCCGAGGTGACCGCCTATGATTTATCGAGCCAGATGCTGGAGGTCGTTGCCGCCGCAGCAAAGGATAAAGGTTTTAGCAATATCGTGACCCAGCAGGGGTATGCCGAAACGCTGCCGTTCGCTGATGCCAGCTTTGATATCGTTATCAGCCGCTATTCCGCTCATCACTGGCATGACGTTGGCCAGGCGCTGCGCGAGGTGAAGCGTGTTCTCAAGCCGGGTGGGGTGATGATCGTGATGGACGTGATGTCGCCGGGCCATGCGGTGCGTGATGTCTGGCTGCAGACCGTAGAAGCCCTGCGCGATACCTCGCACGTGCGTAATTATTCCAGCGGCGAGTGGCTGACGCTGGCGACGGAGGCGGGGCTGGTGATTAATCGGCTGTTGACCGATCGCCTGCCGCTGGAATTCAGTTCGTGGGTGGCGCGGATGCGTACCCCTGAGCCGCTGGTGGAGGCGATTCGTTTATACCAGCAGAGCGCCTCGGCGGAGGTGAAAGCCTACTTTGAGTTACAGCAGGATGGTTCCTTTACCAGCGATACCATCATGTTTGAAGCGCATAAAGCGGTTTAATACGGACAACAAAAAAGGCACCGGGGGAAGTCGGTGCCTTTTTATCGAACCCTGACGTATCAGGACTCTGGTCGATCGCTGTTTTTCACAAACAGGGTTAGCTGATCGCCAGGCCGCAGATTGTCGGTATCGCTGTTCCAGCGCATAACGTCGCGAATATTAACGCCATGACGTTTGGCGATGCTCGACAGCGAGTCACCTTTGCGAACGCGATAGGTGATGCTATCGCTGTTATTCGCCAGACGCTGCGCGCTGCTGCCGGCGCCGATAACCAGGTTCTGTCCAACCTTCAACCCAGAGCCGCGCAGGTTATTCCACTGCTGCAGATCGCGGGTCGTCACACCGAGACGGGAAGCAATCCCGGAAATGGTGTCACCGGAACGCACCTTATAGCTTCGGCTGGTCAGCGGCGTATTATCCGCGAGCTGCGTCGGCTGTACGGCGGCAATGTCGCCAGAGGCCAGCGATTCACGCAGTTGGGCTGCGTGCTTCTGCGGCACCATGACATACTTTGGCCCGCTAGCGCCCAGCGTTGACCCCTTTACGCCGGCGTTGAAGGTCTTCAGCTTGCTGACCGGCATACCGGCCATATCCGCGAGCTGAGAAATCTCAACCGGACTGTCGAGGCGAACGCGCGCCAGCGCACGGCTTTCATCAGCCGTAGGCAACTTTACGCCGTAACGTTTGCTATTTTTGAGGATGTCGCTCAATGCCAGCATTTTCGGTACGTAGACTTTCGTTTCATGCGGCAGAGACAGCGACCAGAAATCGGTGGGTTTGCCACGCGAACGGTTCGCTTTCACTGCCTTCATGACCCGACCTTCGCCGCTGTTATATGCCGCGACCGTTAACAACCAGTCGCCGTCGAACATTTTGTTCAGACGTTGCATCATGTCCAGCGCCGCGGTTGTCGATGCGACAACGTCACGACGCGCATCGTAACTGCGGGTCTGTTTTAAACCATAATTGCGCCCTGTGCTCGGAATGATCTGCCAGATGCCTGCGGCATTGGCGCCAGACGTCGCGTGTGGGTCAAAAGCGCTCTCCACTATGGGTAGTAATACCAGTTCCATTGGCATGTTACGTTTCTTAACCTGCCCGGCTATCCAGTACATATACGGCTCTGCCCGTAAAGTTACATCGTGGAGATAGCTCTTATTTCTCAAATACTTCTGTTTTTGCTCGCGAATCCGGGGGTTATCCGGTATTCCCATCTTTAGCTCGTCGCCTATGGAAGTCCACAGATCCTGGTCTTGCGCGTAGAAGGTTCCATCATCTAACCAGCGCGCTTGACTTGTGAACTTGCCTGCTTCCCCTTGACCAGCCGCAGAAAGGCTCTGTGCTCGCTGTTCGACGGTGCCATCGTGCTTAGACGCCTGGCACCCCACCAGCAGGACAGAGGCGAATAATATCGCTCGTGCCTTCATGTGTGTGTCAATAGTTGCTTAAAAGACGACCAAGGATAACGGCGAAGTTAGCCGATGACAAGAATTAAATGTCAGAATTCGTCTTTCTTTGACCTTAACCACGCAAATCGCGCCACAGAGTGTTGCAATTTTGTTTCTTTGTTAATTTTATCAATTAAATCAACATCATTTACGCGTAAAAATAAATTTATACGCCGCTCGTTTTTCAGAATTACGGGTAGTGTCTTTTGTTTTTTTGCACGTAACTCATTAACTTTATGATAGTAATCGTTTATGTCCCTATCATCAGGCAGGATACTCAACGCAAACTTCATATTCGCTAACGTATATTCATGTGCGCAACATATAATGGTTTCTGCAGGAAGGGCGTTAATTTTCATAAATGATTGATACATTTGCTCTGCGGTACCTTCGAACAGCCTTCCGCAGCCGCCGGAGAACATCGTGTCGCCGCAAAACAGATAAGGTTCGCTGTAGTAACAGATATGTCCTAATGTGTGACCTGGCGTGGAGAAAATGGAAAAATCGTGACCCAGAATTGACAACCGATCGCCATCGTCTACTACCTGAGTAACCCCCTTATCCTGGGTTTCTGCCGGCCCGTAAACCACCAGAGAGGGGAATTTTTCACGTAATTGTTTTACGCCGCCGACGTGATCCTGATGGTGATGGGTCAGTAAAATGGCCTCGGGCTGCCACTGGTTTTCCTCGATTGCCGCCAGAACCGGCGCGGCCTCGCCCGGGTCAACGATGATGCAGCGGCCGTGATTCTCAATGAGAACCCAGATGTAGTTGTCCTGAAACGCGGGAATACTGATAAGATTCATAAATTACCTCTAAAGCGTAGCGGAAGGTGGCAATGAAGCCGGCAAGGATACCTCATACAGTGACAGCGCCTGAGCATTGGTCCAGTATGCCGTGGGGCGAATACTATCGCGAAACGCTTGAACAGCAGATGAAGCCATGGCTGGCTAAATTATATGGCTTTCATCTGCTTAAGATTGGCAATCTGAGCGCGGAAATCAATACCGAAGCTTGCGCCATCTCGCACCAGGTGAATGTCTCGCTGGCGGGAAACCCAATGCAGGTCCGGGCCGACCCGCTGCATTTGCCCTTTGCCGAAAAGTCCGTCGACGCCTGCCTGCTGGCGCATACCCTGCCGTGGTGCAGCGATCCGCATCGCCTGCTGCGGGAGGCCGATCGCGTCCTGATCGATGATGGCTGGATGATCCTGACCGGGTTTAATCCGGTGAGCCTGATGGGGTTGCGTAAACTGGTGCCGGTCCTGCGCAAAGGCACGCCGTACAACAGCCGTATGTTTACGCTGATGCGCCAGCTGGACTGGCTGTCGCTGCTCAACTTTGAAGTGCTGCACTATGGGCGTTATCAGGTTTTACCCTGGTCGCGGCATGGCGGCAAACTGCTGAGCACCCATCTGCCAGCGCTGGGCTGTTTGCAATTGATTGTCGCCCGCAAACGGACCATTCCGCTGACGCTCAATCCGATGAAATCCGGTAAAGCGAAAACCCAGCTGCGGCCGGCAGTCGGCGCCACCCGGCAGTGGCGCAAGGGGCAGAATTAGCTCTCCGGCTGGTAGCCGATGTCGTCCTGAGTGGGATGGGAGGCCGCCGCGCGGGCCAGCTCGTCGCAGCGTTCGTTTTCTGGATGGCCGGCGTGGCCCTTCACCCACTCCCATTTGATCTTATGCTGGCCAAGCGCGGCGTCCAGCCGCTGCCAGAGGTCGACATTCTTTACCGGTTTTTTCTCAGCCGTTTTCCAGCCGCGCTTTTTCCAGTTGTGGATCCACTGGGTGATCCCCTGGCGGACATACTGGCTGTCGGTGCTGAGCACCACTTCGCAATGCTCTTTTAACGCTTCGAGAGCGACGATTGCCGCCATCAGTTCCATGCGGTTATTGGTGGTCAGACGGTAGCCGGCGCTGAAGGTCTTTTCGTGCTGGCGGTAGCGCATGATGGCGCCGTAACCGCCGGGTCCTGGATTTCCCAGGCAAGAGCCGTCGGTGAAAATTTCTACCTGTTTGAGCATCTCTGGTAGACTTCCTGTAATTGAAATCGATTTGTAAACGATAAGTCTGACATAAATGACCGCTATGAGCACTGCAATTACGCGCCAGATTGTTCTCGATACCGAAACCACCGGTATGAACCAGATCGGGGCGCATTACGAAGGACACAAGATCATTGAGATCGGCGCCGTGGAGGTGATCAACCGCCGCCTGACCGGTAACAATTTCCACGTCTATCTGAAGCCCGATCGGCTGGTGGATCCGGAGGCGTTCGGCGTGCACGGGATCGCCGATGAATTCCTGCTGGATAAACCCACCTTTGCCGACGTTGCCGATGAATTTATGGATTACATTCGCGGCGCGGAGCTGGTGATCCATAACGCGTCGTTTGATATCGGTTTTATGGATTACGAGTTCGGTAAGCTAAACCGCGGCATCGGAAAAACCGAGACCTTTTGTAAAATCACCGACAGTCTGGCGCTGGCGCGGAAAATGTTTCCCGGCAAACGCAACAGTTTGGATGCGTTATGTTCGCGTTACGAAATAGATAACAGCAAGCGCACGCTGCACGGGGCATTACTCGATGCCCAGATCCTTGCCGATGTCTATTTGATGATGACCGGCGGCCAGACGTCGATGGCGTTCTCTATGGAAGGCGAAAGCCAGCAGCAGGCGGGAGAGATGGGCATTCAGCGCGTCGTCCGCGCCGCCAGCCAGTTACGGGTAGTTTATGCCTCTGATGAAGAACTGGTGAACCATGAATCCCGCCTCGATCTGGTACAAAAGAAAGGCGGAAGCTGCCTGTGGCGTGCCTGATAACCACTAAAATGGATTAAAAGTAGGCGGTTGGGCGATTTTTGCAGCAAACGATTCAAAACGGTAGAAAAAGCGTTGACGGGGTAGAGGGGAATCCGTAATATTCGCCTCGTTCCCAACGGAACAACAACGCGGAGCGGTAGTTCAGTCGGTTAGAATACCTGCCTGTCACGCAGGGGGTCGCGGGTTCGAGTCCCGTCCGTTCCGCCACTATTCAGAAAGCCTGAATCAGCAATGATTCAGGCTTTCGTCGTTTTCGTCGCCGAATTTCAGCGCGCCTCTTGTTCCTCCTGCATACACTGCATGAATACCCGCATCGCAGGACTGATTGCTTTCCCGGCGTGATGGGCGCAGAGCGCATGGATCGTCAGCGGCGTCTCGCTGAACGGCAGCTCGACCAGCGTCCCGCGTTTGAGTTCCTCCTCTACCGCAAAGCGCGGCAGGAAGCTCACCCCAAGATTGCCCGCCACGCACTGTTTGATGCTTTCAATGCTCCACAGTTCGATGGTGTTCTCCATGGTAATGCCGCGCTGGCGCAGGGTACTTTCAAAAATCTGCCGGAACACGCACTGGGGCTCGTTGATGATAAAGCTCAATGGGATATGCTGCCGCGGGCGCAGGAAGTCGACCGGCGCCTGATCGACTGACGCGACCAGCGCCAGCGGCTGCGGGCCAAGTTCCATCATGGTGAGTGCATCATCGTTGCCAACCCGGTAAAACACCCCCAAGTCGACTTCGTCAGCGAGCAGCGCATCACGGATGCTGTAGCAATTGAGCGACTGCAGTGACAGGCGGACCTTCGGGGCGCGTTGCTTAAAACGCTGCAGCACCGGCGGCATTTTGTACGCCAGCAGGGTTTCACCAGTGGCGACGCGAAGTTCGCCGCCGGGTTCATCGTCCTGGCGCGCCGCCTGGCGAATCGACGCCATCACTTTGGTCAGATCGTAGACGTGCGGCAGGACATTCTTACCCGCGGCGGTGAGACACATCCGCCGGCCAATTTTCTCAAACAGCGGGATAGCAAGCTCCTGCTCAAGCTGCTGGATATGAAAGGTTACGGTGGACTGGGTGCAGCACAGTTTCTGCGAGGCGCGCAGAAAGGATCCTTCTTCGACAACCGTTTTGAAGGTGATAAAGCGTCGCAGATCCATATTTCCTCTTTATATCGACATTCTCGAATTCAGAATGAAAAAACATTCATTTTTTTAAATTATCAGCTTCGGGTACTGTCTGCCAGTCAAGAGGAGAAAACACGTGACACCTACCCTGATTAGCGCCTTTTTAACTTACACCCTGATCACCGCCCTGACGCCCGGGCCGAATAATATTCTGGCGCTGAGCAGCGTCACCGCGCACGGCTTTCGACGGAGCATGCGGGTTCTGGCCGGCATGAGCCTGGGGTTTGTGATCATCATGCTGATTTGTGCCGGGCTGACGTTCACTCTCGTTACCCTGGATGAGGGGATAACCTCCCTGCTACGCTGGGTCGGCGCGGGGTATATCCTGTGGCTGGCCTGGCACATTGCGCGCAGCGACCCGGCCAGCGGTGGGCAGGAGGAGCGGCCTGTCAGCTTCTGGGCCAGCCTGGGGCTGCAGTTTGTGAATGTAAAAATTATCCTGTACGGCATCACGGCCCTGTCGACCTTTGTTCTGCCGGTGACTCGCGAGCCATTCTGGCTGGTGATGATAAGCCTGTTGCTATCAGTAATAGGCGTTGCCGGCAATCTTTGCTGGGCGCTGGCCGGTCATCTGTTTCAGCCGGTGTTCGAACGCCATGGAAGAGGGTTAAATCTGCTGCTGGCGCTGCTGCTGGTCTGGTGCGCGGTACGAATGTTTATGGAATGAAATAAGGGAGCGTAACGCTCCCCTGCGGTTATTTATCCTGCGGCAGGGCGGGTTGCCCTTCATTTACCCAGGTCATGAAGATTCGGTAGCCGATGGCCAGCAGGGTGGCGCCGAGGAACATACCGAGAATGCCGTTAGAGGCCATTCCACCGAGGGCGCCCAGCAGCACCACCGGCATTGGCGCATCGACTCCGCGCCCCAGCAGCAGAGGTTTGAGGACGTTATCGGCCATACCGGCGACGATCAGCAGGATGGTGTAGAAGATATCCATTCCGGTACTGTGGGTGCCGAGACTCCACATCAGTGCGATGGCCGGGGCCGTCACCAGGATCACCGGCACCTGGGCAATGCCGAGGATCAGGGCAAGTATAAAGAAGATCCCGACGGCGGGAATGCTGGCCATCAGCATGATCACACCGACCAGCAGCGCCTGGATCAATGCCACCCCGATGACGCCCTGGGCGACCGCGCGGATGGTGCTGGTACACAGGCGGGTGAGGGTCACGCCTTTATTTTCATCGGTAATACGGATGGCAATACGCTGGGCGCTGATGGCGCCCGCTGCGCCCCAGGCCATCATAATTCCCGAGACGATAAACGAAATAATAAAGCCAATCAGCCCGCCGCCCATGCTGGCCAAAATACTGAGAAACTGTTTGGCAATGTCGCCGATTTGCGAACGGTAATTGTTGAGCAGTCCCGGGAGATCCACGGAAGCCCGCATCCACAGGGCGCTAAGCCGCTCGCCAACGATCGGTAAAGAGGCAATTCGTGAAGAGGGCGGGGGAATGGTAAAGCTCTGGCTACCCATCTTGTCAATCATGGCGCTGGCGCTTTCCGCCAGCGAGGTGATCATTAGCACCGTGGGGATAACAATCAGTAAAATACCTAACAGCACCAGCGCCACCGACGCCAGTCCCTGTTTTCCCGCTAACAGTCTGGCAAAATACTGATGTAAAGGATAGAGCGCCACGGCCAGAATCAACGCCCAGAGCATCATATTGACGAAGGGAGAAAAGACGGTAAAACAGAATGAGGCCAGCGCCAGAATAAGACCGAACCGAATAAACATATCGAGAAAGCGGGTGACCAGCCGTTTTTCTATTAACTGAAGATTATTATTATCCATTTTCCATTACGCTCATTAAATATTCATACGCCAACGCTCAGCCGGGTTCAACAAAACAAGCTGGCAATAGAAAACTCATGATTTACAAAGCAGAAGTGAATTGAAAATGATCTCCGCCCGTTTGGTTGTGGGGTCTTTTAATGAGTGTAGAACAGAAATGAAAGGCGCCCTGTAAATATTCTGTTGGGCGCTGCAAGAGGAAATTCCGCTTTCTTTTCCCGCAGAAGGGGGGAAGAAAGCGGAGGGGGATTAATCCAGAGTAAAAGGATCGGCATCGCGCCAGGCGGGGAATTTTTCACGATATTCCTGCAGGGCGCTCAGCGACAGTTCGGCGTCAAGACGAGTGGCCTGATGCGGATCGGCGGTGGCGACAATCTCCCCCTGGGGACTGATAACCCGGCTATCACCGCGGTAATGATGACCGTTGCCGTCGGTGCCGACCCGGTTACAGCCGGCGACGTAGGCCTGGTTCTCAATCGCGCGGGCGACCAGCAGCGACTGCCAGTGCAGCGAGCGCGGCGCCGGCCAGTTCGCCACATACAGCGCCAGATCATAATCGTTAAGGTTACGCGACCATACCGGGAAGCGCAGGTCGTAACAGACCAGCGGCAGGATCCGCCATCCGCGCCATTCAAAGACCACGCGCTTGTCCCCGGCCTCATAGTGATGGTGTTCATCCGCCATACGAAACAGGTGCCGTTTATCATAATGATGAACTGTGCCGTCAGGCTCGACCAGCAGGAAGCGGTTAACGGCCCCGCGCTCAGTTTGCAGCGCGGCGCTGCCGGCGATCAACGCCTGGGTTTGCGCCGCCCGGGCATGCATCCACGCCACCACCTCGGCCTCGGGTAAAGACTGTTTTGCCGCTTCCATCGCAAAGCCGGTGGTAAACATCTCAGGTAAAACAATGATATCGCGCCCGACAATCCCTTCCAGTTGGCGATCAAAATGGCGCAGGTTAGCAGGGCCGTCCATCCAGACCAGCGGTTGTTGCAACAGCGTAATTTTCAGGCCAGGCACAATGGTCAACTCCATTCTCATGAGGGGGTTAAGTTAACTGTAACACCTTATCAGCCTCGCGGCGGTCCGCGGAATATTTTGTTAAAAAAATGCTACTAACAGGAACCACGGGTGAAGGCGAGACGAAAAAAAGGCGGGGAAAATTCCCCGCCCGGCCTGTGATGTGGTTGTTGCTTTATTATGCGGCTTCAACGTTGCGAACTTTTTCCGGCAGCTTTACCGGCTGGGTTGCCAGCTCCTCTGGCGCAAAGTCGTCGACGTTAATGCTGCGCAAGCGACTGTGCTCTGCTCGGGTCAGAATGGCGGCTTCATCCTGATTAATTAAGCCTTTCGCCAGGGCATGGGTGGCCAGTTCGTCGAGACGGGTGAACGGCAGATTTTTACCCAGCTCTTTACAGATACGCTGGTGGATAGGATCGGCCGCCATCACTTCCAGCAGCGCCTCTTCCAGCAGGCCGACCGGGTTATGCTCGCTCGGCGTCAGGTACTGACCGCGACCGATGCGGGAGCGGGTGGCGCTGGGCACCTGCAGAATTTTAGCGACTTTATGGTCCAGCTTATCCGACGGCGCATGATGATGACGACCGGTCGGGAAGATGACCAGCCGCATTGCGCCAGCCACCAGACGGTTGGGGAAGTTTTTCAGCAGATCGTCGATGGCCTGCTCGGCCTGATGCAGCGCATCCTGCACCCCCCAGTGAACCAGCGGCAGATCGGCTTCGTTGCGTCCTTCATCGTCATAGCGTTTCAGCACCGCCGAGGCCAGGTACAGCTGGCTTAACACATCCCCCAGACGCGCGGAGATACGTTCGCGACGCTTGAGACTGCCCCCCAGCACCGCCATCGAGACGTCTGACAGCAGCGCCAGGTTCGCGCTCAGGCGGTTCATTTGCTGATAGTAGCGGCGGGTGACGTCGCGGGTCGGCGCGCTGCTGGTGCGTCCGCCGGTCAGGCCCAACCAGAAACTCCGTACTTTGTTGCTGCCGACATGGCCGATATGTTTGAACAGCAGCTTGTCATAGGCGTTCAGGTCGTTGTTCTGCGCGGCGGCCATCTCCTCCAGCACGTACGGATGGCAGCGGATCGCACCCTGACCGAAGATCATCATGCTGCGGGTCAGAATGTTCGCCCCTTCCACGGTGATGGCGATAGGCGCGCCCTGATAGGCCCGGGCGAGGAAGTTGCCTTCGCCCAGCATAATGCCTTTCCCGCCGGTAATATCCATTGCGTCGATAATGGAGCGCTGGCCGCGGTGGGTGCAGTGATATTTCACGATCGCGGAGAGCACCGCCGGTTTCTCGCCGAGCATAATGCCGTAGGTGATAAGCGACGCCGCAGCGTCCATTACATAAGCATTACCGGCAATGCGCGCCAGCGCCTCTTCAATCCCTTCCATTTTACCGATCGAGATTTTGAACTGGCGGCGAATATGGGCGTAAGCCCCGGTCGCCATAGCCACCGATTTCAGGCCGCCGGTGGAGTTGGACGGCAGAGTAATACCGCGTCCCACCGACAGACATTCAACCAGCATGCGCCAGCCCTGACCGGCCATCCCCGGCCCACCAATGATGTAATCGATCGGCACGAAGATATCTTTGCCGCGGGTTGGGCCGTTCTGGAAAGGGACGTTAAGCGGGAAGTGACGACGGCCAATTTCCACGCCCGGGGTGGAGGTCGGGATCAGCGCGCAGGTGATGCCCAGCTCTTCTTCTCCCCCCAGCAGACGATCCGGGTCAGAAAGTTTAAACGCCAGTCCCAGCACGGTGGCGATAGGCGCCAGTGTAATGTAGCGTTTGTTCCATGTCAGGCGCATACCCAGCACCTGCTGGCCCTGCCAGTCACCCATGCAGACCACGCCGGTATCCGGAATGGCGCCGGCGTCAGAGCCCGCTTCCGGGCTAGTGAGAGCGAAGCAGGGGATCTCCTGCCCGCGCGCCAGACGCGGCAGATAATGGTTTTTCTGCTCTTCGGTACCGTAATGCTGCAGCAGCTCGCCCGGCCCCAGTGAGTTCGGGACGCCGACGGTGATCGCCAGAATGCCGGAGACGCCAGAGAGCTTCTGCAGCACCCGCGACTGGGCATAAGCGGAGAATTCAAGCCCGCCATACTCTTTCTTAATGATCATCGCGAAGAAGCGATGCTCTTTCAGATACGCCCACAGCTCCGGCGGCAGATCGGCCATTTCGTGGGTGATGGCGAAGTCGTTGGCCATCCGGCAGGCTTCTTCCACCGGGCCGTCGAGGAAGGCTTGCTCTTCGGCGGTCAGACGCGGCTGCGGATAGTTATGCAGCTTGTGCCAGTCAGGGTTGCCGCGAAACAGATCCCCTTCCCACCAGGTGGTCCCGGCGTCGATGGCTTCTTTTTCAGTACGCGACATCGGCGGCATCACCTTGCGGAAAGCGCGAAACGCCGGTGCGGAAATCATGGATTTACGCATAGGCGCAAAGTTAAACGGTAACAGAATGATCGCCAGCGGCAGCAGCAGCCAGATATTCCACAGACCGGCCGCGCCGAGCGCTGCGGTCCAGGCGAGCAAGATCACGCTGCTGAGCAGCAGGCTGACTCGGTGATAGAAGAGCGCACCGAGTAAAACAACGGTTGCAACAATACTCAAAATCATCATAGAGAAATGCTCCCTGTGCTTGTAGGAGGTCTGACCACTTGTGATGTATTGGTTGTAGTGCATGCTTTTTTATTTAGCAATGTGTTTACAAAATAATTACAACCTTGCTCACATTGTTGTATGCAAAAGCGGCACATAAAATCAAAAGGGCGGGGGATAACGCTGCCTGCTGCTTCTCGCTTCGGCGGCTATCCGGTACACTGCCAGGGTTATTCCACTCATACTGAAGGATTATCCTCATGTACCAGGATCTTATTCGTAACGAACTGAACGAAGCCGCGGAAACGCTGGCTAACTTTCTGCAGGACGAAGCCAATATCCATGCTATCCAGCGTGCCGCTGTCCTGCTGGCGGATAGCTTTAAGGCGGGTGGTAAAGTGCTGTCCTGCGGTAACGGCGGTTCCCATTGCGATGCGATGCATTTTGCGGAAGAGCTGACCGGACGTTATCGCGAAAACCGCCCGGGTTATCCGGCCATTGCGATCTCCGACGTCAGCCATCTCTCCTGTGTGAGCAATGATTTTGGCTATGAGTATGTATTCTCCCGCTACGTTGAATCCGTCGGCCGCGCGGGCGATGTGCTGCTTGGCATCTCCACCTCCGGCAACTCCGGCAACGTTATCAAGGCCATTGAAGCCGCGCGGGCGCAGGGGATGAAAGTGATCACCCTGACCGGTAAAGACGGCGGTAAAATGGCCGGTAGCGCCGATGTTGAAATTCGCGTGCCGCACTTTGGCTACGCCGACCGCATTCAGGAGATCCACATCAAAGTGATCCATATCCTGATTATGCTGATCGAAAAAGAGATGGCGAAAGGCTAACAGGCAGGTGAGTGTGTACTGTTGACGGCGGCCTCGCTTTGGCGCCGTCGTGATTTGTGATGGTGAGGTGATCTATGTGCGAACTGCTCGGGATGAGCGCCAATGTGCCAACAGATATCTGTTTTAGCTTTACCGGGCTGGTACAGCGCGGAGGCGGGACGGGGCCGCATAAAGACGGCTGGGGCATCACCTTCTATGAAGGCAAAGGCTGTCGCACATTCAAAGATCCGCAGCCGAGCTTTCAGTCGCCGATCGCGAAACTGGTCCAGGATTACCCGATTAAGTCCTGTTCCGTCGTCGCGCATATTCGTCAGGCCAACCGCGGGATGGTGGCCCTGGAGAATACGCATCCGTTCACCCGCGAGCTGTGGGGGCGCAACTGGACCTACGCGCACAACGGGCAGCTCAAAGGCTATAAATCGCTGAAAACCGGCAATTTCCACCCGGTAGGTGAAACCGACAGTGAAAAGGCCTTCTGCTGGCTGCTGCACCGCTTAACCGAGCGCTACCCGCGTACGCCGGGCAATATGCTGGGCGTATTTAAGTATATCGCCACCCTGGCGGGGGAGCTGCGTGAGAAAGGGGTGTTCAATATGCTGCTGTCGGACGGACGCTATGTGATGGCGTTCTGCTCGACCAACCTGCACTGGATCACCCGGCGGGCGCCGTTCGGCGTGGCAAAACTGCTGGACCAGGATGTGGAGATCGACTTTCAACGCGAGACCACACCCAACGATGTGGTCACGGTTATCGCCACGCAGCCGCTTACGGCCAATGAAACCTGGCATAAGATCATGCCAGGCGAGTGGGCGTTATTTTGTCTCGGGGAGCGTATAGTTTGAGGCCAGCTGCGGCTGGACAACCTCGTGGCTGAGCGGCTTGCTCACCACATAGCGGCCGTCGGTCACTGATACGATCGGCGGTTTGTGGGTCTGCTGGAAATAATCATAGCCAGGCTTTAGCTGTTTCCAGAAATCCGCATAGTAGGAGTATTTGTGGCGTTCCATATTGGCATTGGTCATGCGGAACGGATAGATACTCACCTGCACGCTTGGCTGACCGAAGACTAAGGCGCCGGTCACGAACTGGAAGATCTCATCGATCCCGCGGTCGGTCATGGCGTAGCAGCCGATAGAAACGCAGTCGCCGTGGATCATCAGGTATTTCCCTTCATAACCATGGGCGCGATCGTAGGCGTTCGGGAAGCCGATATTAATCGCTTTATAGAAGCGGCTGTCGGGTTTGAGCTGGCTGCGGGTGACGTTATAGAACCCTTCCGGGCTCTTGAAATCGCCCTGGCGCTGTTTCGGGCCCAGGCCACCGGAGTAGTTGCAGATCCGATAGCTGTCGAGGAGCTGGTAGGTCTCACCCATTTTGACGTAAAGGTCGAGCATGCGCTCTTCTTTAAAGATCTCAATGTAAACCGGTGAACCCATTAATTGCTGCTTATATTCTTTGCTAACCGGCGTCGTCGGGCTGTTGCTGCTGAGCAGCCCGGCAAATGACACGCACGGCAGCAGAAGCATCGCAATAAATAATGCGATTTTGCGCATACTGCTTGTTCCTTGATAAAACAAAATAGCCACATTGCCAGGACGGCAAGAGAGACCCGAAATCAGAGTTTTCTGGATTTAGAGCGCTCACATTAGCATCACGGCATTTTTTCGCAAGGGCGACGTGGCGGCGTTTACAATTCCGCCTCACTTTATACCCTGACGGCGACGAAAACACAGTGAGAACTTTGCGCAATAGCTCGCATTTTAGAAGCACTTATCGCCCCTTGCGCTACAGCCGCCGCTCACGAAATGTTACACTTGCGCCGGTTCATCACCAGAGTAAGAAAGGATGCTTCTCTTCCGTCCTGAGCGCTACTGGCGCCGTTTTGCCCTTTCTTCTCTACCATTCTGTCAATAAGCTGGCCCCGGCCTGCGTCGGGGTTGAGGTTACGGATACCTGCTAACGATATGATTAAAATCACGAAAGGGCTGGATTTGCCCATAGCTGGCATGCCATTACAGCAGATTTCTTCCGCGCCAGCGGTGAAGCGCGTCGCGCTACTCGGAGAAGAGTACGTCGGCATGCGTCCCGCCATGGCGGTCAAAGAAGGCGATCGGGTCAAAAAAGGTCAGATCCTGTTCGAAGATAAAAAGATCCCCGGCGTCTGCTTTACCGCCCCGGCGAGCGGGGTCGTCAGCGCGATCCACCGCGGTGAACGGCGCGTGTTGCAGTCGGTGGTGATTGATATCGAGGGCAATGACGCGGTGGCGTTTACCCGTTACGCCGCGGACGCGCTGGCTGAACTGCCGCGCGACACCGTGCAGCAGCAGCTGTTGGCGTCGGGCCTGTGGACGGCGCTGCGCACCCGGCCATTCAGTAAAACGCCGCGCCCGGGCAGCGTGCCGGCTGCTATCTTTGTTAACGCCATGGATACCAATCCGCTGGCGGCGGAGCCGCAGCCGATTATTCTGGCCGAACGGGCCGCTTTCGACGCCGGCCTTACCGTGCTGACGCGTCTGACCGACGGGAAAGTCCACGTCTGCCAGCCCAGCGGCGGTAAGCTCGGCGGTCATCCAGCTGGCCAGGTCTGTTTTAACCAGTTCACCGGGCCGCACCCGGCGGGGCTGCCGGGAACGCATATTCACTTTCTGGAGCCGGTGAGCCTGAATAAGCAGGTCTGGCACCTCAATTATCAGGACGCGATCGCCATTGGTAAGCTTTTCCTTGAAGGTGAGCTGAACTGCGAGCGGGTGATTGCGCTCGGCGGCCCGCAGGTGAAGTCGCCGCGGCTGGTCAAAACGACGCTGGGCGCCAGTCTGGACGATCTGCTGGCGGGCGAGCTGGAGGAGGGGGAAAACCGCGTCATTTCCGGCTCGGTGCTCAGCGGTACCCGCGCCCACGGCCCCCACGCCTTCCTCGGGCGTTTCCATCTGCAGGTGAGCGTGGTTCGCGAAGGTCGGGAAAAAGAGCTGTTTGGCTGGGTGATGCCGGGCAAAGAGAAGTTCTCGATTACCCGCACTACGCTAGGCCATTTCTTCAAGCGCAAGCGCTTTCATTTCTCCACCGATACCCACGGCGGCGAGCGGGCGATGGTGCCGATCGGCAACTACGAACGGGTGATGCCGCTGGATATCCTGCCGACCATACTGCTGCGCGATCTGCTGGCCGGGGACACCGACAGCGCTCAGGCGCTGGGCTGTCTGGAGCTGGATGAAGAAGATCTGGCGCTCTGCACCTACGTCTGCCCCGGGAAGTATGAATATGGCCCGGCGCTGCGCAGCGTATTAACCCGGATTGAGCAGGAAGGATAAGAGATGGGCTTAAAGCATCTGATTGAAAAACTTGAGCCGCATTTCACGCACGGCGGCAAGCTGGAAAAATATTACCCGCTGTATGAGGCGGCGGCGACCATCTTCTACACTCCAGGCCAGGTCACCCGCGGCGCGGCGCACGTGCGCGACGCCATCGACCTCAAGCGGATGATGATCCTCGTGTGGTTTGCCGTATTCCCGGCAATGTTCTGGGGCATGTACAACGTTGGGCTGCAGACCATTCCGGCGCTGCATAAGCTTTACGGCGCCGAACAACTGCAGCAGGCGATCGCCAACAACTGGCACTACAGCGTCGCCCAGTGGTTAGGGGTGAGCTTCAGCGTCGACGCCGGCTGGCTGAGCATGATGACCTTAGGCGCGGTCTTCTTCCTGCCTATCTATATCACCGTCTTTATCGTCGGCGGCTTCTGGGAAGTGCTGTTCGCTATCGTGCGCAAGCATGAGATCAACGAAGGCTTCTTTGTCACCTCGATTCTGTTTGCGCTGATCGTCCCGCCCACGCTGCCGCTGTGGCAGGCGGCGCTGGGGATCTCCTTCGGGGTGGTGATCGCTAAGGAGATCTTCGGCGGCACCGGGCGCAACTTCCTCAACCCGGCGCTGGCGGGGCGCGCGTTCCTGTTCTTCGCCTATCCGGGACAGATCTCCGGCGACCTGGTGTGGACGGCAGCGGACGGTTTCTCCGGCGCTACGCCGCTCTCTCAGTGGGCCAGCGGCGGCGGTGAAGCGCTGGTGAACGTCGCTACCGGCATCCCGGTGAGCTGGATGGACGCCTTCCTCGGTAATATTCCGGGCTCGATTGGCGAAGTCTCCACGCTGATGATCCTGATCGGCGGCGCGATCATCCTCTTTGGCCGCGTCGCGTCCTGGCGCATCGTCGCCGGGGTCATGATCGGCATGATCGCCACCGCCACCCTGTTTAACGTTATCGGCTCCGACACCAACCCGATGTTCGCTATGCCATGGTACTGGCATCTGGTGCTCGGCGGCTTTGCCTTCGGCATGATGTTTATGGCGACGGACCCGGTATCCGCCTCGTTTACTGATAAAGGGAAATGGAGTTACGGCGTGCTGATCGGCGTGATGTGCGTGCTGATCCGCGTGGTGAACCCGGCTTATCCGGAAGGGATGATGTTGGCGATCCTCTTCGCCAACCTCTTCGCACCGCTGTTCGACTACCTGGTGGTGCAGGCCAATATTAAGCGGAGGAAGTCGCGTGGCTGAGAAGAAAAGTAACGATAGCATCGGCAAAACGCTGCTGGTTGTGCTGGTGCTTTGTCTGGTCTGCTCCATTGTAGTAGCGGGCTCGGCCGTGGGGCTGAAATCCCGCCAGCAGGCGCAACGGGCGCTGGATAAGCAGCGTAATATCCTGGCGGTGTCCGGCCTGATGCAGCCCGGCATGGATGCTGATGCGGTCGCCGACACCTTCGCGGCGCGCATTTCGCCGCGACTGGTGAATCTGGCGACCGGTGAGCTTCTGGAGAAAGACCCGTCAAAATTCAATCAGGCCCAGGCGCTGAAGGATCCGCAACAGAGTATGGCGCTGGACGCCAGCCAGGATCCGGCCGGGATAAAACGCCGCAGCAACCTGGCGGAAATCTACCTGGTGCGTGACGCGCAGCAGAAGATTGAGCAGGTGGTGTTGCCCATTTATGGCAATGGCCTGTGGTCGATGATGTATGCCTTCGTGGCGCTGGACGTCGATGGCCGCACGGTAAAAGGCATTACTTACTACGATCAGGGCGAAACGCCGGGGCTGGGCGGCGAAGTGGAGAACCCGAACTGGCGCCAGCAGTTTGTCGGCAAGCAGGTGCTGGATGACAACGGCATGCCGGCGCTGAGAGTGGTCAAAGGCGGCGCGCGCGCTGGTGACCTGCATGCGGTTGATGGCTTATCGGGCGCCACGCTGACGTCAAATGGCGTACAGCACAGCTTCGATTTCTGGATGGGTGAACTGGGCTTTGGTCCGTTCCTGAAAAAGGTGCGTGAAGGAGGGCTGAACAATGGCTGAACAGAGCGATATGAAAGAGGTGAAGCGCGTGCTGGTGGGCCCGCTCATTGCCAATAACCCCATCGCCCTGCAGGTGCTGGGCGTCTGTTCCGCGCTGGCGGTCACCACTAAACTGGAAACCGCCTTCGTGATGACCATTGCGGTAACCCTGGTGACGGCGTTCTCCAGCATGTTTATCTCGATGATCCGCCACCACATTCCCAACAGCGTGCGCATCATCGTGCAGATGGCGATCATCGCCTCGCTGGTTATCGTGGTGGATCAGCTACTGCGGGCTTTCGCCTATGAGACTTCCAAGCAGCTGTCGGTATTCGTCGGGCTTATCATCACCAACTGCATCGTGATGGGCCGCGCCGAAGCTTACGCCATGAAGTCGCCGCCGCTGGCCAGCTTTATGGACGGTATCGGCAACGGTCTCGGCTACGGCGCGATCCTGATTATCGTCGGCTTCCTGCGCGAGCTTATCGGCAGCGGCAAGCTGTTCGGGATCACGGTGCTGGAGACGGTGCAGAACGGCGGCTGGTATCAGCCGAACGGCCTGTTCCTGCTGGCGCCGAGCGCGTTCTTCATTATCGGTTTGCTGATCTGGGCCCTGCGTAGCTGGAAGCCTGAACAGCAGGAAAAGGAGTAATCGATGATGGCTCATTACATTAGCCTGTTTGTCCGCGCGGTGTTCGTTGAGAACATGGCGCTGGCCTTCTTCCTCGGGATGTGTACCTTCCTCGCGGTGTCGAAAAAGGTCTCCACCGCCTTCGGCCTCGGCGTTGCGGTGACGGTGGTGCTGGGTCTTGCCGTACCGATCAACAACCTGGTGTATAACCTGGTGCTGCGCGACGGCGCGCTGGTGGAAGGGGTGGACCTCAGCTTCCTGAACTTCATCACCTTTATCGGGGTGATCGCCGCGCTGGTGCAGATCCTCGAGATGATCCTCGATAAGTACTTCCCGGCGCTATACAACGCGCTGGGGATCTTCCTGCCGCTGATTGCAGTTAACTGCGCGATTTTTGGCGGTGTGTCGTTCATGGTGCAGCGTGATTACAACTTCCCGGAATCCATCGTCTACGGCTTCGGCTCCGGCATCGGCTGGATGCTGGCGATTGTGGCGATGGCGGGGATCCGCGAAAAGATGAAGTACGCCAACGTGCCTGCCGGCTTGCGCGGGTTAGGGATCACCTTTATCACCACCGGGTTGATGGCGCTGGGCTTTATGTCCTTCTCCGGCGTGCAGCTATAAGGGCGAATAAGTATGGAAATTATTCTTGGCGTCGTGATGTTCACGCTGATTGTGCTGGTGCTGTCGGGGCTTATCCTGGCAGCGCGCTCAAAGCTGGTGAACGCGGGCGACGTGGTTATTGAGATCAATAACGAAGCGGATAAGCAGATCCGCACCCCGGCGGGGGATAAGCTGCTGAACACGCTGTCGAGCAACGGGATTTTTGTCTCCTCCGCCTGCGGCGGCGGCGGCTCCTGCGGCCAGTGTCGGGTGACTATCAAAGAGGGCGGCGGCGATATCCTGCCGACCGAGCTTTCGCATATTACCAAACGTGAAGCCAAAGCCGGCTGCCGTCTGGCTTGCCAGGTCGCGGTGAAGCAGAACATGAAGATTGAGCTACCGGAGGAAATCTTCGGTGTGAAAAAATGGGAGTGTGAAGTTATCTCCAATGATAACAAAGCCACTTTCATTAAAGAGCTCAAGCTGCGGATCCCGGAGGGGGAGGTGGTGCCGTTCCGCGCGGGGGGCTATATTCAGATCGAATGCCCGCCGCATAAAGTGGCCTATGCTGACTTCGATGTTCCGGATGAATACCGCTCGGACTGGGACAAGTTCAACCTGTTCCGCTACGTCTCTGAGGTGAAAGAGCCGACCCTGCGCGCCTACTCGATGGCTAACTATCCGGAAGAGAAGGGTATCATTATGCTCAACGTGCGCATTGCGACGCCGCCGCCGAAGGTGCCGGATGCCCCGCCGGGGATCATGTCGTCCTATATCTGGTCGCTGAAGCCGGGCGATAAGGTGACGATTTCCGGGCCGTTCGGCGAGTTCTTTGCCAAAGAAAACGACGCCGAGATGGTGTTTATCGGCGGCGGCGCCGGGATGGCGCCGATGCGTTCGCATATTTTCGACCAGCTCAAGCGCCTGCACAGCACACGCAAAATCAGCTTCTGGTACGGAGCGCGCTCGCTGCGCGAGATGTTCTACGATGATGAGTTTGAACAGCTGGCGCGGGATAACCCGAACTTTACCTTCCACGTCGCGCTCTCCGATCCGCTGCCGGAAGATAATTGGACGGGGCATACCGGCTTTATCCATAACGTTCTGTACGAGAACTATCTGCGCGATCACCCGGCGCCGGAAGACTGCGAGTTCTACATGTGCGGGCCGCCGGTAATGAATGCCGCGGTGATTAAGATGCTGAAGGATCTGGGCGTCGAGGACGAGAATATTCTGCTCGACGACTTTGGAGGCTGACGATGCTGACGGTGTTTGTCGCAACCTTTGTGATTTTTGCGTTGGTGATCCTCGGGATGTCGCTGGGCTACCTGGTGAAGCGCAAGAGCATTCAGGGCAGCTGCGGCGGGATCTCCTCGCTGGGGCTGGAGAAAGTTTGCGACTGTCCTGAGCCCTGCGACGCGCGTAAGAAACGTCTCGCCCGCGAGGCGCAGCGCCAGCAGCGGCGTATTTTGTAATCTTTGGCCATTTTGGCCCGGAGGCGCTGCGCTTGCCGGGCCTGCTGCTTCGGTTTTGTAGGCCGGGTCAGACGCTAGCCGCCACCCGGCAACAACATGCCAGCAACGTGAGGCCGCTTTCGCGGCCTTTTTTATCCCTTTGCGCCCTTACTGCCAGCTTTTCGCCTGCGCCGGGGAATCAACCATCACGCCGTCAGCGCCCAGCGCCTTCGCCGTGCGGTAATCTTCCGCACTGTTGATGCCGAAGAAGATAATGTGCGCTTTGCCCTGCGAGCGGAAGCAATCCATCGC
Source organism: Klebsiella sp. GB_Kp047 (assembly GCF_040065235.1). Classification (NCBI taxonomy): domain Bacteria; kingdom Pseudomonadati; phylum Pseudomonadota; class Gammaproteobacteria; order Enterobacterales; family Enterobacteriaceae; genus Klebsiella; species Klebsiella sp. GB_Kp047. The sequence continues at coordinate 315,714 of NZ_JBEAJG010000039.1, read as the reverse complement.
CTCTTTATCCCAGGTGAGCGTCGCCGGGGAGATCCCTTCTCCAAGGGTGAATTTCTCCACCACCTCTACCTTGCGCTTCAGCTCCAGCCCATACCACTGTTCGCCTTTGCGCTGGCTGGCAGGTTGGCACTGATGGCTGAGCGAAATACTGGCGAGCCTGGTGCGGGTTTCGCTACGGGTGACGAAGCGGGGAATAGCCGGCGGCAGCGCGGCGATATAGCGGTCTTCGGTGGAATAGACCCGTACGCGATTGAGGCTGTGCGTGGCTTTTAACACCGCAAGCAGGCGCTCGCCCATCACGGTCGGGTCGGCATCAGGAGATTTAATGTCGATGTAGAAGAACGTGTGCGGCCATTGCTGCAAAACGGCTTGCAGCGTGGGAATGGTGGCCAGCTTGCCACGCCAGGGGTGGCTGTCATCACCCCATTTCCAGCCGGCATCGACTTTCGCCAGCTCGGCGGCGGTCAAACTGGAAACTTTGCCCTCGCTATTGGTCAATGCGGAAAGATCGCTTGACCGGTAGAGCACCGGCACGCCGTCGCGGCTTAACTGCACGGTGACCCAGATGGCCTCAGCGTTATTCTCCAGCGCCAGCTTGATCGCTGGCAGGGTATTTTCCGGCGCATCGCCGGTGCCGCCGCGGTGGGCAATCAGCTGTGGGGCTGCCCAGGCGCCGGCGGTGGCCAGCAGGCAAAGTGCGGTAAGTATTTTCTTCATGATTACACCTTCCAGATTCATTGGTTAACTTTATGAAAATAAACATAATTCATTGCATTTTTATGTTTTGACCGCTTTTTTAGCCGATGAAATAAAAAAAGCATCAAATTCGCAGCGAGTTTTGCTATGCTGTATGGGTATACAGTGTTGAGTCTGACGATGCGTAAAATTATCCATGTCGATATGGACTGTTTCTTTGCGGCGGTGGAGATGCGCGACAACCCGGCGTTGCGCGATATCCCCCTCGCAATAGGCGGCAGTCGGGTACAGCGTGGCGTGATTAGTACCGCGAACTATCCTGCGCGCAAGTTTGGCGTGCGCAGCGCTATGCCGACGGCGACAGCGCTCAAGCTGTGCCCGCATCTCACACTGCTTCCCGGCCGCTTCGATGCCTACAAAGAAGCCTCGAACCATATCCGCGAAATTTTCTCCCGCTACACCTCGCGCATTGAGCCGCTGTCGCTGGATGAAGCCTATCTTGACGTCAGCGACAGCGTGCATTGTCACGGGTCGGCCACCCTGATAGCCCAGGAGATCCGCGAAACCATTGAACGGGAGCTGCGCCTCACCGCCTCGGCGGGGGTCGCGCCGGTAAAGTTTCTTGCCAAAATCGCCTCTGACATGAATAAACCCAACGGCCAGTTCGTTATCGCTCCCCATCAGGTGGCTGAGTTTGTGCGGGCGCTGCCGCTGGCGAAAATACCCGGCGTCGGGAAGGTATCGGCAGCGAAGCTGGAAAATATGGGCCTGCGTACCTGTGGCGATGTGCAGAACAGCGATCTGGCCATGCTGCTTAAGCGCTTCGGTAAATTTGGCCGTATTTTGTGGGAGCGCAGCCACGGGATTGATGAGCGGGAAATCCATAACGACCGCCAGCGCAAGTCGGTGGGCGTGGAGCGCACCCTGGCGGAAGATATTCACGAATGGCCGGAGTGCGAAGCGATAATCGAAAACCTCTACCCGGAGCTGGAGCGCCGGCTGGCGAAGGTTAAACCGGACCTGCTGATCGCCCGTCAGGGGATTAAACTGAAATTCAATGACTTCCAGCTGACCACCCAGGAGCACGTCTGGCCGCGGCTGAACAAAGCGGATCTGATTGCCACCGCGCACAAGGCCTGGGATGAGCGCCGTGGCGGACGTGGCGTGCGTCTGGTTGGGCTCCACGTAACGCTGCTCGATCCGCAGCTGGAAAGGCAGCTTTTATTAGGGATTTAACCATGCACATTCGCCCTTACCACGACAGCGATTTACCACTGCTCTGCCAGATCTTTCTGCGCGCGGTGCGGGAAACGGCCAGCCGGGACTATACCCCGGCGCAGATTGCGGCCTGGGCGCAGGTGGATGAGACGCGCTGGCGGCAAAAGCTGGCTGATTCAATCGGGCTGGTGGCGGAAGTAGAGCATCAACCGGTTGGCTTTATCACCGCCATCGGGACGCATATCGATTTACTCTTCGTCTCGCCGGATCATGGCCGGCAGGGTATCGGCGGCGCGCTTATCGAGGCGCTCTGCGCTCAGTATCCTGCGCAAATCCTGACGGTGGACGCCAGCATTACGGCAAAACCCTGTTTTACAGCCCATGGCTTTAAGGTGGTGGCTGAGCAGCGGGTAGCGGCGCGCGGAGAGTGGTTTATTAACTACCGGATGGAAAGCGCGGGTCGCTAAGGTGAGGCGGGTGAAAAACCGGCGGCGGACTGCCGCCGGTGGTGGTGCTTATTTAGCCGGAATGGCTTTCAGCAGCTCGGTCAGCAGCGTCCAGTACTGGCCGACGCTTTCGATATGTACCTGCTCATCCGGAGAGTGCGGACCGGTAATGGTCGGCCCGATGGAGACCATGTCCATTTCCGGATACGGTTTTTTGAACAGGCCGCATTCCAGACCGGCGTGGATGATCTGGATGTTCGGCGTCTTGTTGAACAGACGCTGATAGGTCTCGCGCACCAGGTGCATCACCGGCGAATTGGCGTCCGGTTGCCAGCCAGGGTAAGCGCCTTTGGCTTCGGTTTTCGCCCCCGCCAGCTTACCCAGAGAATCCAGCATGCTGACCACGTAGTCTTTACCGCTGTCGATCAGCGAGCGGATCAGGCAGTGGATCTGTACGTTGTCATCGGTCATGGTGACGACGCCGACGTTCAGCGAAGTTTCCACTACGCCTTTCGCCACGTCAGAGTTGCGGATAACCCCGTTCGGCGTGGCGTTCAGCAGACGGATGAAAGTGTCGCGGGAAGCCTGAGTCAGCGCCGCTTTGTCGTTATCGACCGCTTCCACGAGCACCACCAGGTTCTTCTCTTTGGCCTCCAGCTCGTTTTTCAGCAGCGCCTGGTAAGTATTCACCAGCGCTTTCAGCGCATCGGCTTTATCCGCGGCGACGGCGACAGTAGCGTAAGCTTCACGCGGGATGGCGTTGCGCAACGTGCCGCCGTTGAAATCGACCAGACGCAGATCCAGCTCATCGGCGTGGCCGGCGAGGAAGCGCGACAGCAGCTTGTTGGCGTTACCCAGACCAAGGTGAATATCACCGCCGGAGTGGCCGCCTTTCAGCCCTTTTAAGGTGACTTTAAAGCTCTGGAACCCGGCCGGAATCGCTTCGCGGGTCAGCGCCAGGTTAGAGGTGAAATCGATCCCGCCGGCGCAACCCATGTAGATTTCGCCTTCTTCTTCGGAGTCGGTGTTGATCAGGATATCGGCCTGCAGCCAGTTGGCCTGCAGACCGAAGGCACCGTCCATGCCGGCTTCTTCGGTCATGGTCAGCAGCACTTCCAGCGGGCCGTGAGCGACGCTGTCGTCGGCCAGTACCGCCAGTGCGGACGCCATCCCGATACCGTTGTCCGCGCCCAGCGTGGTGCCGCGCGCTTTCACCCATTCGCCGTCAATGTACGGCTGAATCGGATCTTTGGCGAAGTCGTGGACGGTGTCGTTATTTTTCTGCGGCACCATATCGAGGTGCGCCTGCAGCGCTACCGGCTTACGGTTTTCCATACCGGCAGTCGCGCCTTTACGAATCAGAATGTTGCCAACCTGGTCGCGTTCCGCGTGTAAGCCTTTTTCTTTTGCCCAACCCATAATGTGCTCGGCGAGCTGTTCTTCGTGATAGGACGGGTGCGGGATGGAGCAAATCTTGGCAAAAATATCCCAAAGCGGCTGCGGGGATAGTTGAGACAGTTCAGACACGGTAAGTCTCCTTACAGACTCCTGCATACAGCGGTTGCAGGACGAGGGTTAGCGTTAAAATACACAACAAGCCCGGGCTTGCGCGATGGGGTTGAGAATACCACTTTCCACCGCCGCAGGTAGTGTAAACAACGCAAAAAGCGTTGCGCAAACCGCTTAACACTGGTTTTTAGTGCGTCAGATCTCTATAATCTCGCGCAACCATTTTCCCCCTCGAACATTATTTAAGCCGTATTACACAGGCTGGGACACTTCACATGAGCGAAAAATACGTCGTCACCTGGGACATGTTGCAGATTCACGCCCGCAAACTGGCCAGCCGTCTGCTGCCGGTTGAGCAATGGAAAGGCATTATTGCCGTTAGCCGCGGCGGACTGGTACCGGGAGCGTTACTGGCGCGTGAACTGGGCATTCGTCATGTTGATACCGTATGCATCTCCAGCTACGACCATGATAACCAGCGCGAGCTGAAAGTGCTGAAACGTGCGGAAGGCGATGGCGAAGGCTTTATCGTTATCGACGATCTGGTGGATACCGGCGGGACCGCTGTGGCGATCCGCGAAATGTATCCCAAAGCGCACTTTGTCACCATTTTCGCCAAACCGGCAGGCCGTCCGCTGGTGGATGATTACGTGGTTGATATTCCGCAGGATACCTGGATTGAACAGCCGTGGGATATGGGCGTGGTGTTTGTACCGCCTATCGCAGGTCGTTAATTCTTCAGGACAGTGCTATTTACCACGCCCGGCTTGCCGGGCGTGGTTTTTTTTATCCTTTAGCAGGTTACAATATCCGGAGTGGCACTACGACGGAGACTGCACATGTCACAGGCTAACCTTAGCGAAACGCTGTTTAAACCTCGCTTCAAACATCCCGAAACCTCTACGCTGGTGCGCCGGTTTTCTGCCGGAAAACCCCAGGCGATGCAGTCAGCGCTGAGCGGCAATCACGTCGATCACTGGTACCGTCTGATCAATCGCTTAATGTGGATCTGGCGCGGCGTAACCCCGCAGGAGATCCTCGATGTGCAAGCGCGCATTGTGATGAGCGAGGCCGAACGAACCGATCCCGAGCTGTTCGATACCGTTATCGGCTATCGCGGCGGCAACTGGATTTTTGAGTGGGCGAAAGAAGCCATGCAGTGGCAGCAAAAGGCCGGGCAGGAAGCCGATCCTTTGCTGAGCGGCCGCCACTGGCTGCATGCTTCGAACCTGTACAGCATTGCCGCTTATCCGCATATCAAAGGCGATGAGCTGGCGGAACAGGCGCAGGCTTTAGCCAACCGGGCGTATGAAGAGGCCGCCCAGCGACTGCCTGGCGCCCTGCGCGAGCTGGAGTTTACTATCCCTGGCGGCTCGCCGATAACCGGCTTTTTGCATATGCCGAAAGGCGAGGGGCCGTTTCCGACGGTGCTGATGTGCGGGGGGCTGGACTCGCTGCAGACCGATTATTACAACCTGTATGAAAACTACTTCTCACCGCTCGGCATTGCCATGCTGACCCTTGATATGCCCTCCATCGGCTTCTCATCAAAATGGACGCTGAATCAGGACACCAGCCTGCTGCATCAGCACGCGCTGCGCCATCTGGAAAATGTGCCGTGGATTGACCATACCCGGGTCGCCGCCTTCGGCTTCCGCTTTGGCGCCAATATCGCGGTGCGTCTCGGTTACCTGGAGCCGCAGCGGCTGAAGGCCGTAGCCTGTCTGGGGCCGGTGGTCCACGGTCTGCTGGTGGATCCCCTGCATCAGGGGCGCGTGCCGGAGATGTACCTCGACGTGCTGGCCTCGCGGCTGGGCATGCATGACGCATCCGATGAAGCGCTGCGCGTGGAGCTCAATCGCTATTCGCTCAAAACCCAGGGACTGCTGGGGCGCCGTTGCCCGACGCCGATGCTCTCCGGCTTCTGGAAGGATGATCCGTTCAGCCCTGAAGAGGAGTCGCGGTTAATCACCTCGTCATCTGCCGATGGCAAACTGCTGGAGATCCCGTTTAACCCGGTGTATCGCAATTTTGATCACGCATTGCGACAGATCGCCCGCTGGATCAATCATAGATTTGGTTAATTTATTGCTAAATTCTATTGGTTTGGTAAAACAGTTGCATCACTAAAGGAGATCGCAATGACGTTACCGAGTGGACACCTGAAAAGTAAGTTGATCAAGAAATTCACGGCGCTAGGGCCTTACATTCGCGAAGAGCAGTGCCATGACAACCGTTTCTTTTTCGATTGCCTGGCAGTTTGCGTCAATGTTAAGCCCGCGCCGGAGAAGCGTGAATTCTGGGGCTGGTGGATGGAAATGGAAGCACAAGAGTCACGTTTCACCTATAGCTACCAGTTTGGTCTGTTCAATAAAGAAGGGTCATGGCAGGCGGTCGACATTGACGACCCGGAAGTGAGCGACAGACTGGAAAAAACGCTGCGCGAGTTTCACGAGCGCGCGGCAGCGCTGCTGACCACCTTTAATCTGAAGCTGGAACCGGCCGACGATTTCAGCGAGCCGGTTCGTCTGCGGGCCTGATTGATCTACGGATACGATTTCTCCACGCCCGTGCGGCGTGGAGGAGCGTGACGAAGACGTTGCCGGCATCCCCGTACTTTCTACCCCGCCGCCTGACTCACACTACCTGCGGCTGCAGCTTGCCGGCCATCGCCTGCTGAATAATCGGGATCGGAGTCAGTAAGTGCTCGCGCATCAGCGCGCTGGCCTGTTCAGCGTCGCGCGCCAGAATAGCGTCCACCAGAGTCTGATGCTGGACATGCTTATCTTCCAGCATCTCCACCGACAGCACAGTGGTGCGCAGCCAGATGAAGCGGTAGCGGGCCGCCAGGTCGAACAGCCGTTCGCGCATCTGCAGCAGATACTGCGAACCGCAGCCGGCGACGATGGCGGTGTGAAATGCCTGATGGCGCTGGTCCCATTCATCGAGTAAGTGCTCACTCGCTTCGCACGACTCCAGCTTGTTGAGCAGATGGGCGCGGGCCAGCAGCTCGGCTTCCCACTCATCGCCGCCGCGCTCAATGGCGAGGCGCACCAGCATGGCTTCCATGTTGGCGCGCGCGTCGAAGATATCGAGAAGCTCCTGTTCCGACATGGGCGCTACCCGATAGCCTTTCTGATTGACCACCGTCACCAGCCGCTCGGCCACCAGCTGCGAAAGCGCCTCGCGCAGCGGACCGACCCCCAGGGCATAGCGCGAGGTCAACAGGCTCATCCGCAGCTTCTCATCGGGTTGGTAGACCCCGCGGATGATGTCGTTTTTTAACCAACGGTACCCGTCAATGGCCGTCGCCTGGGAAATGGCGGTCATGTTCTTACTCCTGAATACTCTTCCCGGCGGGCGCCGGGAAGAGGGTTAACGCGTATTTTGCAGCGGCAGTTTTTGCCACAATACCAGCTTTTTCCAGCGCGACATAATCGGTACCGTACAAATAATTCCCAATGCTAACAGGCCGGTAGAGATCACCTCCAGCTGCTGCGCCGGACGGAACAGCATCACCACCAACACGAAGGTGATAAAGGCGATCACCAGCCAGGTCAGATACGGATAGAGCCACATTCTGAGACGGATCTCGCCGCCTTGCGCCTGAAGGATTTTGCGCATCCGCAGTTGCGAAACGGCGATCACCAGATAGACCAGCAGGGCGATGGCGCCGGAGCTGTCGATGAGGAATTTAAACACCTTGGCAGGCGCGTAGTAGTTTACCACCACGGTGAGGAATGCCGCGCCGGTGGAGAGGAGCACCGCCACGTACGGCGTTTTGCTGCGGTTGGTCCGGCCCATGATGGCCGGCGCATCGCCGCGGCGGCTCAGGGAGTAGAGCATCCGCGAAGCGGTATACAGCGCCGAGTTCAGACAGCTGGTGACCGACAGGAGGATCACGCCGTCCATAATCAGCTTGGCATAGGGAATATGCAGCAGCTCGAGCACCGAGCGGTAGGAGCCGATGCTCTTCAGCCCCGGCATATTCCACGGGATGAGAGCGACGACGATAAAGATCGAGCACAGATAAAAAATAGAGATACGCCAGATCACCGAGTTGGTGGCGCGCACGATATGTTTATCCGGAGTATCCGATTCGGCGGCGGCAATGGTGACAATCTCCGCGCCCATAAACGAGAACATGGTGATCAGCATCGCGCTGAGCACCGCGCCGAAGCCGTTGGGCATAAAGCCGCCGTGATCCCACAGCCGCGAAATGCCGCTCACCTCGGCATAGGGATAAAAACCGGTAATGGCGACCGCGCCCAGTACGATAAACGCCAGAATAGCGACCACTTTGCACAGCGCCAGCCAGAACTCGAATTCGCCGTAGTTTTTGACGCTCAGCAGGTTACTGCCGGTGAGGGCGAGGGTGATGACCAGGGAGAACAACCACACCGGGACGCCCGGCACCCATGAATGCAAAATAATCGCCGCGATATTGGCTTCCAGCGGAATAACCAGGACCCAAAACCACCAGTACAGCCAGCCGATGGTATACCCCGCCCAGCGGCCGATGGCTTTATCAGCATAGGTGGAAAAGGAGCCGGTATCCGGCGTGGCGACCGCCATTTCGGCCAGCATACGCATAATCATCACCACCAGCAGCCCGGCAAACAGATAGGCCAGCAGCACTGCCGGGCCCGCCTCGGCAATGGCGACGCTGGATCCGACAAATAAACTCGCGCCGATCACCCCGGCGATAGATAACATTGTGACGTGGCGCGACTTCAGTCCCGCCCCTAAATCCTGTGATTGCGACAGTTGCCCCATCATTTACCCTCTCGAAGTGTGTCACCTGGGAGAGCGCCCCGACATTCCCGCGCCGGGGCACGCGTATTATTGTTGTTTTGCAGGTCTCGTCTTCATTCCCTTACTAACGTACTTCGTGTCCGCATATCTGTTGTTTTATGCCTGTTTCGCCTCGGTAAAGCAGTCGGCGATGATCTTCAGCCCCTGCTCGATCTGCGCCTCTTCGATGGTCAGTGGCACCAGGATGCGCAGTACGTTGTAGTACGGCCCGCAGGAGAGCAGGATCAGGCCTTTGTCGCGCGCGCGGGCGACGATATCCGCCGTGAGTCTTGCATTCGGTCTGCTGTGGTCGCCTTCTTCAAACAGCTCGATGGCGATCATCGCTCCCAGACCGCGGACATCGCCGATCTCCGGATGATCTTCAGCGATCGCCAGCAGGCCCTGGCGCAGGGTATCGCCGAGCTGGTTGGCTTTTTCCAGCAGGTTTTCCTGCTCGAAAATCTGCAATACCGCCAGGGCGGCGGCGCAGGCGATGGGGTTGCCGGCATAGGTGCCGCCCAGTCCGCCGGGGGCGATGGCGTCCATCACCTCCGCACGGCCGGTGACGCCCGCCAGCGGGAAACCGCCGGCGATGGATTTGGCGAAGGTGGTGATATCCGCCGCGACGCCCATCTGCTCCATGGCGAACAGGGTACCGGTGCGGCCCGCGCCGCTCTGAACCTCATCGGCGATGAGCATAATGCCGTGCTCGTCGCACAGGGCGCGCAGGCGCTGCATAAAGGCCGGGGAGGCGGCATAGAATCCGCCTTCACCCTGCACCGGCTCGATAATGATGGCGGCGATATCTTCCGGCGCGGCATCGTTTTTGAAGATGCGATGGATGCTGGCGATCGCCTCGTCATCGCTGACGCCGTGCAGCGCGCACGGGTAGAGGGCGCGATAGACGTGGCCCGGCATTAAGCCCATACCGGCGGAGTAAGGATTCACTTTACCGGTCAGCGACAGGGTGTAGTGGGTACGGCCGTGATAGGCGCCGGTGAAGGCGATAGCGCCGCTGCGCCCGGTTGCCGCGCGGGCGATCTTCACCGCGTTCTCCACCGCTTCCGACCCGGTGGTGACCAGCAGGGTTTTCTTGGCGAAATCACCTGGCACCTTCTGGTTCATCTTTTCGCACAGCGCCAGGTAGGGCTCGTAGGCCAGCACCTGGAAGCAGGTATGGGACAGCTTTTTCAGCTGGTCCTCCACGGCGGCGACAATCTGCGGATGCAGGTGGCCGGTATTGAGCACCGCGATACCGCCGGCGAAATCGAGATATTCCCGCCCTTCGACGTCCCACACCCGGCAGTTCTCCGCGCGCTCAGCGAAGATAGGATGGATCTGGCCGACGCCGCGCGGGACCGCGTCGCTGCGACGCGCCATTAATGCTTTATTGCTGTTCATCCGACACTCCTGTTAAAGGCCAATACACATGTATTTGATTTCTAAGTAGTCTTCGATACCGTACTTCGACCCTTCGCGGCCGAGGCCGGAGGCCTTAACGCCGCCGAACGGGGCGACTTCGGTGGAGATAATGCCGGTATTGATGCCGATGATGCCGTACTCCAGCGCTTCGCCGACGCGGAAAACGCGGCTCAGATCGCGGGCGTAGAAATAGGCGGCGAGGCCGAACTCGGTATCGTTGGCCTGGGCAATGACGTCGGCTTCATCTTTAAAGCGGAACAGCGGGGCCAGCGGGCCGAAGGTCTCCTCTTTCGCCACTTTGGCGCTGTCGGGAACGTTGACCAGGATGGTCGGCTGGAAGAAGTTGCCGCCCAGGGCGTGCGGTTTGCCGCCGGTGACCACCTTCGCGCCTTTGGCGATGGCGTCGGCAATGTGTTCTTCAACTTTGGCGACGGCTTTCTCGTCGATCAGCGGGCCGGTGGTGACCCCGTCCTGCAGGCCGTCGCCAATGCGCAGTTTTTCCACCGCCTGCTGCAGCTTCTCGGCGAAACGGTCATATACCCCATCCTGGACGTACAGGCGGTTGGCGCAAACGCAGGTCTGCCCGGCGTTGCGGAACTTCGACGCCAGCGCCCCCTCGACGGCTTTGTCGAGGTCGGCATCGTCGAAGACGATAAACGGCGCGTTGCCGCCCAGCTCCAGGGAGACTTTTTTGATGTCTTTCGCGCACTGCTCCATCAGCTGGCGGCCAATCTCGGTCGAGCCGGTAAAGGAGAGCTTGCGCACCAGCGGGTTACTGGTCAGTTCGCCGCCGACCGCGCCGGCTGAGCCGGTGACCACGTTGAACACCCCGGCGGGGATCCCGGCGCGATTGGCCAGTTCGGCCAGCGCCAGCGCGGAAAACGGCGTCTGGCTGGCCGGTTTCAGGACCATGGTGCAGCCCGCAGCCAGCGCCGGGCCCGCTTTGCGGGTGATCATCGCCGCCGGGAAGTTCCACGGGGTGATGGCGGCGGTAACGCCGATGGGCTGCTTAATCACCAGCAGGCGCTTGTCGGCCTGGTGGCCAGGAATGGTGTCGCCGTAAATGCGCTTACCTTCTTCGGCGAACCACTCAATAAAGGAGGCGGCGTAGCTGATTTCACCTTTGGCTTCCGCCAGCGGTTTCCCCTGCTCGAGGGTCATCAGACGAGCGAGATCGTCCTGATTCTCCATCATAAGATCGAACCAGCGGCGCAGAATGTTCGCCCGCTCTTTGGCGGTGAGGGCACGCCAGGCGGGAAGGGCGCGGTTAGCGGCCTCGATCGCTTGTCGGGTTTCGTCGGCGCCCATTTTCGGCACGCTGCCGAGCTGCTCGCCGTTGGCCGGGTTGGTCACCGCAATCACGTCGCCGTTGGGCGCATCGCGCCACTGACCATCAATCAGCGCCTGCTGGCGAAACAGAGTCATATCGTTGAGTTGCATAATCGCTTCCTGTCTTCAGGGGGTTAACGGGTAAAAGCGGCGTGTAGTGTCTCCACGCTACGTGCCGCACGCAGCGTGCGTCCGGGATTGCTCTGGCTGGCCAGCAGGGTCTGCACCTTGCTGACGATATGCGCGCCGATCGGGATAGCCGACGTCGCCGCCGGCGACGGCGCGTTACAGGTGTGAATGGAACGCGCGGTGGTGACAAAGAGAAAATCGTCGATCAGTTTGCCCTGCGGCGACACCGCCTGCGCCCGCACGCCGGCCGGCCACGGGCGTAAATCGCTGAGCGTCAGGCTCGGGCAGTATTTCTGCACCAGCCGCAGATAGCCGCTTCTGCACAGCGAATTCTTCATTTCGCCCAGTCCGGAGCGCAGGTTGTTTTGCAGCACCCGGCGGATGCCGGGCGAGGTGAGGATCTCCAGGGTATCGGCCAGCGAGATATCACGCTTGCGATAGCCTTCGCGCTTCAGGGCCAGCACGGCGTTGGGGCCGACGGTGACGCTGCCGTCGATCATGCGGGTCAGGTGGACGCCGAGGAACGGCATCGCCGGATCGGGGATCGGATAGATCAGATGGTTGACGATCTGATTGTGCTGCGGGGCAAGCTGGAAATACTCCCCGCGGAACGGGCAGATGATAAACCCGGGATCGACGCCGAGCATTTTCACCAGCCGATCGGCCATCAGCCCGGAGCAGGTAATCAGCGTCGAGGCCTCATACTCACCGCCCTGACGGGTGCGGATCACCACGCCGCTGGCGTGTTCTTTCAGGGCGCTGACTTCGGCGTTGTAGACAATGGCGCCGCCTTTCGATTCGAAGTTCTTCGCCATCGCCGCCGCCACGTCGCGGTAGCTGACGATGCCGCTGGAAGGGACGAATATCCCGCCGAGCCCGCTGATGTTCGGTTCGCGCTCGCGTAGCTCCCCGGCGCTTAGCCATTCCCGCTGCAGGCCGTTGGCGGCGGTGCGATCCCACAAGGCGCGCATCCGCTCCATCTCCAGCGGCGAGGTGGCGACCAGCATCTTGCCGCAGACGTCATAGCGGATGCCGTTCTGCTCGCAAAAGGCCTTGGTAGCGCGGTTGCCGGCGAGGCAAAACTGCGCCTTGAGGCTGCCGGGGGTGTAATACACCCCGGCGTGGATCACGCCGCTGTTGTGGCCGGTCTGATGGCAGGCCGGGCCGGACTCTTTTTCCAGCAGCGCAATGCGGGCGTCCGGGTAAATCTCAATTAACTGCATGGCGGTCGACATGCCGATGATGCCGCCGCCGATAATCACGAAATCATACATCCGCTCAATTCCTTCGCCTGAAAACCCTTATTGATGAGTCTGGTAATGATTCGTGGAATACGCAAAGTAGCCGCGCTGGCGCATCAGCTCGCGGCGCAGGTCCGGGTGCGGCGTAAAGCGGTCGCGGCCGTGCAGCCAGAACAGGTTGTTAATCAACAGAAATTTGCCTACCGGCACCGGTATAGAAAGAATGTTTTTGCTGGTCTCCAGCGCGTCGGAGAGGCGGCTCAGCCAGGTGCCTTCTTCGAAATCTTTCGGCTGGACGAACTGGTCGATATAGCGCATCACCGGGCGACCCAGCTGGTCGACGTCGAACACCGGGTGGAAAACATCTTTGCTGACGTTTTTGCTCGGCGGCGCGGCCCAGCGCATCGGGCGGCGGGCGAGCGGGTCGCGGAAGAATTCGTCGAGGTGCTCCCAGTCGTCGAGATGCAGCAGCAGGGAATTGCCGCCCTGCATGTTCTGCTCGTCGATCTTCATCATCAGCACGTAGTCGGTTTGCTCTTCGACGTAGGTACCGTCGTTGTGCAGCTCCATCACCCGGTGCGGCTGGCGCAGGTAGCTGTCCGAATTATCGACGTTTTTCACCACGAAGCGGGCGTAATACTGGCCGCTCATGGCGTCGAAGTTGGAACGGCCAATCAGGTGGGCGACGGCGGTGGCCAGCTTGACCATCTCTTCGGCCTGGCTGACATTATCGATCCCTTCGCCGTTGATCAGCAGCGCGCCTTCCGCGCGATCGAGCAATGTTTTGATCAGCAGCGGCTGCAGCTGGTTGCCGCACAGATCGTCGAGGATCTTGCCCACCTGGAAGCGTAAGAAAGATTTGTACTCCAGCGCCTGCACCGGCCACTGCGCGACCTGCTGCAGAAACTGGGTGGTGGTGTCCGCGGAAAAGGTGAGCTCCAGCAGGCGCGGCGACTGGGCGGAAGGGGAGACGGTAAAGCCAGGGTATTGCTGGGCTAACGGCGCGGGTGTCGGTTTTACTGCGGTCAGGGCGTTCATCAGGATCGTTCCTCGCTGTAAGGTCAGGGTGATGTTCATTTCGTAGCCATAAATTAAAAATATCTACATTTTTATAAAATGCGTACGAAATGGCCTTTTTGTTTCCATTTTGTGATCTGACAACAATTATTTAACAATGCGGGAGGGGGATAAGGTGGTGGTGAAAGTTGAGGAGCAGAGCGAGCGGCGGATAGCGCAAAAAATGGGGGGTAGGCTGACGGGAAATCGTAATACCGGTCACAGTTTTTAATCTGCACAATACCCTTACCAGATGAAGGTGTTAATATTCAGCCGGTAAATACCTTTCAATGCTCACCGAGGCTTCGATGCTGGAGAATGTCATTATCAGATAATCAGCTTCCCGACCTGCCCAGGCCGGACTGATTATCGCTGCGCTTAAACCTTACGCACACACCTGCGGGTGTAGGCATGTTTTCGCACATGATAATGAACAGGTTTCAGTATGAATTTATCCCGTCAGGAACAACGGACCTTACACGTACTCGCCAAAGGTGGCCGTATTGCGCACGTCCGCGATACCTCCGGCCGCATTACCGCCGTCGAATGCTACACCCGGGAAGGGCTGTTGCTGAGCGACTGTACCCTCGCGGTCTTCAAAAAGCTCAAAACCAAAAAGCTGATTAAGTCGGTGAATGGCCAGCCGTACCGGATCAACACCACCGGTTTGAATAACGTTCGCGCACAGGCGGACAACCGCTGATACAGCGACCCGGGCAGGGTCGCTGCCCGGGCGTATGGCTCTCAAGGAGAAACACCCATGATCGATATCCCTCGCATTTTTACTATCAGTGAAAGCGAACACCGTATTCATAACCCTTTTACCCCGGAAAAGTACGCCACGCTGGGACTGGCGCTGCGAATGGCGCCGGGCACCGCCATTCTTGACCTCGGCAGCGGCTCCGGCGAGATGCTCTGTAGCTGGGCGCGCGATCATCAGATCGTCGGCACCGGGGTGGACATGAGTCTGCTATTCAGTCAGCAGGCGGCCGCCCGGGCAGAAGCGCTCGGGGTGAGCGACCGGGTGACCTTCATACACCAGGATGCCAGCGGGTATGTCGCCAGTCAGCCGTGCGATATTGCCGCCTGCGTGGGGGCAACGTGGATCGGCGGCGGAGTGGCAGGCACGATTGCGCTGCTGAAGCAGAGTCTTAACCCAGGCGGCATGCTGCTTATCGGCGAGCCATGGTGGCGCAAACGCCCCGCCACGGCGGAAGAAGCGGTTGCCTGCGGCGCGCAGTCACCCGATGACTTCCTGACGCTGCCGGCGCTGGTCGCTCACTTTGGCGAACTGGGCTATGACGTGGTGGAGATGGTACTGGCCGACCAGGAGGGCTGGGATCGTTATGAAGCGGCGAAATGGCTGACGATGCGCCGCTGGCTGGAGGCCAATCCGCACGATGACTTCGCGCCGGAGGTTCGCCAGCAGTTGACCACTGCGCCGCTACACCACGTCACCTGGACCCGGGAATATCTCGGCTGGGGCGTGTTTGTCCTGATGGCGCGTTAACCGGTATGTCGGTAGCGTCAGGAGGCGCTACCGACCATTTTCAGACCTTCAGCTCGTCGTAGCTGACCATGACGTGCTGGCGAAAGGCGGGCCGTGCGGTTAGCCGTGCATAATACGCCGCAAGGTGGGGGAGGGGACGACGGGTGATATCGATGGCAAAGTAGCGGTACAGCACATGGCCAAACTGGATATCGGCCAGGGTGAAGGTATCGCCCACCAGATAGCGACTGCCGGCGAGACGTGCCTCGGCAATCGCCAGCTTTTGCTCCAGGGCCGTCACCGCCGCGGCGATGGCCCGCGGATCCCGCTCGGCGGCGGGCGTGCGCACCACGTGCCAGAACACCGGCGCCGTAAAGCCGAGGGCGATATTCTGCTTTGACCACTCGGCCCAGCGATCAACCTCAGTACGAGCCAGCAGTTCGCCCGGCCAGAAGGCGTCGTCGGCGTAGCGACTGGCTAAATAGCAAAGGATCGCGCCGGTTTCCCACAGCGGCGGATTTTCGTCATCCTGCAGCACTGGCACCGTACGATTGGGATTGAGCTGATAAAACGCCTCGCTGTCGGTACCGCCATAGCGATGCCCCACGTCGAACCGGAGATAGTCCAACCCAAGCTCGCCAACACACCACATCAGCGCCTGCACGTTAGAGGAGGTTTTTCGGCCCCAGATGGTCAACATCGGGATCTCCAGAGAATAATGAAAGAAGGAGCATAGCAGGTTGGGTTGAAAAGAGGAGGGGGCACAAAAGAAATGAACCACCTCGCCGCGCAGGGGGCGGACGCGCTGGTCAGATGTTCAAACCAGGGGCGTAGCTGAGCCAGCTATTCAGTACACAGTATAAGAGGAAGAAACAGAGGGCAGCAGTTTGCCCTCTGTTTACTTGTGTGGTCTTGTACTAAGGTGTGGCGCTAAAAAACTCGCCAAACTTGACGGCCAGCCAGCCGACAGGCGTCGTGGCGCCGCCGACGATATTGGTGATCTCGGCCATCCCTTCCGGCACTGGAATATGCGAGTTCACCGCCGCCTGAGTGTATTCTTGCGAAATGTCCGTCCCGACATACAGGATGCAGGTCACGATCAGGGTTCCGGTTATGAACATGCGGAACATATTTCGTTTACAGAACGGCGTGACCATTGCCAGCAGGAACATTAATGAAGCCAGATCGACAAAGGGCAGTACGCGGTTGCCGGGCAGAATGATAGACAGCACCACAGCCATAGGGATTAACAGCAGACCGGTCGCCAGTACCGAAGGTTCACCGATCAGTAACGCCGTATCCATCCCGATGTAAAAATCGCGCCCCGGGAATTTAGCCTTCAGTTTTGCTTCAGCGGCATCACGGACAATCAACAATCCCTGCACCAGAATTTCAATCATTTTAGGCAGTAGCAGCATGGCGGCTGAAACCTTAATGGCCAGTGAAACGGCAGCAGAAACGTCATATCCCGCCAGGAAGGCCAACAGCAGTCCCAGCACAAATCCCAGGGTAAGAGGCTCGCCAAAAACGCCGAATTTTTTATTAATACTTTCCGGATCGAAATTGATTTTATTGATAAGCGGGATCTTATCAATGATGTAATTACAGGCAATGCCAAACGGCACGTAAGCTATACAGGTAAGATGTGGGAATGATATCCCTTTAAGATTATAGTTTTTTTGTAAATATGGAGCCGTTAAATCTGCCGCCAATAGCGTCAACACAAAAATAGCGAATGTAATACCGACCGAAAGCCAGTAATTTCCCGTTCCGGCATAGACCACAGACCCCATGATCAGGAAAATCCAGTAGTTAAAAATATCGATATTCACCGTTTTGGTTAATTTCAACAGAAGCATAGCCAAGTTGATGACGATAAAGCCCACCACGACGGGCAGCATCAGTGGCGAACCCCAGCCAATGGTCGATGCGGTAGGCCAACCGGTATCAACGACCGTTAACTGCAGGCCGATACGCTCAACCATCGCCTGCGATGCGGGGCCCAGATTTGTCAGCAGCAGGCCAATCACCAGCCCCACCCCTTCAAAACCAATGCCTACCAGCATTCCTGCTTTAAATGCCGTACCGATTTTAACGCCAAAGCAAAGCGCGATAATAAAGAATATTACTGGCATCATTACTGATGCCCCCAGACTAATAATGCTGTTGATAATATCCATAATGATTCCTTAAAAGGCGGGCGAATTGGGCACGAGTTAACCCGTGCCCATTGGGCCCTGTTAATACCTTTAATGGTTCTTTTAGTATTTAACTGAGTTTCTTTAAAAGGATCTCAGCGAAGAGTTTGGGCGAATTACTGAATGCGTCAATGGTACTCCCGGCAATATGCGGCGTAATGGTCACGTTATTCAGTGTATAGAATGCACTGTCGTCAGGGAGTGGCTCGTCATCAAAGGTATCAAGCGCGGCGCCCATGATTTGCCCGGATCTGAGCGCATCAATCATCTCTTTTTCATTGATTAACCCGGAGCGTGCCGTGTTAACAATGATGGCACTGCGCTTCATCAGCGCGAAATGGTGTGCGTTAATCAGATTTTCGGTTTCCGGCGTCAGGCGAGCATGTAACGAGATAACGTCGGCGCGTTGTACCAGTTCGTCCAGAGAATCGACTTTCTCATAACGTTCATGGCCTGCAACGTACTTATCGTAAAAGATAATCTCCGTGCCAAAGCCGCTGAGAAATCCCGCGACCAGTTGGGCAATATGACCGAGGCCAACCAGCCCCACGACTTTTCCGCCAAGTTCCGGGATCGCCTGATGGTTCGGACTGTCTTTACGCCAGTATTTGTCACGCAGGGCATCGTGTGAACGGGCGATATTGCGCATTTCCGCCAGGATCATGCCGACCGTGAATTCGGCGACGCTGCGAGCGTTACGCCCCGGTGTGTTTATCACCTCAACGCCCCGGGCGTTCGCCACCTGAAGATTCACGTTTTCCACGCCACCGCGGAGCACGCCTACATATTTCAGCTTTGGTATTTTATCGAACACCGCAGTATTGACGGGGGCAAACTGAGTGATCAGGATGTCAATATCATCCGTTCCCTGAAGCAGCGCTTCCGGTAAGGCCACCGCTTCTGCTCCTTCCTGTTCAACCCGCAGATTATCTTCCTGAAGTTTCTCAACGGAGTCATGTGACCACTCGCGTATTTCCACTTCAATTCCCTTATCCCTGAGCGCTTTCAGGCCTGATTCCATCATCGCTGCATTGATAAACAGATCGGCAATTGCCAGACATTTCATAATGATTCTCCCTAGAT
This sequence comes from Klebsiella sp. GB_Kp047, assembly GCF_040065235.1. Taxonomy (NCBI): domain Bacteria; kingdom Pseudomonadati; phylum Pseudomonadota; class Gammaproteobacteria; order Enterobacterales; family Enterobacteriaceae; genus Klebsiella; species Klebsiella sp. GB_Kp047. The sequence continues at coordinate 297,104 of NZ_JBEAJG010000039.1, read as the reverse complement.
TAACGCATCAACATACCGCCGGTAACGTCCAGAGTTGCTCCCGTCATATAGCTGGTCTTAGGAGAAACCATGAAGACTCCGATGTCGGCAATTTCTTGCGGCTGGGCCACGCGGCCCACCGGAATACGACTGACGTAATAGTCAGGGTTTTGCTCAATGTTCTTACGGATCATCGCAGTATCCATGATCCCAACGGCGATATTGTTCACATTGATTTTTTGTTTGGCGACTTCCCGCGCCAGAGAGATAGCAAAGGCGACCAGGCCGGCCTTACTTGCCGCGTAGTGCGCATGTCCCGTCGTGGAGCCGTGGAACGCGGCCTGCGAGGTAATATTCAGAATGCTGCCCATCTGGTCATGCTGCAGGCAGTGATTTACAAACAGCTGGCTGAGATGGAAGATGGCTTTCAGATTGACATTCATCACCAGATCCCAGTCCTGCGGGCTGATCTCGGTGACGTAGCCGCTCAGCCAGATCCCGGCGTTATTCACCAGAATGTCGGCTTTGCCCAGTCTGTCGATACAGGTGGCAAACAGATTTTCCCGGCTCTGCTCGTCAGAGAGATCGGTTTTGACCGCAATGATCTCTACGTTCGCGCTGGCCTTCACCGTTTCGATCAGCCGTTCGGGATGCTCTTCCTCACGCATATAGGTAAAGCAGATATTGACGCCTTCTTTGGCGAGAGAAAGAACAAACTCTTTCCCCAGGCCGGTTGCGCCGCCTGTCACGATGGCCGTACGATTCGTTAAATTCAGATCCATTTTTCCCTCACTTAGTGCGCGATGTAGTTGCTGCAGCTTTTCCACGGCGACTGCATTTCTGATAACAGGTTTTTATAAAGCTGGTATTTGGTCTGGTAGACCCGGTGGTTTTCCGGATTAGGGGAGACGGTGCGTGAGACATGGACCATGTCGTTTGAGGCAGCAAATACCTCTGCAAACCAGCCCACCATGACGGCGGCGGTCATCGCGGTACCCAGGGTCCCGTGCTCTTTGACGTCAACGATTTCCAGCGTGGCCTGGAAGATATCGGCGAATATCTGCAGCCAGACCGGGGAGTTCGTGACGCCGCCAGCAATACGAATAGTGCGGCTTAACTTTGGGTTAATATTGCGTAAGCGTTCGGTGTGGTAGAGATGGCTGAAGGCCACGCCCTCATAAATCGCCCGCAGAAAATGGGCTTTTTTATGGAAGCTGTTGACACCGATAAAGCCGGCCGAGGCGTCGGGAATGGTGTTAGAGCCAAACACGAACGGAAAGAACAGCAGGTGACTTTCATCCGGCGCCGTTGATGAAACCAGCTTATTGCACAGGTCATAGACCGACGATCCTTGTTCGGCGGAGGTTTTCCGGTCGCTCTCCATAAAGTTGTTAATAAACCACTCCAGGTTGCTCGCGGAGGTGGGGCTGGCCTCGGTGATGAGCCATTTACCTTCAATGGGATAAATGGAGGTCATAAACAGATCTTTATCAATAACCGGGTGGTCGGTAACGTATTCGTTTATGCTCCAGGTGCCGGTGACGATCGCCATCTTATCGAGACTGTTAATCCCCGAGGCAATGGAAGAGGCCGAGATATCAAACACCCCGCCAGAAACCGGCGTACCTGCGCATAAACCGGTCAGACGGGCCACGTCGTCAGTGATTTTTCCGCAGCATTCTGTTGAGCGTTTGATGGGGGGCAATTTGTCCCGCAGTTCATCAAGTCCCCACCATGCCAGTAGTTCATCGTCATACTGGCAGTCACGTACGTTGATCAGGTTGGTCCCTGAGATATCGGTCAGCTCAAGAAAAGCCTCTCCGGTCAGGTAAAAACGGATCAGGTCCTTGACCATAAAAATATAACGCGCTTTTTGCAGCGTCTCGGGCTCGAAATCCTTCAGCCATGCCAGCAGGGCGACAGGTTGTCCGGCCCAGATGGACTGCATCGTTTTTGGCAAAATGTCGGTAAGGAATTCTGGTGAGCGTTGCCATCTCTCAACGTACTCTTTTGCCCGGCTATCGGTGGATATAATGCCGTTACGCACCGGGTGACCTTCTTCGTCGACCAGATACAGACCGTTACCATGACCGGTGACGGCCACTCCTTTTATCTGGCTGGCGTCGATACCTGATTGCTCAATCGCTTTTTTAATCACTTCGACATTCGCGGCCCACAGCTCATCGATACTGCGCTCTGTGTTGAATTCCCGGGGTGTCAGCATCTGCGTGGATTTTGAGGCGATGGCGAGCACCTGTCCTTTACGGTCATAGATGGCTGCCTTGGTGACGGTTCCACCATTGTCGATGCCCATGACGTATTCATCTTTCATTCGCGTGGACTCCTTATTGGTTACCATAAGCCGGGCTCGCTGGTGGTTATCCCTTTAAATCCGGCATGGAATATTTTATCTACAAGGTATTTGCGCTTAACAAAGCCTCCGGCGATGAATACCACATCAAAGCCTTTCAAATTTCGGCTAATCAACTCCAGACACTGGCAGGCATATTCAGCAGGTAAGATTTCAATTGCGTCCGGTGGACTGTGTTTAACAATATCGAGCGACTGATCAAGCGATCGCGAATCGATAAGTAAAACCCGATATACGGTCAGCAATCCCTCTTTTTTGGCGTAGCGTAGCGCGGAGAGATTGGAAGAAATAACACCATCAACCTTGTAATAATTTTTCAGCAGATTGATCCCCGCCTGATCCGGTTTAAAGCCGCCCAGTAATTCAAGGTGAACGAGGACCTTCTTACCGCTTTGATGGCATTTGCCAATCAGCGACTGCAGATTGCCGATATTCGCTTCGGATAGCAGCACATATTCTGACTGGCAGGATAATGCTTTCTCAAAGTATTTATACTTCCTGATGGAAGGGATGATGGTGTTATTTGAAATCATATTAATTTCCGATGTTATTTAGCCATGTAGAGGCTGTATGCATCTTCCGCTGTTGCGTTTTCATGGATGATGGCATTCAGACCTGCTACCACTTTCGCCGGCTGCGGATCCTGGGTAATGTTTCGTCCCACAGCCACGCCTTTCGCACCCATCTGCATACAGTGCTGAACAAATTTGAAGTAACCGTCGATGCCGGTTTTTGGCCCTCCTAAGGCAAGCACCGGCACGCCAGCAGCTTCAACGATCAGTCGGTCCTCTGGTGAACCGGTAAAACGCGTTTTGATGACGTCCGCGCCCAGCTCCACCGCTGCGCGGGCCGATGCAGCGATGATGGCCGGATTGTTAGAGTCATCGCTGGTGACGGGATAACCATACGGGAGCGATTCGACAATCAGCGGTACATTCCAGCGATCCGCTGCCTGTGCGAGTTGCATCGCCATAATGTGGGTTTTTTCTTCATTGAAGGCGCCGGGGAAGGTCATGCAGACCACGCCCTCGGCAGCGACTTTAAGCGCATCTTCGACGGAAAAAACGGGGGTAGTATCGGGAACGGTATTGTCAAAGATACTGACCGTGCTGTCGACGCGTAACACAACGGGAACGCTGTTCAATGCTTCCCGATAATTCTTCAACATGCCGTACGTGACGAGCGCGCAATCCAGGCCGTGTTCCACCAGAGCAGGGAGCTGATTTATCGTATTATCAATACCATTTGTTTTCGTGGAAAAATAGTAGCCATCCAGCGCTAAGGTCACGGATTTACCGTCTTTTGCGAATATTCTTGAGAGACGACGTTCTTTAGACATTTATTTACTCCTGAGATAAAAAAACAAAAAAAAGCCCTCAGAGACTCGCGTCTCTGAGGGCTTTCTGTTCACATACCCTTTTGATAATGGTTCGGGATTCCAAAGCATTATCAATGTAATTTTTTAGCAAAGTGAGAAAGGTTTAACTTTTTTAAATTAAATCTGTTCTCTTGCGTGATTAAATAACTAACACACGCGATAACTTATTGTCCAGTTGGTATCGTTGAAATGAGAGATTCATCACATCAATATGTTGTATTCCATGAGAAGTGCCGGGTTAAATACAGAAACAGAACCTTTAAAAACCAGGCAATAACGCATCCGGAAAAGGGGGAGAACGCCAGGCGTTTATTTCATCCGCATGAAGATCGCATCCATGCATGCCTATGCCTGCAGGTCGTCATCTACAACGCGCATTTATTCCTGTCCGGATGGCGTACAAAAACGCTATAGCAATGTTGTCGGCATGGCGATCTGTCCCTACTGATTTCATCCTGCCGCCCGGGTAAATTACTCGTCCGCTTTGTGCGCCCAGGCAGGCATCGCCGTCAGATAACGTTTTGCCCGTTTCCGTGATTCCGCTACGCCCACCTTTTGCCAGGAGTCGAGAAAAGCCGCCAGACCGGATACGGCCTCTTCCCAGGATTTCAGATTACCGTCGCTGTCGCTGCAATACGCGCAATATTTATCGCTGGCCCCTTGCGCATCAGGTGCGGACATCGGCATTCCGCAGGCCTGGCAAAACCTTTCGTGCTGTGTCATAGATCGCCCCTCCTGTCGTTTGGTTGTCTACTAAACATACAGAATTTACGCATGGTGCTTAGCGTTTCAGATCAATAGATCCTGCCGTAACCGTTGTTGGGGATCTTCTGTCGGGGAGTGCGGGAGGGATAACGGGAACTTACTCCGTATCGCACAGCTATCGCCTCCCTTATTTTTTATTGATGCAACGGTTGGTCGCAGGCCGCGAGTATGGATTCATGCATCGCTTCGGAAAGTGTCGGATGCGCAAAGATCATCGACAGGAGACTTTCGTCTGTGGCCTCCAGGTGACGGGCGATGCCAAAGCCCTGGATCTGTTCCGTGACCTGTGCGCCAACCATATGCGCGCCCAGCAACTCGCCGGTTTCAGCATCGAAAATCGTCTTCACAAAACCCTCTGTCTCGCCGCTGGCCAGCGCCTTACCATTGCTCTGATAAGAGAACTTACCGATCCTGACGGGCCGTCCCCTGGCCAGAGCCGTCGATTCCGTCAGGCCCAGACTGGCAACCTGAGGCCGGGCATAAGTGCAACCGGGCACATAGTCGCGATCAAGCGGATGGGCGCCTTCGATACCGGCCAGTGTCTCAACGCAGATCACGCCTTCGTGGCTGGCCTTGTGCGCCAGACACGGCGGGCCGGCTACATCGCCGATGGCATAAAGCCCGAATACGTTAGTGCGACAAGCCGCGTCCGTCTTGATAAAACCGCGGTCTAACTCAACGCCCAGCGTTTCCAGCCCCAGATCTTCAATATTCGGCTGTACGCCGACCGCCAGCAGCACACGTTCGACATCCTGGGAATATTCGCCGCCGGTGTTTTTCAATGTGCAGCGCACCCCGGTATCGGTGAGCTGTACTTGCGTCACCAGGGTCTGGGTATGGACCTGAATACCGCGTTTTTCGAATGACTTACGCACTGCTGCAGACACCTCGGCATCTTCCACTGGCAAAATCTGCGAAGCTAGCTCGACCAGCGTTACTTTACAGCCCAGATCGTTATAAAGGCTGGCGAACTCGACGCCAATCGCCCCTGAACCGATGATTAAGAGCGACTTGGGCAATCGCTTAGGCCGCAGCGCCTCGAAATAGGTCCAGATATATTCGCCATCTGGTGCGATGCCTGGTAATGCGCGTGGCCGGGCGCCGGTTGCCAGGATCACGTGATCGGCCCGGTAATCGCGCGCCTTCCCTCGGCCATCCTCGACCGTTATTTGCCCCTTGCCGCGCAGCCGCGCTGTGCCATCAATGACCTGCACGCCATTTTTCTTCAACAGGTACGCAACCCCTGCGGTGAGCTGTTGCGATACGGTACGGCTAAACTGCACCAGTTTTTGCAGATCGACGTTCACCTCGCCCACGCTGATGCCCAGCTGACTGGCATGGGTGATAGTGTGCGCAACCTCAGCACCATGCAGCAGCGCCTTGGTTGGAATGCATCCCCAGTTCAGGCAGATGCCGCCCAGATGCTGTTTTTCCACTAATGCGGTACGAAACCCTAGCTGACCGGCACGGATGGCGGCAACGTATCCCCCAGGACCACCGCCGATGATCAGCACATCGTATTTATCGTGCATAGCTCGTCTCCTGGATAAACATCAAGGTCGGGGTTTCAATCAGTCGCTTGAGTTCCCGGAGAAAAGCCGCACCTGCCGCGCCATCGATGACCCGGTGATCGCAGGATAGCGATACCGTCATTTGGTGGCGCGCGACGATTTGCCCGTCGCGTACTACCGCCCGGAGCTCGCCGGCGCCAATGGCGAGGATTGCGCTTTGCGGTGGATTGATGATGGCGTCAAACTGCCGGACGCCGAGCATTCCCAGATTTGACACGCTAAAGGTCCCGCCCTGGAACTCTTCCGGCTTCAGCGTGCCCGCTTTGGCTCTGGTCACCAGCGAGTGAATTTCGTTCGATATGTCGCTAATCGATTTCCGGTTCGCCGAGCGAACAATAGGGGTAATTAGCCCGGCAGGCAGCGCAACGGCCACCGAAATGTCGGCATCCGCAAAGCGGCGGATACTTTGTGTCGCTTCATCAAACTGGATGTTGACGTCAGGCACGGCCACCAGAGCCAGGGCGCAGGCCTTCACCAACAGGTCATTAACCGAAATCTTGACGCCGGGTACTTCGCGGTTAATGTCCTGACGTAACGCTAACAGTCGTTCTAGATCGAGATCGACGTTCAAACGGAAGTGGGGAGACTGTTGCTTGGACGTTTGCAGGCGAGAAGCGATAGCCCGCCGCATACCGGACATCGAGATGCTCTCAAAGGGTGCCGGGGCACTCTCCTGCACAGGGCTGGTCTGCGGGTGCTCGTCGAGTAACAACGCCGCGGCCAGCACATCATCGCGACTCACTCGACCGCGTGAACCGCTGCTTCGGCAGTCATGTAAGTTGATACCCAGTTTGCCGGCCAGACGGCGCGCCAGCGGGGTGGCCGATACCTGGCTATCATCGGCATGCGAGCGGGGCGCTTTACTGCGACGAACGGGGGGCGTCGGAGAGGCCAGACGACCGCCGGCGGCAACGATCGCGCTTTCCAGATCAGAAACAGAGATACGATCCCCGCGCCCGCTGCCGCGGACTTTTTTCAGGTCGACACCCCAGCGGGCAGACAGTCTTAACGCATGGGGCGTGGCATTAACCTGAGTCACATCGGTCACGCCTTGCAGACTGACGGGGATATCGGTCTGCCCAACAGGGGGCTCGGGGCTGTTGGATGGCGGGGAAACAACGGAAGCTGGCTTAGCGCCTGCCTGTGCCGCTATGCCCGGCGCGGCAGACTCCGGGCCAGGGGCTGCGGGTTTCGCCGAAGCCAGGCTGGCAGCAAATTCGTCCAATTCAGCATCGCTGACCGACGCGTCAGCCGCCAGGGCCAGCACGGCGCCTACCTGAAGCGTCTCACCCTCGCGGGCGATTATCCGACGTAACGTACCAGCAAAGGGTGCCTCCAGCACATTAACGATTTTACTGGTTTCAATCTCACAGATTTCCTGCCCTGGGGTGAAGCTGTCACCCTCCTGGATTGCCCACCGAGCGAGCAAGCCTTCCTCCATGGAAAGCCCCCACTTTGGCATTTCAAGCGTCTTGATTTCGCTCATAGGTTAATCCTCCAGCACTTGACGGACGGCGGCTTCGATACGTTCTACACCAGGGATCCAGAGTTTTTCGAGAGCAGGGGAGAACGGGACCGGCGTGTGTGGCGGCGTCACCAGCAGAACGGGCGCTTTGAGGAAATGGAATGCCTGGGACGCAATCAGCGCCGCGACATCATGAGCAAAACCGAAGCGTGCTGCGGATTCGTCGACAATCACGACCCGCCCCGTGGAAGCCACCGATTCCAGAATCCCTTCCTCATCCAGCGGCGAAATGGTTCGCGGGTCGACTACCTCGACCGAGATCCCCTCTTTAGCCAGCTTGTCCGCCACCTGGTTGGCTTTATGCACCATTGCCGACAACGCAATGATGGTGACGTCCTCTCCTTCGCGGGTATAGTTGGCTACACCTAGCGGGATGGTATAGCTCTCGTCCGGTACCTCGCCCTTGAGGTCGTACAGCATTTTATGCTCGCAGAATACCACCGGGTCGTCGTCGCGAATGGACTGGATTAACAGACCCTTGACGTCATAAGGCGTCGAGGGCACCACCACCTTCAGCCCTGGGGTGGTGGCAAAGATATTATAGGGTGACTGTGAATGCTGGGCCGCGGCGGAAAACCCCGCGCCGATCATACCTCGCATCACCAGCGGGGCCCTGGCTTTGCCACCAAACATGTAGCGGAACTTAGCCGCCTGGTTGTACAGCGCATCGTGACTCACGCCAAAAAAATCCATGAACATCAATTCCGCGACCGGCCGTAGACCCGTCGCTGCGGCGCCGGCCGCCATTCCGATGATGGCCGACTCGGTAATGGGCGTGTCGATCACCCGATCGGAGCCGAACTGCGTCCACAGCCCTTTAGTGACGCCGAGCACACCGCCAAAAGCTTCTATCTTCGCCTCTTCGGGCGCATTTCCGCCATGACCGCCACGCAAATCTTCACCGATGAGCACCACGCGTTCATCGCGTTCCATTTCCTGAGCCAGGGCTTCCTTGACCGCTTCACGATAGGTTTTAATCGCCATAGTTATCACCCTCAGTATGAGACATAAACGTCTGTCAGCAGGTCTTCCGGAGCCGGATAGGCAGCGGCGCGGGCCTTCAATACCGCATCGTTGACCAGGGCTTCTACTTCCTCGTCAATCGCCGCCAGTTCTTCCTGGGTGATATGCTGTTTGACCTTAGCGGTGAAAATCTTCAGCGGATCATGTTGTTCACGCAGGCGTTGCACTTCACCTTCCGCGCGGTATAGCGCGGGATCCCCCTCAAAATGACCGTGCCAGCGGAAGGCTTTGGCCTCAATGACGCTTGGGCCACCGCCTTCTCGCGCACGCTTGACCGCCTCTGAGGTTGCCTCATAAACGGCAAAGAAATCGGTGCCATCGACGGTCACTGCCGGCAGGCCGAAGCCAGCGGCGCGCCGGGCGATATCACGCCCACCCACGGCGTAGTCATGGCCGGTCCCTTCGCCGTAACCGTTATTCTCGAAAATAAAGACGGCTGGAAGCTGGAGCACGACGGCCATATTGATGGCTTCAAAGACCAGGCCCTGATTAGAACCACCATCGCCCGTAAAAGAGACACCGACGTTGCCGGTTTTTAGCGTCTTTGCCGTTAGCGCGGCGCCGATGGCCAGAGGAGGGGCTCCCCCAACGATAGCGTTCGCCCCCAGCATTCCTTTCGACAGATCGGCAATGTGCATCGACCCGCCCTTACCGCGACATAACCCGCTGTCCTTACCGAATATTTCGGCCATCATGCCGTGAATGTCGCAACCTTTAGCAATACAGTGGCCATGTCCACGGTGTGTTGAACCAATGAAATCTGCGCTCGTTAAATTTTCGCAGACCCCCACCGCGATGGCTTCCTCGCCGGTGTAAAGGTGAATGAAGCCCGGAATATCACCGCTGGTATTTTCCTGATGCAACCGCTCTTCAAAGGTCCTGATCTCCCGCATCTTGCGGTAAGCCTGCAATAACGCCTGTTTGCTGAGCATCGTTTAATTCTCCTCAATAAAGGTCACCCAGGCGGGGCCAACAGACAGGGCGGATAACCCTGGCCACACCCATGCAATGAATCTACGAGCGGTTAAAGGGAGTGCGAAGCCACCTTCATGGGGGGGTAGGTGGGGGTTTTCATGCTTGAGGTCAAACTTTCTAAATTTTGTGTAGTAATAAAGTTTGGCTGTCCCATGTCATCCCGGGGGCTGGCGTACAATTGAAAAAAACAAAGCGAGTAGATAACCACGGATGAAGCCATCGGATTTAGAAAGTCGCCAATCACCCTCACTGGTCTCCGGGCCATTGCGGCTGACGCGAGGCTTGCCGCTAATCCTGACCAAATTCGTCCCGCCTCGCTCCTCGATACAATTGCTGGAGCGCCCCCGGCTGCTTCAGCTTCTCAGTCCCGTTCAGCAGTGCCGGCTGGGCGTCGTCTGCGCCGGCGCTGGATTTGGCAAAACCACGCTGTTGGCGCAATGGCATCAGCAGATGGTCGCCCAGGGCGAACGTATCGCCTGGCTGAGCCTCGATGAGGATGATGATGACGTATGGCAGTTTATTCCTTATCTGCTGCAAGCATTGCGTCCACTCTATGCTGACTGGGACGCCGATTTCTGGCGTGATATGGAAGAACAGAAGCTCTCCAGCTCCGAGCAACTGCTGGCCGGGCTCATTAACCAGCTACACTACTGCCCGCATGACGTGTACCTGATTATCGACGACTTCCACGTGATTAACGATCGTGGGGTCTATGAAGCGCTGGGGTATTTAATCAAGCATGCGCCTGCCGCCTTGCATCTGATCATTGGCAGCCGTTTCCACCCGAATCTTGCGCTGAGCCAGCTGCAGGCCCAGGACCAACTGGTGGAGATCTATGATCGAGACCTGCAATTCACGCTCGAAGAAACAAAACACTATTTTAGCCGCACGGTTGCGCTACCCCTCAGCAACCACCATGCACAGCGGCTACAGTCCGTGACAGAGGGCTGGATTGCAGGGATGAAGATCGCTTCATTGTCGGCAGAATTACAGCATGATCCCGAGCATCTGTTGCGCAATATGCATGGAGGAACACGGTCCATTGCCCGCTATCTGAAAGAGGTGGTACTGGACCCGCTGCCGGAAGAGGTTCTCGATTTCCTGGTAAAAACGTCCTTCCTCAGCCGGTTAAATGCCGAACTATGCAATGCAGTGACAGGACGAGATGATAGTCAAGCGATGCTGGCATGGATTGAGCGACACAACCTTTTTTTGTCAGCCCTTGACGAACAAGGCTACTGGTTCCGCTACCATCCTCTGTTACAGGAAAATCTTCGGACTATGCTGCAGCAGAACAACGCTATTGATCGCAAACAGCTACATGAATTAGCCAGTCATTGGTTCGTCGAACAGAAGCTGTGGTCTGAGGCGGTACGCCATGCGCTCAGCGCAGGCAAGCCGGTGCATAGCCCCGTGCAGGATGGCGCAAGCGCTCAGTCACTGGCGGAAGAAGGGGATATCGATACCCTGATCTCATGGATGCATCATTTACCGCCCAGCACCGATCCTTCGCGCATTGACCTGCAAATTAACCTGGCCTGGGCACTGGCGCATTATTTCCACTTTGATGAGTCGAGGCAGCTGCTTGATAACCTCGATCAGATGGTACTTCATCATCGTGAGGATTTAACCCGCAGCACCTGGTGTAAATTGCGCGTTGTGCGGGCAATTTGCGAAGCCTTTGCTGAAAACATCCCGGAGAGTCTGGCTATTGTTCAGCCGTTGCTGGCCGAAGTGCCCTGCGGTGACACCTGGGTTGATGGTCTGATATGCAATATTCTCAGCTATTGCCATGTTGTTAACCAGCGCTATCACGACGCGCTGGAGGTTCAACAGCATATGCCCTCTCCGGAAAGTCCTTTAGATAATCTGTTTGTCTCGGTTTATCGCGCTTTTATTATTGCCCAGTGCCATCTTTGTCAGGGCGATCTGGGAAAAGCCGGGTGGTATGCAGAGAAAACGTTGCGTCAGGCTGAATGTTATACCGGTACCCAGTCGACCAGTGGCGCGACGCTGGCGCCGCTGCTGGCGGAGATAGCCTATGAATGTCAGAGGGGTGACTCGCCCGAGCATCTGTTAGCCGACCGGCTCGAATTCATCGACCGATTCAGTCCACCCGACGCGCTGAGTCGTTGCTATACCTATCTCGCGCGTCAGGCTCTGGATGGCGATATGCCGTATGAGGCCGAGCGATTGCTGGAGCATGCGCAGCGCCTTGCGGTGTCTCGCGGCTGGCAACGGCTCCAGGCCATGATGTTAGCCGAGCAGGTGAGGGTGCGGCTGCAGCGCGGCAATTTCACCGGCGCAGAGCAACTGCAACGGCAGCTTGAACAAATGGCCGCCAGCTTCAGAATGGATGCCGAACATCCCCGCCAACGCGCCATCGTTATGTCTGCATCCCTTAGCCGCAGCCGGCTTCTTCTCGCCAGAGGCCAGGCGCCGCAAGCCTGCATTTTACTGGCTGAGATGGTCTCCGATCAGGAGAGCCGGGGGGACAGGTTAACCGCAGCGCGTCTGCGTACGCTCTGGTCATTAGCCTTGTGGAACAGCGGCAAAACTGCCGCTGCGCGCATGACATTTCAACCAGTGCTGCAGCTGGCTGAACAACAGCATCTCAAAGGCCTCTTTCTTGACGCTGGCGATACCTTGCAACCTTTGCTTGCCGGTATGAATGAATCCTCTTCGGCTTGTAAAGAGGAAGGGGGAGTGCAAGGTCCCTGGGCCGACAAGCGCTGGCCTGCAGATAGAACACCGTTTAATAGTGGAAGCCCCGATATTCATGAGGAGCTCAGCGAGCGAGAGTTGCAGATATTACAGCTGATCGCTGAAGGTCAGATGAACAAAGAAATCGCTCGCTCCCTCGCTATTTCTGCCGAGACGGTCAAATGGCATATCAAAAACATCTACGCGAAGCTTAAAGTGAATAGCCGCACTCAAGCGATGAGCCGGGCGCTGGAGATGAAATTACTGGATTAACGGTTTGAACAGGGGGGCCTGGGCGCAAAATATTATCTAGACATCACTCTTCATAGCCACTTTCTTAACGGGGCTATGAGCTATGGATAATCGAGGTACTTGTAAGTCCATGGGGAGCTCTCTGAACAGTGATGGCAGTTTTGATGCCCAGGCTCAGCGATAAGAACATGGAATTTAAGTGGGTCGGCCCCAGGGGTAGCGTGAGGATATTTGCCACAGATCCCAGCAAGAAAGTTAGCGGCCAAAGCAGCTGCCGAACAGATCGTCAATAGAACTGAGGATATTTTAAGCAGGAGGAGGTAAACTGACTCAAGAAAGAGCTTAAGTATTCATGAGGGTAGAAAATGGTTGTGGAGTCAGTTCTTTCAACAGAACCAAAATCACTCAAGTATGAATCAAACATACGCCACAGACAGAGCCTACTCGCAGCTCCTCATATGCGGCCGTTAACAGCGTATGTCAAAAGCATACGTGAAAGGCTTGGTGACAATGTATTCATCCCTGACTTTGATCCTTTAGATGGTGGGATCAATGCCGAATTTATTTTCCTTTTCGAGAAACCAGGCCCCCAAACTGACCTTAGATACGGTGGTTCTGGTTTTATCTCACGTGATAATAACGATGACGCGGCCAAAGCAATCTTTTGCTTTATGCAAAGTATAGGCTTGGATAGAAAACGAACGCTGCTTTGGAATACCATTCCTGCTTGGGATAACTCAAGAGCATATCAGGCCCTACATGTTCGTAAAGGCATTGAAATTCTTGATGAGCTACTCCATTTACTATCTAACCTAAAAACCATAATTTTTGTAGTGGAACAGGCCCAAAAAGCGAGAAAAGGGCTAAAGGCTCGTGGTTATGAAGTTGCAGATTCCTACCATCCCTCACCATGTGTCAAAGCTCGGTATCGTCAGAAATGAGATCAAATTCCGGCAGCGTGGAAAGATGCGATTTCTACTAACAAGAGATAATAATGAAGATAACCGTATTTTATGTACTGGCACTGCTGCCGCTGTCAGTACATTCTGGAAGTATTGCCCTGCAACTAACCGAACAGACCGAGGCTCTCCAAGGTACACTGTGCCAGCATAAAAACAATCGATACAAAAGACTCTATTTAGCCGCTCTTATTTTGTTCGAAGTGACAATGATAGCAGCACCAGTAACTGCGTGCTCGAATTCCCCAATCAGGTTCTGCTTCAGTAGTCCGCTTAAAAACCCCGAAAATCCCGCAATTTTTACGTATAAAAGCCATGCATGCATAAGGTGCATGGTTTTGCATGCGTTTAGCGACACTGGATCCCCTTCCAGCGCTAGCATTGGCTGCCCTGAGGCTGGTCATGCACCTGCATTAAAAGCGCCCCCTTAAGCGGGCAGACGTGGCGGGGAGAGCATTGCACGCTGAGGTCTGATAAAGAAAATTTATCAAATCCAGGCAGATTACATCTCTAAGACTCACTCTCATTAACTATCCCATATAATCTTCAATTAAAGAATTTCTTTTCTAATTTAGCTATCGTTTCTTTCAGCTCTTCAAGAGCTACAGTAAATGAATCTTCGCCATTTCTAACTAAAAAATCCAACATGCTACGAATGGAATACAATTCCGTGCTAAATTTATTAGCAGGTAACTTCCTTATCATCTCAAGTATTTCATGTTCTAAACCTTCTTCTTTTTCAATTATATTTGATGCAACTAAAAAAAGCTTAAGTCTATTTTTCTTTTCATAATCAAGCTTTTCAATCCCCATATTCTTAACATATTCCTTAATATCATCCTTTATTTTATCATCACCAACAATAAATAAATCATACAATAATGACTCAATGTAACTAGCCTGTCGAGTAACTGGTAGTTCACTAATCGAGGATATTAATTCTTTAAGGTGATTAATGTCATTGAATTCCACGCTTAACTCTGATGCAATCAAGAAAATATTATGAGCCTTTCTAAGAATAAGATAGCCATGGTCATTTTCAAATGTAGAAGTAGATAACTTTATCATGGAGTTCATCAGTTCAGCCACAAAACTCTTATCAAAGCCATCTCTTTTATTATTGAAGCAAATTGTAACGTAGTCAGAAATACATTCAATTAAATCGGAATAGAAAAAACCGTTTTCTACAAGTGTGGTTATTTTCTTGTGAAGAGGGCTTTTATCTTTATGGGGCTCATCTGAAAATGCAAGCAAAAGAATAACATTCTTGAAAGCATTTAAATTGAAGTCACCATTACTCGCCTTTTTCATATACCCACAATACATTTCCTCAAAAGCATGATTCAAAAGCCAATCACTGCTTTCCGTATCCAATTGAAGCGTTAAATACTTGCCGCGCTTTTTATACCTGAATTTTTCAGCCAACTCTTTGTTATCTAGGTATTTTATAGAGGAATACAATTCTTCTATAGTGTAATATATGGTCTCATTATTCTCCTGAGACTTACGCTTTACCGATTTAATCTCAAACAGTTTATTTATCGCATATTTAAACTCAGAATAGCTATCTATAAGGCAGCCATTTAACTTAATGAAATGCAATATATTTTTATGTAAAAAATCAGACTTGAACTCATCTGCATCCCAGTAAAGTAGAGGCTTCCTTCCTTCCCTGTCTTTAGTTTTATTTAGTATTTTATCTACTGAATAAATAAACTTAAACATATAATCAACGGTTACTATATCTAATAATGAACTTAATGTCCGCTTTACATTTTTAGGAAAGCTGTCAAACCTTTCTTTAAGGTTATAACTTTCTGTATCTAAAAACCTGTTGCTATTACGACCAAGACGATATTTAAGCACATGCAATATCATATTGTAATTAAGAAGGGAAATAAGTAATGAGGCATAATTTTTATGCTTCAAATCATGCTTGATAACATTTTCAATAGCATGATAGGCCATTTCATAATTTCCTGTCTGGAAGAATGCATATACATCACAATTATCAAAATCGACACTTTTCCCTGTGTGATTTTTTTTACTAAAATCAAAGTCGAAATTATACTCAAAGGTAAATATTTCTTTATCTGATAACTTTTTTGATTCAGGCACAAAGTCAGTAGTTAGAATAGCCTCGCTATCTTTGTCATCAACTATTACCCCGGAAATATCTGCTTTCCAAAGAATATCAAAAATTGGGGTTAGAAGAATGTTATATTTTTTTGACTCTTCATTATCTTTAAGTACATCCTTGAATCTTTTATACACATACCGCATGCCCTTATCTGTTTTCTGCGTTACCTCTGAGTTATAAAACTTTAAAAAAGCCATTATTTCGCCATTAACTTCTCGAAATAAAAGTGTTGAATCCCCTAAGCATTCAGTAATTTGTTCAGCTAGAATAGCATTCAGGGAGCTGAGTTCTTGCAATTTAGTATATACATGCTTAATTATATTTTTATCTTCATTGTTACTGACTCTCTTTTCTTTTATCGACTTTAAAAAACCATAAAGGCATGAGCTTCTCTTATCTGTAAAGAACTCCGTCTGGTAGCTGCTAACTTTGATAGTCGTAATACCATGGCTAGCTAAATATTTTCTTTGAGCATAATCATCTTCGTATACAACAAGATACATTGGAGGACGTACAGCGGAGTGATTTTGGGCCCATTTTATAACTTGCTTAATATCTATATCGTTATAAGAATAGCCTATAAAAATCACTGTGTGGGTCGACAGAACACTCTTTATGTAATTAGATACTAGAGGGAAATTGACGTCATAATTAATATAATCATCTTCTTTGAATACAATATTGTGATTTTTAAAATCACCATGCATCTTTATAAGTTTTTTATCAAGACTAGACTTCATCAAGTCTTTATCACTGCAGACAATGTCATATATATACGCATTTTCAATGACTGCAGTATCTAAAAGACAGTCCCAGTTAGTAGTAATCACACAATGGGGGTTTATATTAAATATTAAATCATGCAATTTCGAAGGAGTTACATTGTCAGGGAAGTACTTCTTAATTTTCTTAAAATATAAATGAGAGCCAAACTCGAGATAATAAAGCTGTGCAACTTTCAAATAATCAATTTCGTAATCTATGCCCAAATCAAGTTTTAGCTCATCAATCAGGTCCGACCATGACGGTAGCTTTATATTTTCACTTTCTGATGATTTGGAAACTCCTGCACCAACAAAAATAGCCAGCGAGTCCTCATCAGAGGCTTGAATAATATTTTCCAAATGCTTATCGTTTATTATCACTTTTTATCCCTTAGAATATATGTAGAGTACCATTGAGGCATTGATGCTCTTTTTTGAATATGCAGTGCATGATTGTGTGTTCCTTGTATTGACTTTTTATCAACATGCGCAAATTGAAGTTCAACCCATATCGTATAGAACCTATTTTCATGTAAAATAGCAAACATCATATGTCGGAATCCGTGACCAGTTAGCTGTCCACTAAACCCAATACGTTTTATAACCTGATTGATACTCGCTTCACTCATAGGCTTTTACGGATCGTTCCGCCCCGGAAAAACATAACGATAGTTCCCAGTCATGATCTTCAGTTCATTGAGTAAATCTAACGCCTGAGTCGACAATGGCACAAGATATGGCCTGCGCATTTTCATCCTTTCAGTAGGAATTTCCCAAATTGCGTAATCCAGATCAAATTCTTGCCATAATGCTGCACGTAATTCAATGGTTCTCACACCTGTAATCATGAGTAATTTCGTAGCAACTTGTACAAGCCGACTGCCTGTGAAACTGTCTAAGGCACGCAGAAATTCGGGTATCTCATCAGCTTTCAGGAACGGGAAATGATTGGATTGGTGTACTTCGAGAGTGCTGGAAAGATCTGCCGCAGGATTGTACTCCGCTCTACCCGTTACAATTGCGTAGCGAAACACTTCAGAAAAACGCTGACGCACTTTCCGCGTTTTCTCCAACGCACCACGTTTCTCAATTTTACGCAGTACGTTCAGCAACTCCAGCGGTTTAATCTCTCCCACTTTCCTTGTTCCAACATAAGGGAAAATGTTGTTTTTAAAAGCTTCTATGATATCTGACGCATATCCTGCCGACCATTTGGCGGTCTTCATATGATGCCACTCTCAAGCTATCTTTTCGAACGCACTTTCGGATTCCGTTTGCAAAGCGATCTTCTGCTCTTTTAGAACCTCATTCGGGTTCTTTCCTTATGCGAGCAGCTTTCAGGCATCGTCACGACGAGAACGGGCATCTGCAGGTGTGATCGTAGGATACGCACCAGGCGAGATCATTTTGGGCTTACCGACACAGCGATAGCGGAACCGCCAGCTTTTGCTTCCATTAGGTTCTATAAGCAATGACAAGCCTTGCCGATCCCCAAGAGTATAGGGTTTATCTTCGGACTTAGTGCAGCGAATCTGCATCTCATTAGAAGGCAGGTGTATAGGAATCCAGGACCGAACAAGGAGATATACATAATCCTAAATACCTTAAGTATCGGACTTTACTAGAGCGTTACGGACAACGATGGACTAAAAAACAGTAAAATAGTTATAAATCAGGATAGTTATGGATAAATACGGAAGTTGGGGGAAGTTGAAATGGTGCGATAATAGGAGCAAATCATAAAAACCAACCAATTGATTTATATGAATAAAAAAATTAAACCATTATTAGGTACCCCCAAAAGTACCCCCGGATTTTCTTGTTGCCATCTAAATTGTTTAAAAAACATTCTATTGATGTTGATACCACAATTTAAGAACTGCCTTGAAGCATATCAAGTTAGCTAGACGTCAAAATGGCACTCTGGGAATTTGTGTTTTAGGCCCAACCTTAGTGATGTTTGCCGTACAGCTCCCTTTATGGTCATCCTATGGTAAAGTTAAGCTCCCTTCGAAAGGAGACCCCCAAATGACGATAACAGCCTATTCTAGAAAATTTAAGCGTGAACTGGATGCTAAGCAGTTGGAAAACCTTTTCGAACGTAGCAACTCAGATCCTTCTTTAAGTTTTAGAGATTTTGTTAAAGAGGATGTTGAATGCCCGGCATGCAATGTTTCTGGTGGTTATTACGTTTCGGAAGGAAGATCGCTCAGTAACGGCAAAGTTGTAAAGCAAGCACACTTTGCATTTCGAGACAATCTAGGTAAAGACTCTCACCTCCCATTTTGTGATTTTTATACTGGAGATGATAAGTTGAACGTTGTTTCAAATGAAGGCCGAATTGATTTTATGCGCTCGGGTTCTGAAGCGACACGCTTAATAGGTCTTATGGTCTGCGCGGGAATTCAGGAGAAGATTTTTACGCAAGAAGATATACGTAACATGCGCCAATGGTTCTTAGATTTAAGAGAAAAAGGCACTTTTACATTTAATTTAAGCCCTCACATAATTTACCTTGCAAAGGCCTCATTGATTAGATACAAGAGAAACTATGATAATTATGTTGTCGATCTCAGCGCCACAAACAAAAGTTGGTTCGACATCAATGAGGAAGTATATCAATCCCTTTATTTCAAGTACCCTCAATTCTATCTAAACCGTAATGAGAATCCTGAACTTTGGAATGTAAGGCTTAAATCAGTAGTCAAAAAAGCAAGAACTATAGTAATTAAAGACTCTGGAACATCAACATTTGACAGATCAATTCTCAACGAAAAATATGAGATAGCTACTCAAATGGCAAGACTGATTCGAGACTACCACCCTCGACTCCGTATGATTATTAGTTACACACCAACATCTATCAAAGCAAACAACCCACTCATGGCTTTATCTGCATTATTATTACATGTTTCCGATTGGAACATTCAGGAAAGTTGTAAAAAAATCCAAGCAATTTTAGCAGTTGAGAAAGTTGACGATAATTCTGCAGGAAACATTATTGGATTAAACCCATTCATTCACCATAGCGCTTGGATTCTTGTTAAAGCTTTAAACGACTTACATTCTAATTTAGACAAAGAAATTGATTTTGATAAAGCATTCAACGAAGAAAAAGAGAGGCTCATGAAAATTTACTATCCAAATGGTCAATAACAAGTAAATTCTTATCTCTACAGATAAATACATACTTGAGCTGTGTTCTAACAAATTTTAATGATTACCACTAATATATCTCGGGGGTCAAATGAATATAACGGATTTTCTAAAAGGCTACAGAAACCATCCAATATTATTTGTTGGAGCAGGTTTCAGCATGAGATACTTATCAATTTCTTATAGCTGGCCGGCACTCTTAGAGAAAATTAGTATTGACCTGACAAACTCTAA
Organism: Klebsiella sp. GB_Kp047; assembly: GCF_040065235.1. Taxonomy (NCBI): domain Bacteria; kingdom Pseudomonadati; phylum Pseudomonadota; class Gammaproteobacteria; order Enterobacterales; family Enterobacteriaceae; genus Klebsiella; species Klebsiella sp. GB_Kp047. Next base: position 277,309 of record NZ_JBEAJG010000039.1, on the reverse strand, counting down.
TGAACTATATAAAGATCTTGTCAGAGAAAACAGTAATAAAGATGGTATTATAGACCTTCCAAAAGTGGCAACGCAATTAGAGCAAATATTTGATGCAACACTTAAAGCAGATAGGAATGGAAAGTTCAAAAATATCAATGACTTATACTACAACTCGGAAGATACCTCCTCAAATATTAGCAGATTTAAAATCTATCTTTCACAGTTAGTGAATATCACAGATTTAAAATTAGGAGTTCAAGATGAAATATCTGAATTAGTAAAAGCCTCCAAAAATATTGCCTCTGTGATTACAACAAACTATGATAATTTTATCGAAAGTGCAATTGGTTATAACCCTGTAATTGGGAATGATATACTTTTAAGCAATCCTTATGGTTCTGTTTATAAAATTCACGGATGCGTTAGCAAACCAGAATCCATAATAATAACTGGTGATGACTATGTTCATTTTGATAAAAAATATGAGTTGATTCGTGCTCAACTCCTATCCTTATTTATACATAACCCGATTATATTTATGGGGTATAGAATAGGTGACCCTAATATTAAAAAAGTATTAAAAACAATATTTTCATACATACCACCTCGTTCTAAAATTGCAGAAAAAATAAAAAACAACTTCCTTCTGATTGAAAGAGAAGAAGGCATTGATAATTTAAACGTTGTCTCTCACGATCTCGAAGTAGAAGATGCTGGGTTAATTAGCATTAATAAAATCGTTACAGATAACTTCTCAGACATATATAAAGAACTTGCTCAACTGCACTTACCAGTTTCGGTAATGGATATACGCAGAGCAGAGAGTGTCTTTGGTAAAATAAAGGAAGGCGGAGACATAAAAGTAAAACTTGTTGGGGATTTGGACACGCTCAGAAATGATGAGCTTGTTCTAGCCGTCGGTTCTGTTAACTCTATAAAAATACACATGCAAACACCTCAGGAGATGATGGAAAACTATTTTGATCTAATTTCAAATCAGGAGTCGCATGTTGTCGAGTTGCTTGACAAGTTCACCATCAATAAAAGATCATATTTCCCAGCTTATGCTTTTCATAAATTCAGTCCAGGTGTTAAATGCTTAACATCATTAATGAAAAATCAAAAAAGATTAATAGCGTCAAACTATGCTAGGTTACCCAAGAATCAAAGAATAGTAGAACACACCATTGAAGATATTTACGCTAAACATTCAGATATTGATAGCAAATTACAAAATATTATTTTCTTCAATGCTCATGATGGACATATATCCTTGGAAGATTTAGAAAAACATGTCCGAGAATTTAAGGACAAGTCTCATACTGATTATCGCAAACTTTTAGCATTGTATGATTACCTCGCACACAATGTATAATTATATACATTATCATTGTGATTATAGTTAGCAAAACTGCAACTGATGGTTTTATACGATTACTAGTTGCAGCCGCAGTTTACAGATCACATCAACTGTAACTTAGAGCGTTTAGAGCCAAAAATTCCCGCTGGTATAGCCAGCGGGTGACAGGTTTTGACTGATGCAACCAACGAGCTGTACCTGAAGTTTTCTAAAGGGGGAGAGGTTGTCACTTTCCCCCTGGTTTTCCCTAGTAAGGCATAACAAACCATAACAGGCTGACACCTGCGCTGCTTCGCATCAGGACTAACAAAAGCTAACCGCCGGGCTCAACAAAGCTCAACGCCAGCCCTTTACACTTCTGCTCTAGCTGCTGTTCGCAGGCGTCAGGATCCGTTAGGTTGGGTTGACACTTTTCCCAGTTTCTCGCGAAAAAGTGTCAAGTTTGAGGGCTGGGGGGTTTACAGTTTTTCGCCGTCCAGCAGGCAGAGTGACATTAAACCAGTTTTGTTCCAGTCATCCAGCGTATCGGGGTGCATTGTGGCAACGTAAGCCAGCTCAGAACGAAGAAACCGTAAAGCGCCTGCTGCACGGTCTTTGCCATAGAAGCTGTGGGTTTCTTCATCCGGCCGGAAGAGAATCAGCAATTGTTCATCGGACTCGTGCTGAACATCAAAACCCAGCTCAGCGGCTGCTGCCTCTATTCGCTGGCCAGCATTAATATCAGCCGGCAGCTCTTTCCCGCCGTCATGCCCCCATACCCACGCGGCGGCCTGCGCCCACGTCATTGCATTGTGATGATCACCAGCACCAGCACCAGCACCAGCAGAATTTTGCTTCGCCTGTGTTGCTTCAACATCCACTTTATCGCCTGATAGCACAATCTCACCACGTGCTATCCAGCCGTAAACTGTTTGTCGGCTAACGCCCATATGCCTGGCGTAGGCTGATTTACTTAACAGCATCGTGTGTTTCCCTCCGGGCAGAAAAAAGCCGCCATCAGGCGGCCTGTTTCCCATTTTCATCATCTGCTTTACCCTGTCGGGAATTAATTTTTTCCATACCATCAATGTACTCGGACAGATTCGCCAGCCCGGAGACTCGAGGAGCCACATCGCGAGGGTCGTCATTGCTTCCAAATACCAGATTTGCATACCATGTGCGAACAGCGATGATTTGCTGCAGGTTGCGGTTAATGGCTTTTACCAAGTTAGAAACAGATTTGATAACGGCTCCGTTATCTGTGGCGATACGGGCAAAAGTCAGTCGCTCCAGCTGAGAATCTGTTACGCCTGAGCAAATGGCGTTACCTCGTAGCAGGGCGTCACATAAATCAGTCTGATTCCCGGCATACATTGCTACCATCAGCTTTTCTTTCGCAGCTCCATCCAGCGAGCGAAATACATTCCGTAGCTCACTATCTCGCATAAATCCGACAACATCACCCTCGGCCAACGGAGCAACTGGGGCCAGTTTGGTCTTAAGATAATTGAGAATATTTTCAGCTTGTTCGCTGATCATCGCCGTACTTCTAGTGAAAGCCGTGAGTGTGTCTCTATTTGCCGCATCTCTGGCCCGGCGGTTTTTTGCTGCTTCGTTTAAATCCGGATCATTGCGGATAACCTCTACGGCATCGGCTTCCGCCTCAGCTAACATTGCCACGGCCCGCAGATCACCAAAAATATTCGCCATCCCTTTAAAAAGAATCGCCATCTGCTCATTAGGCGCAACCACTTCAGAAACGTTATCAGTGATAGCAATGCTTCTTTGCCCAATTTTAATTTCGTAACTCACTGGCTTACCTCCATTCTGAATAGCCCAACATCAAATATTTTTCTCGCCACATCATGGATTGATGGTGCGATACCAAACCCGGATTTCTGGCGTTCCTGCTCCTGGATGGCTTTTAATGCCGCAACCTGAGCAGCGCTCAGAAGAACGGGTTTCACGTGTTCCTTTTTCATGCTTCCCCCTTGGTTATCACATGATAAAAAACGCAACAATCACAATAATCATTGCAAGTAATGAAATGATGGTAATGAAATCGAGGGGATGCACAACGTGAAATGAATGGATGCGTTTTAAAGAATTTGCCCTCAAGGTATACATGGTGTTCATAAAGGCTATAAATTGCTTATAAAACATAATATTAACCTATGAACACCAGCCTACATTTTGGGATTTCAGGTCTACACGGTATACATCATTCTGTTTAATAAACGATCAGATGGTTAATGAGAGAATGAACACCATGTACACCCTGTGTATACCTGAAAACAAGGTATACATGGTTTATTTCACTGATTTATATATAAATTATTCTCTCGATGTATACCATGTATACCTTTCTCCATATTTATCTGAACTTCATTCTTTATGACCGGCTACAGGATGCGTCTGAGGTAACCAGTCTTCCGCACTCTCTGAAAGTTCAACGTTGGTCACCATGCCACGGGCTCTCCGTTCCTTACGGTACTCGTGATTAAACTCCCTCATCGCGCTTTCCATCCCCTCTGCGAATTTATTCAGCGTCAGCGGCTTGTCGAAACCGTTGGCCTCCAGGAATGCCAGGTAAGCGTGATAGAGATAAATTCGCGGATAGTGAGGCGGATTGCGGTTTCCTACCATCATTCCCGCACAATCAGCCAGCCGCTCAAGATGCGCGCAGAAGGCATAAAGCGGATCCGTTTTCTGCTTCACCTCCAGTGCTTCTTCGCTGTTCCGTTGCTCCAGCAGCAGCGCCCGCGCTTTTTCCGGGTTCGCAAAGTTCGCCAGCAGCCGACGAACCACCACCGGAATTTCAGCGGATATCTTTTCTGCCAGGTCGGGATCTTTATCCTCCTCGCTGACGCGCCGGTTAAACTGGAAAATTACGCGTCGCCGGGAAACGCCGCCGGCACGTTCGGTGAAAATCATCGGCGTGTTGTTCGTGGCCACAACCACCGCCCGCAAAACGGCGGTGTACTGGTGCTCGTGTTTCGGGTCGATCTCCACGGCATCCCCGCCGGTTATCGCTTTTATCCCGGTACCCTCTCCTGAATATTTGGGCTGATCAGGAAGCGTTATCATGCTTTTCCCGACGAACTGCGCCCGCCCGCGCGCGCTGTCGAGCGCCGCCATGTTCCCGCTGGCGGTGTTATGCGCACCGGCCAGCATCGTAGCGATATGGGTAAAGACACTTTTCCCGCTACCGCCCTCACCGGTTATCTCGAGGAACAGCTGCCAGTCGTACCGGTTCGCCAGCACCATAAAGAGCGCTGCAGCGATGCGCTGCATCTTAATTGCGTCTCTATCTGATGCGTAACTTAGCCACTTATGGAAGTTCGGCGCGTGGTCGCGGAGGTTTTCGCCCGGCACCGCCGGCGTGTAGGTCACGCCGTTGTGGTTGGTCAGCCAGTTATCCTGGCTGTGTTCGGAGAAAACGCCGGTTTCCATATCGTAGACACCGTTTGCAAAGGGGATCAGGCTCCGCCGCGGCTCCCCCATCACCGGGATAACGATTTTCAGGGCGTCGATAACGTTGTTGATCGCGCGCTTGCTGAAGTTGGTTTTGTTCTCGTTGTAGATAGCCACCATTTCGCGGCTCAGCTCGAGCATAGACGTTTTCTCCCAAATGCCGGCGCGGTAGACGTACACGCCCTCGCTGTTTTCGTTGATTGCAATGCCGGTGTAACGCGCGGCCAGTATGAGCGCCTTTTCGTTATCAGCCAGGTCGCGGAGGTTTACATCCGTCAGCGGTTTGCCGATCACCATACTTTTGCCGGCTTCCGCATCGGCTTTGAGGCGCGGCAGCTGCGGCGTCCAGTCCTCCAGAAGCTGATAACCTTCAGAGTAGAATTGCGCGCGCTCCACGCCGGCCACCGCCAGCTTTGTCGCGAGAATGGTTATCTGCCGTTCGGTCAGATGCCCGCCGCGGCAAACCCGCGCATAGAGCCGGCCATCATCCACAATGCGGATATTCTCCAGCTCTGCCAGCTGCTTTTTATCCAGCACAACCGGCGGCACCGTATCGCCAATCGGGTTCATTTCCTGCCATGCTTTGGCGAAAGTCCAGGCATCGGCGCCGGCAAAGATGATTGACTCCTCCATGAGATCCGCAGGCTGCTTTTTAAGGTTTGGTGCATTCTTCATTTTCTGTTCCCTCGCTCCCTGATGATTTCCCGCATAACCCGAATTCGTTCGATGCCCTGCACCCGCATAATTCGATCGATATCTCTTCCACCGGTGCCCGGCGCAGAAGAAATAAATTCAAATTCCCGCGCCAGTCTTTCTGGCGTGCAAAAACACGGTGAGCTGTACCCCTCGCGGCAATATGTCACTCTGTCGAATCGGTAACTTTCGATAATTACGATGCTGCCCCGGCTGTCCTTCCATTTATCGCCCGGCCTGATTTCAGGGTGAGCGCGGCCACCAGCAGCTAAGCCGGAAATTTTAATCGTCATATTTTTTACCTCACGCCGCTGGCGGGATTACCTGATAACCAATCTTCTTCAGAAAGCGCGCGGCACTCTCCACCGTGAAAAGGATCTCGTCGTCCATAAGGGGGCGCATCGACTGCAACCCATTCGACGTGTCCACCAGATAGCGGCCGCCGGCCGGAAAACTGAATACAGTTTTGCCATCGCTACAGCGCACCAGATTATAAATAGCGGTCATGGTCTGACCTCCCTGACTTTCACCAAATATTCCGATGCCTGACTGACCAGGCTGTGAACCGCCGCGACACGAAAGCTTTCCATTTCATCATCCGGCGCCAGGGTGTTTATCCACATATCGAGAACGGCAAGCGCCTGACGGCTGTATTCAAGCGCCTGGCCTGCGCTGGTCGTCAGCATGGCAATGGATTCGTTTTGAGTTGGCTTTGTCATGCATTCACCTCCATAGCGAGGCGTGTCTGGATAGCCGCGGCCTTGCTCCCCAGCTGGAGATAAGTCCGGGTGATTGCCGGGTTACTGTGTCCGAGCATTTCAGAGGCGACCAGCAAGCCCTGTTCGCCGCCGGCGGACATGAGATTAAAGGCGGCAATTTTGCGGCTGGAATAGGCGCTCAGGCGCAGACGCGTGTTTACTACGCGGGTAAACCACACCATGACGTTGTGCAGTTTCTTCCAGATCGTCTGACGGCTAACGCTACCTTCCAGAGACTGGCAACGGTTACTTTCAATCTGGCTGCGGGAAAATACCAGGTCGTCACCGATAAGATTGCGCTCCATGCGTTCCCGCAGTCGTTTGATGATGCCCGGCGGCAGCTGTTTGGTGTCGTGCTTCACTTCAGCCTTTGCCACCAGCTCAAACACAATCGCCTGTTCTTCTTCCGTCATGCCGGCGGCCAGCTCGTCGCAGCTCACGCTATCCCAGTGCATGTACCCAATGTGATCGCCAGCAAGCCGGGCAGCGTCCTTGCGCTGCTGGCGAACAATCTCGATCCCCTTCCGGGTCGCTCTGGCTTCCGCTGCTTTGGTCTGCTTCGCCACGATGATTGTTGCAATGCCGGTTTCCCAGTTGATGCAGGAGTAACGGAAGTTGCACACGTCGCTGGTACGCCAGCCGGTTACGGTCGCAATATCCCACCAGAGTAAAACCCACTCCGGCTGGGTCTGCTGGATGCGTTCGCGCAGTTTGCGCTGCTCTTCCCGTTCGTAAACGGGGGTCATGGTGCGGGTGCCTTTCGTGGTAGTGGCTTTTACCACGTTGCCGCGCAGCTCGCGGGCTTTAGCTGTCAGGGTCTGGAGGTTAAACATGGCTACCTCCCAGTTTCGCAACATCCAGTTCAAACGCGCCGCTACTGTATTGATAAAGCGAACATTCAGAGCGAATTTTGGCGGCAAAGATAAGATCCCAGCGGGAATAAAACTCGCGGGCTTCTTGCTCACTGTCGGCAACGATGCGGATAACAACGGGAGTACAGGTCCGGCCTTTCGGCGTACCGAGGAAAAGCCAGGTGAATTTGGGCAGTTTTTGGGTTGGGGTAGTAGCCATGTGGCAGCCTCCATACAGTGGTCTAGATAACCACCACCGGAAACGCCAATTTCACTGGTGGTGGACTGAGCAGGGTTGGCGTAACCGGACTGTATGGACTCCGGCGCGGATTTCTCCGCCCCCACCCAGCCCACCATAATTTTGCTAGCAGAGCGGTTTTGAACCACAACGCGTGAAAATAGGTGAGACGGATCAACGGCACAAAAAAAGACGCTTGGCGCGTCATGTGTCGCCATACAGTCATTCAGGACGCCAATCCTGACACCAGATTTTGCTGGTGCTTTTAAAGCATACCCTTCAGTTGAATAACAAGGCAAGGAGTTTTTAGGGTGAGCGAAGCCCTGCCCCAGACGGGCATAATTGTTCTTCATGGCATTAACCTTTTTGAATTTTTTAGTGAGCTGTCGCGACGAACTTATTCTGCGAGATCTGAAGTGCAAACTCTCGCAAATTATCTCAGCTCACGGAATCTCAGTTCGTTTGGCTGCGTGACGATTCAATGCGCTCACTAATCCATTCATCAATTTCGCTTTCAATGAAAGCAATTGCTCGAGAACCAATTTTTATGGATGAGGGGAAACGTTGCTCAGCCATGAGTCGATAGATCCAAGCCTTGCTATAGCCGGTTCTACGCTGAACTTCAGGTAAGCGGATAAGGGATTGGGACATATATACCTCTCGAAGTCTAATGTGGTCTACGAGGTATATTTCAGCAAAAACAAGAGGGTAGTTGTGGAAGTCACAGTAAATCAGTTGGAAGCAGCTCTTCCACGGAAACAGAAGTACGGCCAGAAGTTTTAGAACCTGTAGATCGTCTTTTTGGAAATCCTTACGGGCTATTTGGAAGCGTACGTGTTCAGAGCTTCATCAATTAGCATAGTCAATGCCTTATCAGTCACATCGATGCCATCGCCATGCTCCAATATGATTCTTGAGGCACTTCTGGCAACTTCGGATTTGTTCAATTTCTTACCGCGAACATATTTTCCACCCGCTTTTTCAAGCGCAATCGCCATACCAGCGATCAATTTCAAAGCAGTGTCTTTGCCAGCGAACTCGCCCCATACCCCAGGAACATGTTCATTAGCATGAGCTGCATTTTCTTCCTCACAGCCATACCATACATCTTCAGCAGATAGCTCTTTGATTGCCCAGGACCAAATATCTTCAGCGTAAAACTCAGCGTTGACAAAATTACCGCCGATATCAGTCCAAACAGTTTTCGGGCTTAGCTCTTTGTTAAGAGCCGCTTGAATGATACGAAAATAGCTACAAGCCATGTTGTATCTTTCGGGGTCATAACTTTTATCAAATTCTCTTAAGCATGCAAAACGATACACACCGGCCATAGCCATTGCAGCCTGTTCAGCAGTGACCACACGTTGTCGGCGAAGATGATGGGGCATGTTGAGGATGTTTTCTCGCATAAAAGCTTCCTGCTAACGATAGTCTACAGAAGTCTACTACTGTCAATTAGCACTGTCTATACATACAGTTAAGCGCTTTTCCCAAACGTTCCGTGCACTACATTTTCGCCGTTTTCCAACGCCTCCATATAGTCGGCATACCACTGGAGCATTTCGCGGCGGCCATCCAGATACTGGGCGTGGTTGTACGTTCCTCGTATAGAGTTTTTGTCGACGTGTGCCAGTTGCGTTTCAATCCACGCGGTGTTGTAGCCCTGTTCGTGCAGGATGGTACTCATGGTGTGCCGGAAACCGTGCCCGGTGACTTTTCCGTTATAGCCAATCCGCTTGAAGACTTGGTTTATGCTGGCTTCACTCATTGTTTTCCGCGGATCGTTACGGCCTGGGAACACAAGCGGGTAATTGCCTGTTAGCTCTTGGATCTGACCAATAAGCGTAAGAGCTTGCCTGGACAACGGCACCACATGAGGGCGACGCATTTTCATGCGTGAGGCGGGTATTTCCCAGACCGCCTTACTGATATTGATTTCATCCCAAAATGCCCCACGGAGTTCGCCGGGACGCAATCCGGTGATAATCAGCAGACGAGCAGCCAAAACTACTAACTCGCTTCCTGAATATCCTGACAACGCATTGAAGAAATCAGGCAATTCTTTAGGTGTGAGGAAAGGAAAATGATTGGACTCGTGCCCTTGCATCGCGCTGGTGAGATCCGGGGCGGGGTTATACTCAGCTCGACCGGTGACTATTGCGTAACGGAAAACTTCCCCACAGCGCTGCCTAACTTTTCTTGCCTTTTCGGTAGCGCCGCGCCCCTCAATGCGCCGCAGCACATTCAACAGTTCAAGCGGTTTGATTTCGGCTATTGGTTTTTTGCCAATGTATGGGAACACATCTTTATTGAAGGCTTCGAGGATGTCTGAAGCATAACCAGCAGACCATTTTTTTAGTTTGCTGCTGTGCCATTCAAGGGCAATATCTTTGAAGTTGTTGTTTAGCTGAATTTCACGGGCAATCTTCTCCTCCCGTTTCGCTTCCATAGGATCGATACCCCCAGCGATACCCCTTTTCGCTTCTTCACGTTTTGCCCGAGCATCGGCCAATGTGACTTCAGGATAGACACCCAGAGCTAACAGCTTCTCTTTGCCGGCTACACGATATTTGAGCCGCCAGTATTTGCCGCCATTAGGTTTGATAAGGAGATACAGACCGCCACCATCAGCCAGCTTGTAAGGCTTATCTTTAGGTTTAGCGGCCTCCACCTGCCGGGCGTTAAGTTTCACTTGGGGGTACCTCCTTTAGACCGAACAGCATATACCCCCATAAGTACCCCCAAACGACCGTAGATTTCAGGGAACTGTAGTAGACGTAGAAATACCAAAAGGGGCTGTAAAGCGCAGATTATAAGGGGTTTCAGTGAACTTTAGTAGACTTGGGGAGACGTTAGAATGGTGCCGATAATAGGAGTCGAACCTACGACCTTCGCATTACGAATGCGCTGCTCTACCAACTGAGCTATATCGGCCCTGCAAGAGGTGTTCACGAGCGTGAATCACGAGGCAAAAGGTTAGAACTTAGCGGGCGATGCGTCAATAGTCAGTGGAATCAACTGCCTATTTTTGCATCGCCCGTTCTCATTTACGCACGAATGGTATCGTCGCCGAAACCAATCCACTTATAGGTGGTTAACGCTTCCAGCCCCATCGGGCCGCGGGCGTGCAGCTTCTGGGTGCTGACCGCCACTTCCGCGCCGAGGCCGAACTGGCCGCCGTCGGTGAAGCGCGTGGAGGCGTTCACATAGACCGCGGAAGAGTCCACTTCATTGATAAAGCGGTTGGCGTTACGCAGGGTGCGGGTCAGGATGGCGTCGGAGTGCTGGGTGCCATGTTCGCGGATATGGGCGATAGCCTCATCCATATCAGCCACCACTTTGACGTTCAGATCCAGCGACAGATATTCGTCGTCATACTGCTCCGCTTTCACCGGCTCGACCTTCGCAGGGCCGTTTTGCAGCGCGGGGAGGGCGGAAGGGGCGGCGTGCAGGGTGACGCCGCTTTCGGCCATCTGCTTGCTTAACGCCGGCAGGAAGGTGTCGGCGATGTTGCGGTGCACCAGCAGCGTTTCCACGGTATTGCAGGTGCTCGGCCGCTGGGTCTTGGCGTTGACGATGATCTTCAGCGCGGGGGCGATCTCGGCGGTTTCATCAACGAAGATATGGCATACGCCAATCCCGCCGGTGATCACCGGGATCGTGGATTGCTCGCGGCACAGCTTGTGCAGGCCCGCGCCGCCGCGGGGGATCAGCATATCGATGTATTTATCCATCTTCAGCATTTCGCCCACCAGCGCGCGATCCGGGCTCTCGATAGCCTGTACCGCGGCGGCCGGCAGACCGCACTCCTGCAGCGCCTGCTGGATCACCTTCACCGTGGCGGCGTTGGTGCGCCAGGTCTCTTTTCCGCCGCGCAGGATCGCCGCGTTGCCGGTTTTCAGACACAGGGAGGCGACGTCGACCGTCACGTTAGGACGCGCTTCATAAATCACGCCAATCACCCCCAGCGGGACGCGGCGACGTTCAATACGCAGACCGCTGTCCAGCAGCCCGCCGTCGATCACCTGGCCGACCGGGTCGGCCAGATTGCACACCTGGCGCACATCGCTGGCGATACCGCTCAGACGCGCCGGGGTCAGCGCAAGGCGATCAAGCATCGCTTCGCTCAGACCATTGGCGCGAGCTTCGGCTAAATCTTCCGCGTTAGCGCGCAGAATATCGTCGGTCTGCGCTTCCAGATAATCGGCGATCTTTTCCAGCACCTGGTTCTTTTCCCGGCTGGAGAGTAACGCCAGCTGCCAGGAGGCCGCTTTGGCGGCAATGCCCATTTGTTCCAGCATTTTCAGCTCCTTAACGGATGATCATATCATCGCGGTGGACGGCCACCGGGCCGTATTCGTAGCCCAGAATGGCATCGATTTGCTGCGAGTGCTGGCCGGCGATAAGGCGCAGCGCATCGCTGTTGTAGCGGCTGACGCCGTGAGCGATGTCGCGTCCTTCGCTATTGCGGATGCGGATCACTTCGCCGCGGGAGAAGTTGCCGCTGACGATTTTGATGCCTTTTGGCAACAGCGAGCTGCCTCGTTCGAGGATCGCCTGGGTCGCGCCCGCATCGACGGTCAGTTCACCGGCCGGCGGCGCGCCGAAGATCCAGCGCTTACGGCTCTCCAGCGGAGACTCCTGCGCGTGGAAGCAGGTGCCTACCGGCAGGCCTTCCATCGCGTGGCCGATGACGTCCGGGCGGTTGCCGGCGGCGATAATGGTATCAATCCCCGCGCGGCAGGCGACGTCCGCGGCCTGCAGCTTGGTGCCCATGCCGCCGGTGCCGAGTCCGGAGACGCTGTCGCCGGCGATGGCGCGCAGCGCGTCATCGATGCCGTAGACGTCTTTAATCAGCTCCGCCTGCGGGTTGCTACGCGGGTCGGCGGTGAACAGGCCTGGCTGGTCGGTTAACAGCAGCAGCTTATCTGCCCCGGCGAGGATCGCGGCCAGCGCGGAGAGATTGTCGTTATCGCCCACTTTGATTTCCGCGGTGGCGACGGCGTCGTTTTCGTTAATGACCGGGACGATGCTGTTATCCAGCAGCGCGCGCAGAGTGTCGCGGGCGTTGAGGAACCGTTCTCTGTCTTCCATGTCGGCGCGGGTCAGCAGCATCTGGCCAACGTGAATGCCATAGATAGAAAACAGCTGTTCCCACAGCTGGATAAGACGGCTTTGTCCCACCGCCGCCAGCAGCTGCTTGGAGGCGATGGTGGCGGGCAGTTCCGGGTAACCAAGGTGCTCGCGCCCGGCGGCAATGGCCCCGGAGGTCACGATGACAATACGGTGTCCCATGGCGTGCAGCTGTGCGCACTGGCGCACGAGCTCGACGATATGGGCGCGGTTCAGGCGACGGGACCCGCCTGTTAAAACACTGGTGCCCAGTTTTACCACCAGCGTCTGGCTTTCACTCATGATTCTCTGCCGTTCAAAAGGAATATCGATATCGAGCTGATGTTGTAGCAGGAGTCGGCCCGCTTGCCAACACCCGGGGCGGCGGGCGCGCCATTTTATTGCGCGGGATCGGGCATTCTGGAGAGGGAATGTGACAAAAATATGTCAGATACATTTAAATACCCTTTTTTATAAAAAGTTCCATCTTGTCATAAATATTTAATATCCCGGCGTTAAAAAACCTCCAGTTTTTGATGGGCGAGCGCCCGCAATTGAATAGCGCGTATAAATAAATCACCAGGACTGAATAATGAAAAAGAGTACTCTGGCATTAATGATGATGGGCTTTGTGGCTTCAACAGCGACGCAGGCAGCGGAAGTTTATAATAAGAACGCGAACAAGCTGGATGTGTACGGCAAGATCAAAGCCATGCACTACTTCAGCGATTATGACAGCAAAGATGGCGATCAGACTTACGTGCGTTTCGGTATTAAAGGCGAAACGCAGATTAACGAAGACCTGACCGGCTATGGCCGTTGGGAATCTGAATTCTCGGGTAACAAAACCGAGAGCGACTCCAGCCAGAAGACTCGTCTGGCGTTCGCTGGGGTGAAGCTGAAGAACTACGGTTCTTTCGACTACGGCCGTAACCTTGGCGCCCTGTACGACGTGGAAGCCTGGACCGATATGTTCCCGGAATTCGGCGGCGATTCCTCTGCCCAGACCGATAACTTTATGACCAAGCGCGCCAGCGGCCTGGCGACCTACCGCAACACCGACTTCTTCGGTCTGGTGGATGGCCTGGATCTGACCCTGCAGTACCAGGGTAAAAACGAAGGCCGTGAAGCGAAGAAACAGAACGGCGACGGCGTCGGCACCTCGTTAAGCTATGACTTCGGCGGCAGCGACTTCGCCGTCAGCGCAGCCTACACCAGCTCCGACCGTACCAACGATCAGAACCTGCTGGCCCGCGGCCAGGGTTCGAAAGCGGAAGCCTGGGCGACCGGCCTGAAATATGACGCCAACAATATCTACCTGGCGACCATGTACTCTGAAACCCGCAAAATGACCCCGATCAGCGGCGGCTTTGCCAACAAAGCGCAGAACTTTGAAGCGGTGGCCCAGTATCAGTTCGACTTCGGTCTGCGTCCGTCCCTCGGCTATGTGCTGTCGAAAGGGAAGGATATCGAAGGGGTGGGGAGCGAAGATCTGGTTAACTACATTGACGTGGGCCTGACCTACTACTTCAACAAAAACATGAACGCCTTCGTGGATTACAAAATCAACCAGCTGAAAAGCGATAACAAACTCGGCATCAACGATGACGACATCGTCGCGCTGGGCATGACCTACCAGTTCTGATCAACTTCAGAACCACCCGCCGCAGCCCAGGCTGCGGCTTTTTTTTTAGCGGCGATTCTTCGCCAGATGCAGGGTGTCGCTGTTCATGGTGATCTGCGCGTTATACTCCTTCGGCAGACGGCGCGCCTGATAGAACGCCGACTCCCAGTAAGGGTTGTCCAGCGAAGAGCGCATCACGCCCTGGCTGCTCGAGGCGTGAAGGAAATTATGATCGGTATCGTAAAAGCCGACGTGCATCCCGGCCCGGGTGCGGAAGAAGACCAGATCGCCGGGGCGTAAATCACGCTTATCGACCCGCACGCCCATGTGCAGCAGCTCGCGGGTGGTGATCCGCTCCATCGGCAGGTTAAAGCGATCCTTCAGCGTGCGCCAGACGAAACCCGAGCAGTCGACGCCGCTTTGTTCAGTACCGCCCCATTCATAGGGGGTTCCCTGCCAGGTGTGCATCTGGTCATGCAGAGCCGCCACCACCGGGATCAGATCGTCCGATCCACCGTCAATGGTCATATCCGCATGAGATTTTGTATGTTTTGCCTGTTTCGGTGAGGAGGAGCATCCTGCCAACAGCAAAAAAGGAATTAACAAGAGAGCATGCTTCAGTTTTGGCTTCATATCGTTATTTTCGAAGTAGCAAGCAGACTGCTTTGTTTTATAGCCGATTAAAAAGAACGGCTGAATAAGCCGAGGCCGCCTTTACGTTTATTTACGATTTAAAATAAACAGCCTTGGGGTGGATCAGCCATAAAGGGCAGTTGTCACTCCGCAACGGTCTGTGCCAGGATTCTGTCATCAACATCTCACGAGGCATTCCATGACGCATTACGCCATCTCTGGTGAGACTTTGCCCGGCGCCGCTTTCGACGCGGGGTGGATGACGTCTGCGCCTCATCATCGCTTCGCCACGCTCTGCCCACCGCCTCCCCCTCCAGACCGGGTTGTTTTCGGCGCTTAGCGCCGTCTTTAGCAGGCGCTTACCTGCCGGTATGACGCTTGATACCTTGTGTTTGACGTTCTGGAGCATGCTATGCACGTTCGCTATTCTCTGCTCGCCTCGCAGGCGACAACGGCCATTTTTGTGCTGCTGTGGGGCAGTGCGGCCATTTTCACCCGCTGGGGACTGGACAACGCCTCGCCGATGGCGCTGCTGGTCTTTCGTTTTCTGATTGCCCTGGTCGCGCTGGCGCCGCTGACCATCGTCCGTCGGCGCTGGCTGCCCGCGCCGGGCACCCGCCTGCAGACCGCGGCCACCGGCCTGATGCTGATTGGCGGCTATTCGGTCTGTTACTTCGAGGCGATGGCCAACGGCGTGACGCCGGGACTTATCGCCACCATCATGGGGATCCAGCCCATCCTCACGCTTTGCGTGGTGGAGCACCGCCTGCAGGGGCGGCGGCTGCTGGGGCTGCTGCTTGCCCTGGCGGGGCTGGTGCTGCTGGTATGGCGCAGCCTGGCGGCGTCGCCCATGGCGATGGCGGGGATCCTGTTTGCGCTGGCGGCTTTGCTGCTGATGACTTTTGGCGCGCTGTGGCAAAAGCGCAGCCGTCAGTCGCCGGCGGATGTCCTGCCGCTGCAGTATGCCGTGAGTCTGGGGCTGTGCCTGTTGATCGCCCCGGTCAGCGGCTTCCGGTTTACCGTTAACGTCGGGTTGATTATTCCGGTGCTGTTTCTCGGGCTGCTGATTTCGGTGGTCGCCCAGCTGCTGCTGTATCGTCTGCTGAGCGCGGGAAATATCGTCAATGTCACCAGCCTCTTTTATCTGGTGCCGGCGATCACGGCGCTGCTGGATTATCTGCTGCTGGGCAACCGGCTGCCGGCGGCGGCGATGGTCGGTATGGTGGCGATCGTCGGCGGGATCGTATTGGTGTTCCGCACCGGCAAGGTCCGCGCCGGCTGACGACGAGCCGGGCGCTGCGGCGTCCGGTTCATTTTCCTGTCATCTTTTTTACGCATGCTCCCGGCAGCTTATTTTGACCAGTAAGGGAAAGTACCATGGGCAACACGCTGACGATTTTTGATCTCGATAACACTCTGATACAGGGCGATAGCAGTACGGTCTGGAGCCAGTTTATGGTTCGCGAAGGGCTGGCGACGCAGAAGGGGTATCTTGCCCGCGAGGCGCAGCTGATGGCGGATTATGACCGGGGAGAGATGAATATCGCCGATTATGTGGCCCTGATCCAGGCGCCGCTTGCCGGAATACCGAAATCGGACGTTGATGCGCTGGTGGCCCGCTGCGTGCGCGAGGCGATCCTGCCCCGGGTCTATCCGCAGGCGTGGGAGCTCATTCGTCGTCTGCGGGCCGAGGGGGAGCAGATGCTGATTATCTCCGCCTCGGTTAGCCTGCTGGTGCAGGCGGTGGCCGCCGCGCTGGAGATCGATCAGGCGCTGGGCATTGACGTGGCGATGGTCGACGGCGGCTACAGCGGGGTCATTGCCGGGATCCCCAGCTATCAGCAGGGAAAGGTGGCGCGTCTGGCGCAGTGGCGCGAGGCGCATCCGCAGTATAACGGCGAGGTGACGTTCTATACCGATTCCATTAACGATCTGCCGCTGTGCCTGCATGCGGATCGCGTGCGGCTGGTCAATCCCTGTCCGCAGCTGCAGGCGGCCGGTGCCGGATACGGCTGGCCGGTGCTGAGCTGGCGGCTGGAATAGCGGAGCGGATAAATATTTCTGCGGGTTCAGTCGTTCCCGGCCGGATAAGGCGTGTGCCGCCATTCGGCATACAGGCGGCTCCGTGCCGGCGGTCATTGCCCGGCGGCGCTGCGCTTGCGCGGGCCTACGGGGTGTGAGCCTGTGAGAGGGCCCTGTAGGCCGGGTAAGGCGCAGCCGCCACCCGGCGAAATATCGGCGCAACCGGAAATGTCCCTGCTCGCGCTGCGTTTAGCAGGGCTACAACTTCTATTTTAATGCCGGGCAGATTGCGCTCCCGGTTAGTTCTTCTGCGTTATGTCACTTACGGCGCCGGGAGCGCACAGGGGGCGGCCAGTCGCCGCCGCCCCCTGTACCCCCGGGCTCCGGCCAGCAACATCGCCACTGCGTGGTGCCTTCGACTTATCCCTGCAGGCTTCGGGTCGGGCCGAGGCAGCGTCCCTGCAAAACACGGCCCTCAGCCCGCATCCATGCGGGCTGCCCCGGCCTTCCGGGAACGTCTCAGCGATGTTGAGGCCGCCAGCACCGGCAGTTTCAGTCGCGCAAGTGGGTAAATTAATGACTGGTTGCTCGGGCCGTAGGCCGGGTAAGGCGCAGCCGCCACCCGGCATAAAAGCAGCGCCGTGCCTGATGCCCTCGCCCGGCGGCGCTGCGCTTGCGCGGGCCTACGGCGTGTGAACCTGTGAGAGGATCCTGTAGGCCGGGTAAGGCGTAGCCGCCACCCGGCACAAAGGTGCGCTAGCGTTCGTCCTGATACAGCGGCACCACGGCGCCGCCGATATAGCGACGGCGCAGCCAGGCGGAGAGGGTGTCCATGATCATCACCACCGCCACCAGCAGCAGGGTGATAAACATCACCACATCCCAGTTCCACAGGCGCATATTCTCGGCATAGATAAGCCCAATACCGCCGGCGCCGACGAAGCCCAGCACCGCCGCGGAGCGGGTGTTGGATTCAATCTGATACAGGCTCAATGCGAGGAAGGTCGGGAACGACTGGGTAAAAATGCCAAAGCGATGCTTTTGCAGGCCGTTCGCGCCCACGGCGGTCAGTCCGCGCCCGGGGGAGCGGTCCACCGCTTCGTGTCCTTCCGCGTACAGCCGTCCCAGCAGGCCGGTGTCCTGCATGATGATCGCCAGCACCCCGGCCAGCGGCCCGAGGCCTACCGCGCGCACGAAAATCAGCCCCCAGATAGCCATGTCGATCCCGCGCAGCACATCAAACAGGCGGCGCATCAGCAGGGCGAGGGTCCCCAGCACCACGCCGCGCATGATGTTGCGGGCGGCGAAGAAGGAGAGCAGCAGCGCCAGCACCGTGGCGGTGAGCGTCCCGGCGAAGACGATAGCCAGAGTGATGCCGATTTGCGTGAAGTAATAGCCGAACGGCCAGTTCCAGAAGTCGTGCCAGACGAACATCCGCGCCAGATAGCGGCCAATCTGCTGTAGGCCGGTGGTCAGCTGTTCGCCGCTGATGCCGAACTGCAGAAAAAACCAGACGTAATAGAGCAGGCAGGCCAGCGCCACCAGCCCGACGTAGCGCAGGTAGCGCCCCTGGACCTGATAGAGCTGCTTATGCTGCCGCCGGCTGGCGGCGAGATCCGGTTGCATGTGCCAGACGCTCATTTCTTACCCTCCAGTACCCACAGGCGCAGACGACCGGACAGCATGTCCAGCGCCGACACCACCAGAATGATCAGCAGCAGGGTGATGCTCACCTGATCGTAGCGGTCGAGCTTGATGTTGGTCATCAGCTCCTGGCCGATGCCGCCCGCGCCCACCAGCCCGAGAATGGTCGACGAGCGGAAGTTGATTTCAAGCCGCATAAAGCCATAGGAGAGAAACAGAGGTTTCACCTGAGGCCACAGGGCGAAGCGAATTTTCTGCAGCGGGGATGCGCCGCAGGCCGCCAGGCCGCGTACCGGTTTGTTTTGCGCGCTTTCCACCGCCTCGTAGAACAGTTTGGTCAGGCTGCCGACGGTATGCAGCATGAGCGCCAGAAAGCCCGGAATCGCGCCGATGCCGAACGCCATCACAAAGATCACCGCCCACGCCAGCTCGGGCATGGTGCGCAAAAACGCCACCAGCACGCGAATGGCAAAGCGCACCGGCGCCGGGGACCAGGCGTTATTGGCGGCAAGAAACGCGAAAACCGTGGCAATGGCGACGGCCACCAGGGTTGAGGCCAGCGCCAGCTGCAGAGTTTCCCAGATCAGCGGCAGCTGGATCGGCAGGCGATAGCCCCACCAGGCCAGCGAGCCTTTGGTCTGCACGTCGGCGAACAGGTTGCCGGCGCTCAGGGGCGGAATGGTCTCTGCCATATAGTCAAAGAAATGGGGCAGCGAGTGCCAGATAGTCAGCAGATTAAATTCCGCGGCGCTGCCGGCGGCAAAATAGAGCGCCAGCAGCAGCAGCGACCAGCAGACGGCATCGCGCTTTTGCCGCGAGCGTACCTGCTGGTAATAGCGTTCAAATTCGGTGTGGGTCGTCTTCATGCGTCGGGGATCTTCAACGTAGCGCCGCCGCTTACCCTGGGGCAAGCAGGCGGCGTTGAGGCAGGATTAACGCGCGCTCACCAGCTCGCGTTTCATATCAATAATCTGCTGGAAGTCAGCCACGCTGCCCGGGCCGATGTGCTGAGTACCGCCCATCGCTTTGATAAAGCAGGCGTGATCCTCAGTATCCAGTTTTTTCACCGCCGCCACGACCTTCGCTTTAAAGTCCGCTGGCAGCGCATTGCTCACCAGGATCGGGCCGTTCGGGATCAGCGGCGATTGCCAGATAATGCGGATCTGCTTCATCAGATCCGGATGATCCATGCGAATCAGGCGGTTGAACGCGCCGGTGGTGTAGCCGGTGTTGTAATCGCCCACCATCGAGGCCCAGGTGACCGCGCCCGCGAACTGGCCATTCAGCACGCCGAGGATGTCCTGCTCGTGGCCACCGGAGAAGGTGACGCTGGAGAAGGTGTTGTTGTATTTGTTGTCGGCGTTACCGCCAAATTTTTCTTTAAACGCATGGTTAGGGATCAGATACCCGGAAGTGGAGTCCGGGTCGGCGAAGCCGAAGGCTTTGCCTTTTAAATCGTCCAGCGTTTTATACGGGGAGTCAGCTTTGACAATCACCACCGAGTGGTAGCCGCGAGACTGATCTTTGTCGTCCACGGCGATACCAACGATATCCACCGCTTTGGGGTTATTAAGATAAACCGAGGCGTAAGAGGAGGGAGACATGCTCAGCACCACGTCGACTTTCCCTCCCAGCAGACCCTGGATCACTCCGGAATAGTCGGAAGAGTTGCGCAGTTTGGTGTCCACGTTCAGCTCTTTATCGAGGAAGGCCTTCACGCACTGGTTATCGCCGATTTGCTGGGTGGCGTTCTGGCCGCCGAGAATGCCCAGATTCAGCTCTTTCGGCTGCGCCGCCGCTGCCTGCCATGCCATCATCATGCCCGCGACCATTGCGGATAAACGAACTGCGCCAGTCATAGATTTTTTCATTATGTTGCCCGTGTGAGTGAAATTAATGCAATTGGCTAACTTCATCGCCGTACAGCCGCTGCAGCACATCCTGCGTCAGCCGGGAGGGGTGATCGTCAAAAATAAGCTGGCCGCTGGCGACGCCGATAACCCGGGTGCAGTAGGTCTTCACCAGCTCTACCGAATGCAGGTTTACCATCACGCTGATGCCCTGCTCGCTAATCTCGCGCAGTACATCCATGATGCGCTGGGTGTTTTTCGGATCCAGCGAGGCGACAGGCTCGTCGGCCAGCAGGATGCCGGGGTTCTGCATCAGCGCCCGGCAGATCGCCACCCGCTGCATCTGCCCGCCGGAGAGGTTCTCCGCCCGCTGCAGCGCGTGCGGCAACATGTTCATCCACTCGAGCAGCGCAATGGCGCGCGCCCGGTCGGCTTCAGGAAAGATTTTAAACAGCGATTTCAGGGTTGAGGTCTGGCTGAGGCGGCCCAGCAGGACGTTGGTGAGCACATCGAGACGGGGCACCAGGCAGAAGTCCTGAAAAATCATTCCGCAGTGGCTGCGCCAGGCATTGAGCGCGCGCCCTTTCAGCCGGGAGACATCGTGCGGGGTACCGACTTCCGGGTAGCTAAGAATTTCGCCGCCGCTGGCGCTGTGGGTGCCGTTGAGGACATGCAGGAGCGTCGATTTACCGGCGCCGGAGCGGCCTATGATGCCAACCATTTCGCCAGCGTGCAGATCAAAACTGATGCCGTCCAGCACCTTGTGCTGGGCTTGATAAGCTTTACTCAGATTACGCACGCTTAAGACCTTCCGCTGCCGGCCGGCATTGAGTTCGGTGAACGGCTGGAAATCAGTTTCGGCCACCGCGGCAAGAGAGCTGTTCATAAGAGTGTCCAGGTTCGTCATTAACTGGCCACTATTAATAGGTCTTTATGTGAAATTTCGATGACGGTATTGCGAACAAACCGTGAACAGGCGGGAAAGGGCGGCGGTGAGCGGTTCACCGTGCGTGGTACGCTGGCGAAGCGCCGAAAAGCGGCTATGCTTTCGGGAACGCGGAGACTGGCGTCCCCGTGACGGCAGGAACCCATCGGCAAAACTCGTTTTATCTTGCTAATGAGGTCTGTTTAATCGAATAGATAATGCTTCTGCCTTTGTTTAGCATTCATCATTCCGCAAAATTAACATATATATAACTATTTTGTGCGGCAGGTTAATCTATTTATGAGTCTTATGTATTGGTGAATCATCCTGGTTATTGCTGATTTTTAGACTTATATTCTTTATTTTTGAATAAATTTGGTTTATTTGACAACTGCATTCTGCCCTTCATTAAGAATATTCCTAACATAATAGGGTGAAGATCCTGGGTAATATAAAATTCAGCTAAGAATTGAGGGTTATATTGCTAATAACCTTATGAAAATAAATACCTTTTTCTTGCGCTCAAAAATGAGATATTTTCAGTTTTTGTAAATATTGACCTGGGCGCGAAATTCATTGCCTTCCCGCATGTTGACACTCCATAGGAAAAAACTTAAATTCAACGCCAAGCAGAAAATAATTATAGTTTAACCCCGCTTATTCAATATTGATAAGTAATGCGTGTCTTATTTAATGGCGATTTACTAAAGGAATCGAATACGCCAGTAAACTTTATAGGCCTGGCAAGCAGTGACGTTTTAAAAATGATTACTTCAAGGACTATGAGGTTAAAAACTATATGGAATATAAAAGCTGTTCCGATAAGTATATTTGGTCTGCCGATGACTCCTACTTCTATAAAGGATTGTCTGAACTGATTGTAGATATCGACGAGTTAATTTATCTGTCGCTAGAGAAAATCAGAAAAGATTTCGTGTTTATCAATCTCAATACGGCTTCGTTAAACGAGTTTATCAGGCGCGACAGCGAATGGCTATCCGCGGTAAAGGGGAAACAGGTCGTATTAATTGCGGCCAGGAAGTCAGAAGCCTTAGCGAATTACTGGTATTACAATAGCGATATTCGCGGCGTGGTATATGTTGGCCTGAGTCGCGATATTCGAAAAGAGCTGGCCTATGTGATTAATGGCAGGTTTCTCCGTAAAGATATTAAGAAAGATAAAATTACAGACCGGGAAATGAAAATTATCCGCATGACCGCCCAGGGCATGCAGCCGAAATCGATCGCCAGAATTGAAAATTGTAGCGTGAAGACAGTATATACCCATCGGCGCAATGCCGAGGCCAAGCTGTATTCCAAAATATACAAATTAGTTCAGTAACACCCAGGTAAGTTAATTTTTGAATGGTTCACCGGGACATCATGTCCTTAATTCAACTCAGGAAGAAAAAGCGATGAAAAAAAAGGTTCTGGCAATAGCTCTGGTAACGGCGTTTACCGGTATGGGCGTGGCGCAGGCTGCTGACGTAACGGCTCAGGCTGTAGCGACCTGGTCTGCGACCGCCAAAAAAGACACCAACAGCAAGCTGGTGGTCACCCCGCTCGGCAGCCTGGCGTTCCAGTATGCCGAAGGCGTGAAAGGTTTTAACTCGCAGAAAGGTCTGTTTGACGTGGCGATTGAGGGTGACGCAACGGCGACCGCCTTTAAGCTGACCTCGCGTCTTATCACCAACACCTTAACCCAGCTGGATACCTCCGGCTCCACGCTGAGCGTGGGCGTGGATTATAACGGCGCAGCGGTGGAAAAAACCGGTGATACCGTGATGATCGATACCGCCAACAACGTTCTGGGCGGCAACCTCAGCGCGCTGGCTAACGGCTACAACGCCAGCGGCCGTACCACCGCGCAGGATGGTTTCACCTTCTCGATCATCAGCGGCACCACCGATGGCACTACCGCCGTGACCGATTACAGCACCCTGCCGGAAGGGATCTGGAGCGGCGACGTCAGCGTACAGTTCGACGCCACCTGGACCAGCTGATCCTTGTGATGCGCCAGCAGGGGGGCTCCCCCTGCTTTTTTCACGGACGGAATTGTTATGAAAAAGCACCTTCTGGCCCTCGGGCTGCTGCTTGCCGGAGTATCGCCGGCGCAGGCGCTGGATGTCGGCGATATCTCATCGTTTATGAACAGCGGCAGCAGCACGCTGAGCAAAACGATCAAGAACAGCACCGACAGCGGCCGCCTGATCAATATCCATCTCGAACGGCTCTCTTCCCCACTGGACGACGGACAGGTTATCCCGATGGATAAACCGGATGAGGTGCTGCTCACTCCCGCCAGCCTGCTGCTACCCGCCCAGGCCAGCGATGTGATCCGCTTCTTCTACAAAGGCCCGGCGGATAACAAAGAGCGCTACTACCGCATTGTCTGGTTCGACCAGGCGCTCAGCGATGCCCAGCGCGATAACGCCACCCGCAGCGCGGTGGCCACCGCTTCCGCTCGCATCGGCACCATCCTGGTGGTGGCGCCCCGGCAGGTGAACTACCGCTTTCAGTATGCCAACGGCTCCCTGACCAACACCGGGAATGCGACGCTGCGGATCCTCGCCTACGGCCCCTGCCTGAAGGCCGCCGACGGTAAGGAGTGCAAAGAGAACTACTACCTGATGCCGGGTAAATCACGCCGTTTTACGCGCGTGGACACGGCGGATAAAAAAGGACGGGTTGCGCTTTGGCAGGGTGAGCAGTTTGTTCCCGTGAAATAGACAGCTGTGCAGATGGATAACGACGATGCCTCTACGACGGATTTCCCCAGGACTGAAAACGCGGCTTGCCTTCGGCATGTTTTTTTTGTTCGTTCAGCCCGACGCCAGTGCGGCGGCCCCAGGCGCGCAGCAGATTGGCGGGGTGATTATTCCGCAGGCCTTCAGCCAGGCGCTGCAGGACGGCATGAGCGTTCCTCTTTATATTCATCTTGCCGGCAGCCAGGACACCCGGGACGATCAGCGGATCGGCAGCGCATTTATCTGGCTGGACGGCGGCCAGCTGCGCGTTCGGCAGATCCGGCTGGAGGACAATGAGGGTAACGCCAGCGTCAGCGAACAGACCCGACAGCAGCTGATCGGCCTCGCCAACGCCCCGTTCAGCGAGGCGCTCACCATTACTCTGACCGAGAGCGCGCAGCTGGATCTCAGCCTGCGCCAGCTGCTGTTGCAGCTGGTGGTCAAGCGCGAGGCGCTGGGCACTGTGCTGCGCTCGCGCAGCGAAGACATCGGCCAGTCGAGCGTCAACGCCCTGAGCAGCAACCTGAGCTATAACCTCGGCGTCTATAACAACCAGATGCGCAACGGCGGAAGCAACACCTCCAGCTACCTGTCGCTGAACAACGTCACGGCGCTGCGTGAGCATCACGTGGTGCTCGACGGCTCGCTGTACGGCATCGGCAGTGGTCAGCAGGACAGTGAATTATATAAAGCCATGTATGAACGCGATTTCGCCGGCCACCGCTTTGCCGGCGGGATGCTTGACACCTGGAACCTGCAGTCTCTGGGACCGATGACCGCTATTTCGGCGGGCAAGATTTACGGCCTTTCCTGGGGGAACCAGGCCAGCTCCACCGTCTTCGACAACAGCCAGTCCGCCACGCCGGTGATTGCCTTTTTACCGGCGGCGGGCGAGGTGCATCTCACCCGCGACGGCCGGTTGCTGAGCGTCCAGAACTTCGCCATGGGCAACCATGAAGTGGATACCCGCGGCCTGCCGTACGGTATTTACGACGTGGAAGTGGAGGTGATCGTCAACGGGCGGGTGGTCAGCAAACGCACCCAGCGGGTCAATAAGCTGTTCAGCCGGGGACGCGGCGCCGGCGCGCCGCTGGCGTGGCAGGTATGGGGCGGCAGTTTTCATATGGATCGCTGGTCGGAGAGCGGAAAAAAGACCCGACCGGCGAAAGAGAGCTGGCTGGCGGGCCTCTCGGCCTCCGGGTCGCTCAGCACCCTGAGCTGGGCGGCAACGGGCTATGGCTACGACAACCAGGCGGTGGGAGAAACTCGCCTGACGCTGCCGCTGGGCGAGGCGATCAACGTTAACCTGCAAAACATGCTGGCCAGCGACAGCTCGTGGAGCAGCGTCGGCAGCATCAGTGCCACGTTGCCGGGGGGCTTTAGTTCAGTGTGGGTCAACCAGGAGAGAACCCACATTGGCGATCAATTGCGGCGCAGCGATGCCGATAACCGGGCGATCGGCGGCACCCTCAACCTGAATGCGCTGTGGTCGAAGCTGGGAACGTTCAGCGTGAGCTACAACGATGATCGCCGCTACAACAGCCATTACTACACCGCGGATTACTATCAGACGGTCTACAGCGGCGCCTTTGGCTCGCTTGGCCTGCGGGCGGGGATCCAGCGCTATAACAATGGCGACAGCAGCGCCAACACCGGGAAATATATCGCCCTCGATCTGTCGCTGCCGCTGGGCAACTGGTTCAGCGCCGGGATGACCCATCAGAACGGCTACACCATGGCTAACCTCTCAGCGCGTAAACAGTTTGATGAAGGCACCATTCGCACCATCGGCGCCAATCTGTCGCGGGCCATCTCCGGCGATACCGGGGATGACAAAACCCTCAGCGGCGGGGCGTATGCCCAGTTCGACGCCCGCTACGCCAGCGGCACGCTGAACGTCAACAGCGCAGCGGACGGCTACGTCAACACCAACCTCACCGCCAGCGGCAGCGTCGGCTGGCAGGGCAAAAATATCGCCGCCAGCGGACGAACCGACGGCAACGCCGGGGTGATCTTCAACACCGGGCTGGAGGACGATGGTCAAATCAGCGCCAGGGTCAACGGGCGGATCTTCCCGCTCAGCGGTAAGCGTAACTATCTGCCGCTCTCCCCTTATGGCCGCTATGAGGTGGAGCTGCAGAACAGCAAAAACTCGCTCGACAGTTACGACATCGTCAGCGGGCGCAAGAGTCATCTGACTCTCTATCCCGGCAACGTGGCGGTGATTGAGCCAGAGGTGAAGCAGATGGTCACCGTCTCCGGTCGTATTCGGGCGGAAGACGGCACGCTGCTGGCGAATGCGCGGATTAACAACCATATCGGCCGTACCCGCACCGATGAAAACGGCGAGTTTGTTATGGATGTGGATAAGAAATACCCCACGATCGATTTCAGCTACGGCGGCAATAAAACCTGCGAAGTGGCGCTGGAGCTCAGCCAGGCGCGCGGCGCCGTGTGGGTGGGGGATGTGGTTTGCAGCGGCCTCTCGTCGTGGGCGGCGGTGCAGCAGACAGGAGAAGAGAATGAAAGTTAACCCATTAATCGCCCTGGCGATCCTCGCGCTGCTCTGGCCGGCGGCTGCGCTCAGGGCGGCGGTGACCAAGACCACCTGGTCGGATGCGCCGGCGCGCGAGTTTGTGTTTGTGGAAAACAACTCCGACGACAACTTTTTCGTCACTCCCGGCGGGGCGCTGGATCCGCGCATGACCGGCGCCAACCGCTGGACCGGCTTAAAATACACCGGCTCCGGGACCATCTATCAGCAGAGTCTCGGCTATATCGATAACGGCTACAACACCGGGCTCAATGCCAACTGGAAGTTTGATATGTGGCTGGAAAACTCGCCGGTTTCGCACCCCTTAACCGGCCTGCGCTGCATCAACTGGTACGCCGGGTGCGATATGGCCACCAGCCTGATCCTGCCGCAGACCACTGACGCCAGCGGGTTCTATGGCGCGACGGTGACCAGCGGCGGCGCGAAGTGGATGCACGGTATGATGTCGGACGCGTTTTATCAGTATCTGCAACAGATGCCGGTCGGCGGCAGCTTCACGATGACCATCAATGCCTGCCAGACCTCGGTGAACTACGACGCCAGCAGCGGCGCGCGCTGTAAGGATCAGGCCTCCGGCAACTGGTATGTGCGCAACGTCACCCACACCAAAGCCGCGAACCTGAGGTTGATAAACACCCACTCGCTGGCGGAGGTGTTTATCAACAGCGATGGCGTGCCAACCCTTGGGGAAGGGAACGCCGACTGCCGGACGCAGACCATCGGCAGCCGTTCAGGATTAAGCTGTAAGATGGTCAATTATACCTTGCAGACCAATGGGTTAAGCAATACGTCGATCCATATTTTCCCGGCGATCGCCAACTCGTCGCTGGCCTCGGCCGTCGGGGCGTATGATATGCAGTTCAGCCTCAACGGCAGCTCATGGAAGCCGGTGAGCAATACCGCCTATTACTACACCTTCAACGAGATGAAGAGCTCAGATGCGATCTATGTGTTCTTCTCCAGCAACTTCTTTAAGCAGATGGTGAATCTCGGGATCAGCGATATCAATACCAAGGATCTGTTCAACTTTCGCTTCCAGAACACCACCTCGCCGGAGTCAGGCTGGTATGAGTTTTCCACCTCCAATACGCTGATTATCAAGCCCCGTGATTTCAGCATCAGCATTATCTCTGACGAATATACCTCGGCGCCGTCGCGGGAGGGGTATGTCGGCAGCGGTGAACCGGCGCTCGATTTCGGCTACATCGTCACCACCAGCGGTAAAACGGCTGCCGACGAAGTGCTGATCAAAGTGACCGGACCGGCGCAGGTGATTGGTGGGCGCTCCTACTGTCTCTTCAGCTCCGATGACGGTACGGCGAAAGTGCCGTTCCCGGCGACGCTCTCTTTTATCACCCGCAGCGGCGCGACCCAGACCTACGACGCCGGGTGCGATGACAGCTGGCGGGATATGACCGATGCGCTGTGGCTGACCACGCCGTGGACCGATATCTCCGGCGAAGTGGGGCAGATGGATAAGACCACGGTGAAATTTTCGATTCCGATGGATAACGCCATTTCGCTGCGGACGGTAGACGATAACGGCTGGTTTGGCGAAGTCAGCGCTTCAGGAGAGATTCATGTCCAGGCGACGTGGCGCAACATTAACTAAGGCCCTGCTGACGCTGGGCTGCCTGCTGGCGGCGCCGCTGGCGCAGGCAATCTCGGTCGGCAATCTGACCTTTTCCCTGCCGGCTGAAGCGGATTTCGCCAGCAAACGGGTGGTCAATAACAATAAAAGCGCGCGGCTGTACCGGATCACCGTCAGCGCCATCGACCGCCCTGGGGGCAGCGAAGTGCGCTCCCGGCCGGTGGATGGCGAACTGCTGTTCGCCCCCCGCCAGCTGGCGCTGCAGGCCGGGGAGAGCGAATATTTCAAATTTTATTATCATGGGCCGCGGGATAACCGCGAGCGCTACTATCGGGTCTCGTTTCGTGAAATTCCCACCCGTAACCTGACGAGGCGCAGCCCGACCGGCGGCGAAGTCAGCATGGAGCCGGTGGTGGTGATGGATACCATTCTGGTGGTGCGCCCGCGCGAGGTGCAGTTTAAATGGTCTTTCGATAAGGCGGCCGGGACGGTGAGCAACACCGGCAATACCTGGTTTAAGCTGCTGATTAAACCCAGGTGCGATTCGACCGAAGAGGAGGGCGACGCGTGGTATCTGCGTCCCGGGGACGTAGTTCGCCAGCCGGCGCTGCGCCAGCCGGGGAACCACTATCTGGTCTATAACGACAAATTTATTAAGATCAGCGATACCTGTCCGCTGAAGCCCCGTCCCGCGGAGTGAGCCTTATCCGGCGGTCGCGCGGCGGGTAAAGCGCCGGCTGGCCAGCAGGCTCAGACCGCAGCACAGCAGGTAGTACACCGCGCCGGTGAAGACGAAGATCGCCAGGGGATAGATTTGCACCCGGTTGTTGACCTGGCCGGCCACGGTGGTCAGCTCCGGGACGTTGACGATAAACGCCAGCGAAGTGTCCTTCAGCAGGCCGATAAAGATCCCCACCAGCGACGGCTGAACGTTGCGCAGCGCCTGCGGGAGCAGCACCAGGCGCAGCGTTTGCCCGGGGGCGAACCCCTGGGTCAGCGCCGCCTCATACTGTCCTTTCGGCAGCGACTGCAGCCCGGCCAGCACCGAATGCATCACCGAGGCGGCGGTAAACCACGCCAGCGCCAGGGTCACGGTCACCGCGCCGGGCAGATCGCCGCCGGTCAGCATCGGCAGCAGATACCACAGCCAGAAGATGACAAATATCAGCGGGATGCCGCGGATAATTTCCGCCCACAGGAACAGCAGACGTCGCGTCAGCCCGCCGTAGCGCCAGGCCAGCCCCGCCAGCGCAATGCCTCCCGGCAGCGCCAGCAGGGTGGCGCCGATGGCCATCAGCAGGGTCAGGGCCACGCCGCCGGGCTGGCCCTCCGCCAGCCGGCCCCACAGCAGGTAATCAAGGTTATCGGCGATCACCGCCAGATTAGCGTTCATGTTGGGCGCTCCGTTGCAGTT
Organism: Klebsiella sp. GB_Kp047; assembly: GCF_040065235.1. NCBI lineage: Bacteria > Pseudomonadati > Pseudomonadota > Gammaproteobacteria > Enterobacterales > Enterobacteriaceae > Klebsiella > Klebsiella sp. GB_Kp047. The sequence continues at coordinate 247,858 of NZ_JBEAJG010000039.1, read as the reverse complement.
TTCTTCCCGGGCCGAGACGCGTTAGCGCCACGCCCATCGCCACCCCCAGCGCCAGATACAGCGCGGTGCCAACGGCAAACGCCTCCAGGGCGTGCGCGTTATAGCTCTCAATCTGCCGCACCTGATAAGTCAGTTCCGCAAAGCCGATGCCGCTGGCCAGCGATGAGAGTTTCATCAGGTTGAGATACTGGCCGACAATCGGCTGCCAGGCGTTGGCCAGTCCCTGCGGCAGGAGGATAAAGCGCAGCTCCTGCCACGGGGTAAAGCCCTGCGACAGCGCGGCTTCCCGCTGCCCGTGGCTGACGGCGCGCAGTCCGGAGGCGATCTCTTCCACCAGAAAGGCGGAGGTAAAGACCCCCAGCCCCCACATCGAGCAGAGGAACTCCGGCGTCAGCCACCAGACGTTGCCCGGCAGAATGGACCAGGTGTGCTCGTCGTTTACCACGTCCTTCACCGCCAGCGGCAGCAGGTTCCAGGCGGCAAAGTACCAGAACAGCAGCTGGACCAGCAGCGGAGTATTGCGAAACAGCGAGACCCACGCGGCGACCAGCCCGCGCCCCACGCGGCCGCCGCCGAGACGCAGGGCCAGCAGTAGGACCGCCAGCGCAGTGGCAAGCAGGATCCCGGCGACGCTGACCCAGACGGTGGTGAGAAAACCAGAGATAATCCATTGCAACGGCTGTCCGCTCAGGACGCCGTGCCAGTCAAGCATCGGCGTCACTCGAGGCTCTCCTGGTGCAGCGGATCCAGCACCTTCTGCAGAAAACGCCGCGCGCGGGCATGCTGCGGATGGGCGAAAAACTCAGCCGGCGGGGCGACCTCGAGAATGTCGCCGCCGTCGATAAACACCACCCGGTCGGCAATTTCGCGGGCAAACTGCATCTCGTGGGTCACCACCAGCATGGTGATCCCACTGTGGGCGAGGTTTTTCATCACCTGCAGCACTTCGCCGATCATCTCCGGGTCGAGGGCCGAGGTGGGCTCGTCGAACAGGATAATCTGCGGCGAGGAGGCCAGAGCGCGGGCGATGGCCACCCGCTGCTGCTGGCCGCCGGAGAGCTGCGCCGGCATCTGCTGCGCTTTCTCCTCCAGCCCGACCTGGCGCAGCAGCGCCAGCGCCCGCTCCTGAGCCGCGCTTTTTCCCCAGCCGTGGACGCGCTCCAGCGCCAGCGTGATGTTCTCCTGCGCCGTCAGGTGGGCGTAAAGGTTGAACTGCTGGAAGACAAAGCCGACGCGGCTACGCAGCTGGCGCAAGGCGCTGCCGCTCAGCCGGCTGGTGGGTTTACCGTCGATCAGGATCTCGCCGCCGCTTAAGGATTCGAGCTGGTTGATCAAGCGGATCAGCGTCGATTTTCCCGATCCGGAAGGACCGAGGATCGCCACCACTTCGCCGGGCTCGACCTGCAGGTTGATAGCGTTAAGCACCTGATGATCGCCGTAGCGCTTGGCTACCTCACGAAACGTTATGCTGGCGCGCTGCAGACGTGAAAAATCCGCGGCCGGGGCCGCGGAGTGGGAGAATAAACCCGAGAACATATTATTTCGCTTCTATGGTAAAGGCGCGCGGCTGCGGCGTTTTAGTGGCAGGGCCAAACCAGACATCGTAAATTTTCGCGGCTTCGCCGGTTTTCTCCAGCTTCACCAGCTCATCGTTGACGGCTTTCAGCAGGGCCGGTTCGCCTTTCTTCACGCCCACGCCAATCTCTTCTTTGCTGAGCAGATCGGGCAGAATTTTAAACTTGGCTTTATCCGGCGCTTCCGCCAACAGACCGGCAAGGATAGTGCTGTCCTGGGTGATGGCCTGGACGTTGCCGTTGCGCAGGGCGGTCAGGGCCAGCGGAATATCGTCATAGGAGAGGACGCGAGCCTGCGGGAAACGCTGGTGCAGGGCCTGTTCGCCGGTGGTGCCTTTCACCGCGCCGATGCGCGCTTTGCTGTACTCATCAAGCTTATCCGGAGAACCGGCCGGCACGAGGAACTGCTGGCCGGTGACGAAATACGGCGTTGAGAAATCAATAACCTGGGCCCGCTCCGGGGTGATGGTAATGTCGGCGACGATCAGGTCGGCTTTGCCGGACTGCAGCAGCGGAATACGGTTGGCCGGGTTAGTGGCCACCAGCTCGAGTTTGACGCCGAGCGCTTTCGCCAGCGCCTGGGCAAAGTCGACGTCGTAGCCGACGATATGGTGGGTTTTGGCGTCTACGGAGCCGAACGGCGGGTTGGCGTCAAAGGTGGCGACTTTCACGACGCCAGCAGCTTTGATGTCAGCCAGCTGGTCGGCCTGCGCCTGCGAGGCGAGCAGCAGCATACCCAGCGCCAGTGCGATTTTTGTGGTTTTGTTGCGCATAGTTTTTCCCCTGAATCCCTGTTTTGTTTTGTGGACATCACGCTCCCATAAATTGCCCATCGGCGGCAAAGAAGAAAAAATTCTTATCTATAACCAAAAAGAACTTAACAAACCTGTGGGTATTCTTTATGCGCCGCTGGCGTTTTACCGGCGCGGCAACGATTGCCGAACGGTTCCCTCTCCCTCAGGGAGAGGGTTAGGGTGAGGGGAAAAGCACCGGGGGTAATATGCGCCAGCCAGGATTGCAAATTCGGAATTAATATTTCCCGCGCCCGGCCAACTGTGGTTGAAATAGACCCAGGCGATACGCTTCCCGACAGAGGAGAAAATGAAAGTGGCATTGTGGCAACGGTTAACGGGCTGGCTGGCTTTTTTGTCCAACGGTGAAGCCGGACAGCAAGATACCCAACGCGTCATGGAGGCGATCCTGCCGGTGGCCAGCCTTTACGGCGTGGACATTGGCAACGTGGAAACCCGGTGGTTCCGTCATGATAAGACATACTGAGCGCCGCAGGACGCGAGAAGCCTACTGGAACGAGGTGTGCTTTGTGTAGCAAGAGACTGCCTGAGGTTGCGGCCTCGCAGGAGGCGCCGCCGCAGCCCAGGCAGTTTTGACCATGCCTATCCCCCCAGATACATCCGCTTAATTTCCGGATTAGTCAGCATCTCCCGCGCCGCGCCTGACAAGGTGATCCGGCCATTCTCCAGGACATACGCCCGATCGGCGATCGCCAGCGCGGCCGTCGCATTCTGCTCCACCAGCAGCACCGTCATATTCTCTTCGCGCAGTTGCTTAATGATGCCGAACAGCTCGCCGACAATTTTCGGCGCCAGTCCGAGGCTCGGTTCATCCAGCATCAATAACACCGGCTCGCTCATCAGCGCCCGGGCGATGGCCAGCATCTGCTGCTCGCCGCCGCTCATGGTGCCAGCCATCTGATGGCGCCGCTCCTTGAGCCGTGGAAAGAGGGCGTACATGCGATCGCGCAGGCGGGTGTAGCCGGCGAGATTATTGTAAGCGCCCATGCGCAGGTTCTCTTCGATGGTCAGGTTGGTAAAGACCCGGCGTCCCTCCGGCACCAGCGCAAGCCCGCGGCGCACGATCTGGTGGGTCTGGCTGCGCGAGATATCGTCGTTAAGGAAGCTGACGCGCCCGCTGGAGCGCACCAGGTTGACGATCCCATTGAGGGTGGAGGTTTTACCGGCGCCATTGCTACCGATCAGGGTGACGATCTCCCGGTCATAGACGTCGATATCGACGCCCTTCAGCCCCTGGATCACGCCGTAAAAAACCTTCAGTTCCCGGGCGTTAAGCATAATTGGCTTCTCCCAGATAAGCGGAAATGACGTCCGGATGCTGGATCGCCTCGGCCATCAGGCCGCTGAACAATGGCTTACCATACTCCAGGACCATCACCCGTTCGCACAGGCGGTTGACGAAGGGCATATCGTGCTCGATTAACAGGACGCTGAGCTGATAGTCATGGCGCATGCGGAAGATCAGCTCCGCCAGATCCTCGGTCTCCTTTGGGTTCATCCCGGCAGCCGGCTCATCGAGCAGCAGCAGCTTCGGCGCGGTGGCCAGCGCGCGGGCGATCTCCACTTTGCGCTGGTTGCCATAGCTCAGGTTCGTGGCCTGCATATGGGCGAAGTGGGCGATGCCGATATCCTCCAGAATGGCCATCGCTTTGGCCTTCGCCGCCCGCTCGGCCGGAAAGTAGCGGCCAATGTGCAGGGCCGCCTCCAGCAACGAATAGCGGCTGGCCCGGTCGAGCCCGACCATCACATTCTCCAGCACCGTCATAGAGTTAAACAGCCGGATATTCTGGAAGGTGCGAGCGATCCCGGCGTTCACCACCTGGTTGGGCTTCAGCCCCTTCAGCGAGGCGCCCGCGAGGGTGACGCTGCCGCTGGTGGGCTTATAGTTGGCGGTGATGACGTTAAACAGGGTGGTCTTACCCGCGCCGTTCGGGCCGATAAGGCCAAAGATCTCCGCCTCGTCAACATGGAAGCTGACGTTGTCGATGGCCCGCAGGCCGCCAAACTGCATGGTGACGTCCTGCACCTGCAGGATGATTTTATTTTCCGCCATAGCCGCCGCTCCTTCTTCCGGTCTGCCAAATCTCTTTTTTCCCCAGCAGCCCTTCGCGGGCGAAGAGCATGATAATCAGCAGCAGCAGGGAGAAGACCACCATTCTCAGGCCCGGATAGGCGCCGAGATCGTGACCGAAGAACTGCAGCGGCTGGTCGAGAAAGCGCAGCCACTCGCCGCTGCCGACCACCAGCACGGTGCCGAGCAGGGCGCCGGTGGTGCTGCCGAGTCCGCCGAGGACGATAATAATCAGCAGCTGGAAGGTGAGCATAAAGTCGAACAGCCCCGGGGAGATGGTGGTCAGCAGGGAAGCCAGCAGACCGCCGCCGATCCCTTCGAAGAAGGCGCTGGTGGCGAAGGCGCAGGTTTTAATGCGGAAGGTGTTGACCCCCATGGCGATCGCCGCATCTTCGTCGTCGCGAATAGCTTTCATCATCCGACCATACTTCGACCACACCAGCTGAAGGATCATGCCGGTGGCCAGCAGGGCGAACAGCCCGCACCAGAACAGAAGATGCGGCTGCTGCGGAATATCGTTCAGCCCGATGGCGCCGTTGGTGATTTGCGGGTTGTTAATGGCGAGGATCTTGATGATAAACCCGAAGCCGAGGGTGACGATGGCCAGGTAGTCGCCCCGCACCCGGAAGACCGGTACGGCGAGGCACACCGCCAGCGCCGCCGCGCACAGGCCGCTTATCAGCAGGGCGGGGAGGAAACCCGCGTGCAGGCTGAGGATCCACGGGCTGGGGGCGGCCATTTCAAACATGTCTACCTTGCTGTCGCTGGAGAGGATCAGCAGGGCGGTGACGTAGGCGCCCACCGCCACGAAGCCGTTCGGCTCCAGCGACAGCTGGCCGGTCACGCCGTTGATCAGGTTGTAGCTGACCGCGAGGATCATAAAGATAAAAATGGTGCTGATGACACGAACAATGTAGTCATTGAAAACCACGTTGATTCCGGCCAACAGCGCGATACAGATGACAATAATGGCCAGGTTGCGCAGCTGCGCCCCAGCGGTCGTCGTCGCGTTGAGCATCAGAAACGGCTCCTTTCCAGACGTTCGTCGCCCATAATGCCGACCGGGCGGAACAAGAGGACCAGAATCAAGAACAGGAAGGCGAAAGCATCTTTATAGCCGCCCAGTTCGGGGAAGATCGCCACCGCGACCACTTCGGTAAAACCGAGGATAAAGCCGCCCAGCACCGCGCCGGTGACGCTGCCGATCCCGCCCAGCACGGCGGCGGCAAAGGCCTTCAGGCCGATAAGCACGCCCATCAGGGGATCGATCGTCGGGTAGCTGATGGAGTAGAAGACGCCGCCGAGCGCCGCGAGGCTACTGCCGAGGGCGAAGACCAGGGAGATGATCCGGTTGGCGTCAATGCCCATCAGGCGCACGGTGTTGACGTCAAAGGCCACCGCGCGGATCGCCATCCCATAGCGGGTGCGGTACAGCAGCCAGAGGATCGCCAGCAGCAGCAGGACGGTGATCAGCGGCACAATCCACGCCACGTTGGTAATGATGACGCTGCCAAAGGCCCGGGTCTGGTTGAAAAAGTCCGGGGCGGAGAAGAAGCGCGAGCTGCCGCCGAACAGCACGTTAAACAGGTTTTCGAGGAAGAAGCTGACGCCGATGGCGGTGATCAGCATGGAGATTTTCGAGGCCTGACGCAGCGGACGATAGGCAACCCGGTCAATCAGCATACCAAACAGGCCGCACAGCCCGAGGGTCAGGAAAACGGCTACCCCGAAGGGTAGCCCAACCGAAGAAAATAAAAACAGCGTACTAAACGCGCCGACCATCATCACGTCCGCATGGGCGAAGTTGATCAGCCGCAGCACGCCATAAACCATCGTATAACCGATGGCAATCAGGGCGTACATGCCCCCAAGACTCATTCCATTGACCACTTGCTGGAGAAAAATGGCGCCGTCCATTTTGTAGCCTCGTCACAACTTAAGGGTTAACCACGGTACGAAACGCCAGCTTGCCATCTTTCACTTCGTTGATGACCGCGCTGCGAATGGCATCGCCGTTCTGTAAGGTCAGCGTGCCGGTCACGCCCTGGAAATCTTTGGTGGCGCGGATTTTTTCATTTACGCAGACCCGATCGTGGGGATCGCTGCACTGGTTCATGGCGTTGACGATGACGTTATAGGCATCCGCCGCCATTGCGCCCCAGGTATGGGTCGGCTGCTGGTATTTGGCTTCCCAGGCTTTGATGAAGGTTTCCCCCGCCGGGGTCTGCTCTTTGGCGTTCGGCGAGTAATAATCGGTGGTCATATAGCCGTTGACCGCGTCTTTACCGACATCGAAGAAGACCTGATCCGCGGCCAGTCCATCGCCGCCCACCACCGGTTTGTTGAGCCCCAGCTGTTTAGACTGCACGGCAATCAGCGCCCCTTCGGTGTAGTAGATCGGCATATAAATCATGTCGACATTCTTCGCCTTGACGCTCGCCAGCTGGGCTTTAAAGTCCTTGCTGCCGCCCGGGGCCTGGACCTCGATGGGAATGGTGCCGCCGTTTTTCAGGAACTGGGTGCGGAACGCTTTCGCCAGGCCGACGGAGTAATCGTTGCTGCTGTCAAACACGATGGCGGCGGTTTTGGCTTTCAGATCGCGGGAGGCCAGATTGGCCCCGACCACCCCCTGGAAGCTGTCCGAGAAGCAGACCCGGCTGACGTAGGGATGGTTGCGGGTGACGCGGTCGTTGGTGGCGGTGGAGGAGACCAGCGGCGTTTTGCTGTCATCGGCGATCTTGGTCATCGCCAGGGTGTTGGAGGAGGTGACTTCCCCGATAACGGCATCCACTTTATCGCTGGAGACCAGGCGCTGCATGGCGTTGGCCGCTTCGACTTTGTCGCTTTTATCATCGATGACGATAAGCTTGATGGTATCGCCATTTTTTAACGTCGGGGTGATGGCCTGAATAATGTCCAGACCTTTCTGCGACGGCTGGCCATAGCCGCTGAGGGCGCCGCTCAGGGGTAATACCACCCCGATTTTAATTTCCGCTGCCTGCGCGCTGCTGGCGCCGACCAGCGCGGCAACCAGCGTGGCCATTAAAGACGCTTTCCCGGAAAACGATTTCATGGGTATTTCTCCGTCGGTCGATTATTTATCTTTAACCATCAATGACTGCATAACATTGAGGAATAATGCGCCAGCTTATCCGGCGAATTATTGGCTGTTATGTTGAATAGATAACGAGATATATACCCTAAATAATTCGAGTCGCATGAAGGCGGCAAGTGAGCGAGTCCCCAGGCGCTTACAGAAGTAAGTGACTGACAGCCAACGCACATGCAACTTGAAGTATGACGGGTATTTTTAATGCGCTGAATTACCTTACAACGTCCGTTTCGTTTTTACTCATGCAATATTCTTATTACCTGCAGGCAAGGGCATAAGGCTGGCGACCACACGGTTTTTGATACGGTGAACGCATTTTGCCGGGTGGCGACAGGCGCCTTCCCCGGCCTGAAAACAGGCAATATACCAGTTAAACGGTTTTCGTCGGCCCGCGCAAGCGAAGCGCCGCCGGGAAATTTCAGCGTGCACCCGAATATAATATTCAGGTGCGCCCGGTAATATTAACAATGTATTCTGCTGCTCACGTGACTTATTATTTTAAAGGGGGCAATGGTTTTATTTTCCCATGCAGCGCCGGATTATCGCTTTCATCTTTCAGGCGCACTCCGGTAAGCCGTCGTAAAAAAGCCTGCTCCAGCAGCCAGGCCAGTTTAAAGGCGGCGGCGTCATGGCTCAGCCCTTCCGGGCGAATATTGGAGATACAGTTGCGCTCCGACTCCAGCCGCTGCCGATGCGGCTGCCAGGTGAGGTAGACGCCGAGGCTGTCCGGTGAGGAGAGACCCGGTCGTTCGCCAATCAGGATCGCCACCGCGCGGGCTTTCAGGGTTTCGCCAATATCATCCCCCAGCGCCACCCGTGACTGATGGGCCAGCACCACCGGCGCCAGGCCGATACCCAGCGTCTGCAGGTAGGGCAGCAGGGCGCGGATCAACGGCACCGCCTGGCGCTCTACCGCCCATGAAGAGAGGCCGTCGCCGATCACCAGCAGCAGGTCGGCGGGGCGGACGCCGCTGGCGGCGAGGTCGGCGCGGCTTTCGTCGGCAAGCTGCCTTCCGAGATCCGGACGCCGCAGATAGGTGTGACGGTCCGGCGCGGCGCTGTGCACCGTCAGAGCGTCGAGGCCGAGCGCCGCCAGCGGCTCCACCAGCTGCTGGCTGGCGAACGGCTGATGAATAGCATCCCGCGCTCTGGCGTGGGCCAGACCAAAGTTGAGGACTTCGCGGGTCGGCAGGCTGGCGCCGCTGCGCCCCAGGGCAATCCGCGCATCGGTAAATTCACGCAGCGGGTTCCAGGCGTCGGGACGGTTCATACGGAGGCTCCTTGCGGCAGGACGGACAACAGTGGATGACGGGCGTCGGTGAGCCGCAGCGCGCCGTGCGGATCGATAATCTGCATCTTCGCCAGCCAGTCGGCGAACTCCGGGGCATGCTTTAAGCCCAGCAGACGACGGGCGTACAGCGCGTCATGGAACGAGGTGCTCTGGTAATTGAGCATGATATCGTCCGCTCCGGGCACGCCGATCAGGAAGGTGAGCCCGGCGGCGCACAGCAGGGTCAGCAGGGTGTCCATATCATCCTGATCCGCTTCCGCGTGGTTGGTATAGCAGACGTCGCAGCCGATCGGCAGGCCCATCAGCTTGCCGCAGAAGTGATCTTCCAGCCCGGCGCGAATAATCTGCTTGCCGTCGTAGAGATACTCCGGACCGATAAAGCCGACCACCGTATTGACCAGCAGCGGTTCAAAGTGGCGGGCGACGGCGTAGGCCCGCGCCTCGCAGGTCTGTTGGTCGACGCCGTGGTGGGCGTTGGCCGACAGGCAGCTCCCCTGCCCGGTCTCAAAATACATCACATTGTTGCCGAGGGTACCGCGACCGAGGCTGAGGGCCGCTTCGCGGGCCTCCTGCAGCATGGCAAGATTGATGCCGAAGCCGCTGTTGGCCGCTTCGGTTCCCGCCACCGACTGAAACACCAGATCCACCGGCGCGCCGCGCTCAATCAGCTGCAGCGTATTGGTGACGTGGGTCAAAATGCAGGACTGGGTGGGAATGGCGAAGCGCTGGATAATATCGTCCAGCATCACGTTCAACTGCGCCAGCACCGGTAAGCTGTCGCTGGCCGGGTTGATGCCGATCACCGCGTCCCCGGCGCCGTACAGCAGCCCGTCGAGCATACTGGCGGCAATGCCTTTCAGGTCATCGGTGGGATGGTTGGGCTGCAGGCGCACGCTGAGGTGGCCGGGCAGGCCGATGGTGTTGCGAAAGCGCGTCACCACCTGACATTTGCTGGCGGCGAGGATCAGATCCTGATTGCGCATCAGCTTGCTTACCGCCGCCGCCATCTCCGGGGTGATAGCGCGGGCGACCCGCTGCAGCGTGGCGGTATCGGTGGCATCGTCCAGCAGCCAGTCGCGGAAATCGCCGACCGTCAGGTGACGCAGGGCGGCAAAGCCCTGCGCATCGTGGGTGTCGATGATCAGGCGGGTCACTTCGTCCTGCTCGTAAGGGATAAGCGGATTGTCGAGGATGTCGGTCAGCGGCACCTCGGCGAGGGTCATTTTCGCCGCCATCCGCTCTTCGGCTGAGTGGGCGATAACCCCCGCCAGGGCGTCGCCGGAGCGGGCCGGCGACGCTTTCGCCATCAGCGTTTTCAGACTATCAAAGCGCCATACCTGGCCCGATAGCGTGGTTTTATACATGCCGCCTCCTCAGGAGACCGTTCGCAGTTGAGGATCCACTGGCGCCCGTTCACGGGCCGCTGCGGTTTTGCGGAACCACAGGTAGCCGCCGAGCATCATCGCCGCGAAAATCAGCGCCAGCAGCAGGTTATACCAAACCATCGCCACCAGGCAGAGCAGCGCCATGCCGAGGGCAAAGGCCGGCGCCAGCGGGTAGAGCGGCGCGCGGAACGGACGGATCAGCTTCGGCTCGCTACGGCGCAGTTTGAACAGCGCCGCCATGGAAGTGATATACATAACAATAGCCCCAAATACCGACATGGTGACGATGCAGGCGGTCAGCGGCATGCCGCTGATGGTGATCAGCGAGTCGGAGAAGATCGCGGCGATGCCCACCACGCCCCCGGCAAGGATCGCCAGATGCGGAGTGCGGGTGCGGCGATTGAGGGTGGCCAGACCGGCGGGCAGATAGCCGGCGCGGGCGAGGGAGTAGATCTGCCGCGAGTAGCCCATAATGATGCCGTGGAAGGAGGCGACGAGGCCAAACAGCCCCAGCCACACCAGCATATGCAGCCAGCCGCTGCCGTTGCCCACGACCGTCTTCATCGCCTGGGGCAGCGGATCGTTAATATTGGACAGCGCGCGCCAGTCGCCGACGCCGCCGGCGAAGACCATCACCCCAATCGCCAGCACCGTCAGCGTCAGAATGCCGCCGCCCAGGGCGCGGGGAATGGTGCGCTGCGGATCTTTGGCCTCTTCGGCGGCCATGGAAGCACCCTCAATGGCGAGGAAGAACCAGATAGCGAACGGAATGGCGGCGAACATCCCCGGCAGCGCCAGGCCGCTAAAGCTTTCCGCGCCCGCCCAGCCGTTAGTGGTGAAATGGCTCCAGGAGAAGCCGGGGGCGACTACGCCCATAAACACCAGCAGCTCGAAGATGGCCAGCAGGGTGACGATCAGCTCGAAGGTGGCGGCGATGCCGACGCCGAGGATATTGAGCGTCATAAAGATCACGTAGGCGCCGCAGGCGACCCATTTCGGATCCAGCGCCGGAAACTGCACGTTGAGGTAGGCGCCGATGGCCATGGCGATGGCCGGCGGGGCGAAGACGAATTCAATCAGAGTGGCAAAACCGGCGATAAAGCCGCCGGTGGGCCCGAAGGCGCGGTAGGCATAGGCGAAAGGGCCGCCAGCGTGCGGGATGGCGGTGGTCAGCTCGGTAAAGCTGAAAATAAAGGCGCAGTACATGGCGGCGACCGCGAGGGCGACGACCATAAACCCCATCGTGCCCGCCTGCGACCAGCCGTAGCTCCAGCCGAAGTACTCCCCGGATATCACCAGTCCGACGGCGATCCCCCATAAACGAAAACTGCCGAGCGTTCTTTTTAAGGTGGTGGTGTGCTCTGTCATACGTGTTGCCTCGCCAGATAGAAAGGTTCTGAACGACAGGCTGCAAAGAGAGTGCCAGAACGTTGTCCGTCGCGATGAGGCGCCAGTTCGGGGAGCGCCCGTCGGCGCTGCGCAAAAATGGGGCAGGCTGCACGCTGTCGGCGCGCGACCTGGTGCAGCGGCTTTGCTTTTTCAGCGGCGGCACGGTATAACACTTCTTCTTTTGGATGTTTAGATGTCTATACGTTTATACGCATCATGACCCGGGCAAGCGGGCTGGCGTGAGAAAATAAAATGCAAAGCACAACACAACAACAAGGTGGGCAACTGAAGCGCACCATGAAAACGCGCCATCTGATCATGCTGTCGCTCGGCGGCGTGATTGGCACCGGCCTGTTCTTTAATACCGGCTATATCATCTCCACCACCGGCGCGGCCGGGACGCTGCTGGCGTATCTGATTGGCGCCCTGGTGGTCTGGCTGGTGATGCAGTGCCTCGGCGAACTGTCGGTAGCGATGCCGGAGACCGGCGCTTTCCACGTTTACGCGGCGCGTTACCTTGGCCCGGCGACGGGCTATACCGTGGCGTGGCTCTACTGGCTGACGTGGACGGTGGCGCTGGGTTCGAGCTTTACCGCCGCTGGCTTCTGTATGCAGTACTGGTTCCCGCAGGTGCCGGTCTGGATCTGGTGCGTGGTGTTCTGCGCGGTGATCTTCGGCCTTAACATCATTTCGACCCGCTTCTTCGCCGAAGGCGAGTTCTGGTTCTCGCTGGTGAAAGTGATCACCATCATCGCGTTTATTATTCTCGGCGGTGCGGCCATTTTCGGCATCATTCCGATGCAGGATGGCTCCCCGGCGCCGGGCCTGCGCAATATCACCGCCGAAGGCTGGTTCCCGCACGGCGGCCTGCCGATCCTGATGACCATGGTGGCGGTGAACTTCGCCTTCTCCGGGACGGAGCTTATCGGCATTGCCGCCGGGGAGACGGAAAACCCGCATAAGGTTATTCCGGTCGCCATCCGCACCACCATCGCCCGGCTGATTATTTTCTTTATCGGCACCGTATTTGTGCTGGCGGCGCTGATCCCGATGCAGCAGGCGGGGGTGGAGAAAAGCCCCTTCGTGCTGGTGTTTGAAAAGGTGGGTATCCCTTACGCGGCGGATATTTTCAACTTCGTGATCCTGACGGCGATCCTCTCGGCGGCCAACTCCGGCCTGTACGCTTCCGGGCGGATGCTCTGGTCGCTGTCGAACGAGAAGACGCTGCCGGCCTGCTTTGCCAAAGTCAATAAACGGGGCGTGCCGGTGACCGCGCTGTCGGTGAGTATGCTGGGCGGCGTGCTGGCGCTGTTCTCCAGCGTGGTGGCGCCCGACACGGTGTTTGTGGCGCTGTCGGCGATCTCCGGTTTTGCGGTGGTGGCGGTGTGGTTGAGCATCTGCGCCTCGCACTTTATGTTCCGCCGCCGCCATCTGCAGCAGGGTAAGGCGCTGAGCGACCTGCAATATCGCGCCCCCTGGTATCCAGTGGTGCCGATTCTGGGCTTTGTGCTGTGCCTGGTGGCCTGCGTGGGCCTTGCTTTTGACCCGAGCCAGAGAATTGCGCTGTGGTGCGGGATCCCCTTTGTGGCCCTGTGCTATGGTGCCTGGTATCTTACTCGTTCACGGAAAATGACTCAGGAGCCCCAACATGTCGCAGACTAATCCGTTTACCGCCCTGCTTGCCGCCCAGCCTTTCGTGCTGCTGGACGGCGCTATGGCCACCGAGCTGGAGGCACGCGGCTGCGATCTGGCTGACAGCCTGTGGTCGGCGAAAGTGCTGCTGGAGAACCCGCAGCTGATCCGCGATGTGCATCTCGACTACTTTCGCGCCGGGGCGCAGGTGGCGATCACCGCCAGCTATCAGGCCACCCCGGCGGGTTTTGCCGCACGCGGGCTGGATGACGCGCAGTCCCGGGCGCTGATCGGCAAAAGCGTCGAGCTGGCGCGCAAAGCGCGCGAGGCGTACCTCGCCGAGAACCCGCAGGCCGGCACGCTGCTGGTCGCCGGTTCGGTGGGGCCGTATGGCGCGTTTCTTGCCGACGGCTCGGAGTATCGCGGCGATTATCAGCGCAGCGCGGCAGAGTTCCAGGCCTTCCACCGGCCGCGCGTCGAAGCGCTGCTGGATGCGGGTGCCGACCTGCTGGCCTGTGAAACCCTGCCGTCATTCGCCGAGATCCAGGCCCTGGCGGCCCTGCTGCAGGAGTATCCCCGCGCTCGCGCCTGGTACTCCTTCACGCTGCGCGACGCCGAACATCTGAGCGACGGCACGCCGCTGCGCAAGGTGATGGCCGCCCTGGCGGATAACCCGCAGGTGGTGGCGGTGGGGATTAACTGTATCGCGCTGGAAAATACGCCCGCGGCGCTGGCGCATTTGCACAGCCTGACGGCGCTGCCGCTGGTGGTCTATCCTAACTCCGGCGAGCATTATGATGCGGTGAGCAAGACCTGGCACCATCATGGCGAAGCCTGCGCCAGCCTGGCGGATTATCTGCCGCAGTGGCTGGCTGCCGGGGCGAAGCTGATCGGCGGCTGCTGCCGCACCACGCCGAAGGATATTGCTGAGCTTAATGCGAAGCGCTGAGTTTTTTGCCGGGTGGCGCTGCGCTTACCCGGCCTACATATTGCGCGAACCGGAGGCCGGGCAAGGCGCAGCCGCCACCCGGCGCCAACCATCTGCCACCAACCAACCGCTCAAAATCAACTATCCTTTCCCGCTTTTGTTCTAAAAACGATTCGCTATTAGCCAGAATTTTTAATTACTTCATCTCCATCCTGATGCCGGAAATACTGCACCTATAACAACTCAGGGGAAGCAGACATTATGGCATTCACATCGCGAATTACTCTTCTGGCGGCGCTGGCCGTCGCCGCCTTCCAGGCGCAGGCGGTCAACGTTACCGTGGCGTATCAAACCTCCGCAGAGCCGGCGAAAGTCGCCCAGGCGGACAACACCTTCGCCAAAACCAGCGGGGCGACCGTCGACTGGCGGAAATTTGACAGCGGCGCCAGCGTGGTGCGCGCTCTGGCCTCCGGCGATGTGCAGATCGGCAATATCGGCTCCAGCCCGCTGGCGGTGGCCGCCAGCCAGCAGGTGCCGATTGAAGTGTTCCTGCTTGCCTCAAAGCTCGGCAACTCCGAAGCGCTGGTGGTGAAGAAAAGCATCACCAAACCGGAAGATCTGATCGGCAAGCGCATCGCCGTGCCGTTTATCTCCACCACCCACTATAGCCTGCTGTCGGCGCTCAAACACTGGGGCATCAAGCCGGGCCAGGTGCAGATTATTAACCTGCAGCCGCCGGCGATTATCGCCGCCTGGCAGCGCGGGGATATCGATGGCGCTTACGTCTGGGCGCCAGCGGTTAATGAACTGGAAAAAGAGGGCAAGGTGCTGACCGATTCCGCGCAGGTTGGGGAGTGGGGCGCGCCGACCCTCGACGTCTGGGTGGTCCGTAAGGACTTCGCCGAGCAGCATCCGGAGATTGTCAAAGCGTTCGCTAAAAGCGCCATCGACGCCCAGCAGCCCTACATCGCCAACCCGGAGGCATGGCTGAAACAGCCGGACAACATCAGCAAGCTGGCGCGCCTGAGCGGGGTGCCGGAAGCCGATGTCCCGGGGCTGGTGAAGGGCAATACCTATCTCACCGCCGCTGAGCAGGCGCAGGCGCTGAACGGGCCGGTCAATCAGGCCATCGTGGATACCGCGCGCTTCCTGAAAGAGCAGGGCAAAGTGCCTGCGGCGGGAACCGATTATCGTCAGTACGTCACTGACCGCTTTGTGAAGTAAAGGAGGCGGCGATGCTGCAAATCTCGCATCTTTCCGCCGACTACGGCGGTAAACCGGCGCTGGCGGATATCAACCTGACGCTGGAGAGTGGGGAGCTGTTGGTGGTGCTGGGGCCTTCGGGCTGCGGTAAAACTACCCTGCTGAACCTGATTGCCGGATTCGTGCCCTATCAGCACGGCAGCATCACCCTCGAAGGTCAGCGGGTGACCGGGCCGGGCGCAGAGCGCGGCGTGGTCTTCCAGAATGAAGGTCTGCTGCCGTGGCGCAATGTGCAGGATAACGTGGCGCTGGGCCTCCAGCTGGCGGGCGTGGATAAAGCGCAGCGCCGGCAAGCGGCGGCGCAGATGCTGAAGAAGGTGGGTCTCGAAGGGGCGGAAAAACGCTTTATCTGGCAGCTGTCCGGCGGTCAACGCCAGCGGGTGGGCATCGCCCGGGCGCTGGCGGCGAATCCGCAGCTGTTGCTGCTGGATGAGCCCTTCGGCGCGCTTGACGCCTTTACCCGCGAGCAGATGCAGACATTGCTGCTGAAACTGTGGCATGAGACCGGCAAACAGGTGCTGCTGATCACTCATGACATTGAAGAGGCCATCTTTATGGCCACCGAGCTGGTGCTGCTGTCGCCGGGGCCGGGACGGGTGGTGGAGCGGCTGCCGCTTGATTTCAGCCGTCGCTTTGTCGCGGGCGAATCCTGCCGCAGCATCAAATCCGACCCGCGCTTTATTGAACAGCGGGAATACATTTTGAGCCGGGTGTTTGACCAACGGGAGGCTTTCTCATGAGCGTGGTACTGAACGACAAACCGCGTCAGTCGACGCTGAAATGGCGCTGGCCGCTCTCCCGTCAGCTTACCCTCAGCGTGGCGACCCTGGCGGTGCTGCTGGCCGTCTGGTGGGCGGTCGCGGCGCTGCAGCTGATTAGCCCGCTGTTTCTGCCGCCGCCAGGACAGGTGTTGCAGAAGCTTATCACCATCGCCGGGCCGCAGGGCTTTATGGATGCGACGCTCTGGCAGCACCTGGCGGCGAGCCTGACGCGGATCGTTATCGCGCTGCTGGCGGCGGTGCTGATCGGCGTACCGGTGGGGATCGCCATGGGGCTCAACTCAACGGTGCGCGGGATCCTCGATCCGCTGATCGAGCTTTATCGTCCGGTGCCGCCGCTGGCCTACTTACCGCTGATGGTGATCTGGTTTGGCATTGGTGAAACGTCAAAGATCCTGCTGATCTACCTGGCGATTTTCGCCCCGGTAGCGATGTCGGCGCTGGCGGGGGTGAAAAGCGCGCAGCAGGTGCGGATTCGCGCCGCCCGTTCGCTGGGCGCCAGCCGGGCGCAGGTGCTGTGGCTGGTGATCCTGCCCGGCGCGCTGCCGGAGATCCTCACCGGGCTGCGCATTGGTCTCGGGGTGGGCTGGTCAACGCTGGTGGCCGCTGAGCTGATCGCCGCCACTCGTGGGTTAGGGTTTATGGTGCAGTCCGCCGGCGAGTTTCTCGCCACCGATGTGGTGCTGGCGGGGATCGCAGTCATTGCCATTATCGCCTTTTTACTGGAACTGGGGCTGCGCGCGCTGCAGCGCCGCCTGACGCCCTGGCATGGAGAAGTACAATGAGTGAACGTCTGAGCATTACCCCGCTGGGGCCGTATATTGGCGCGCTGGTGACCGGGGCGGATTTAACCCGTCCGCTGAGCGACAACCAGTTTGAGCAGCTGTATCACGCGGTGCTGCGTCATCAGGTGGTATTCCTGCGCGAACAGAATATCACCCCGGCGCAACAGCGCGACCTGGCGCTGCGGTTTGGCGACCTGCATATTCATCCGGTCTACCCTCACGCCCCTGGCGTGGAAGAGATTATCGTCCTCGATACCCACAACGATAATCCGCCGGATAATGACAACTGGCATACCGATGTCACCTTTATCGACACGCCGCCCGCCGGCGCCATTCTGGCGGCGAAAGAGCTGCCGGCGACCGGCGGGGATACTCTGTGGACCAGCGGCATTGCCGCCTGGGAAGCGCTGTCAGAACCCTTCCGGCAGCTGCTGAGCGGCCTGCATGCGGAACACGATTTCCGTAAATCGTTCCAGGAGTATAAGTACAACCACACGGAAGCCGAGCATCGGCGCTGGCAGGAGGCGGTGGCGAAGCATCCACCCCTGCTGCACCCGGTGGTGCGTACCCACCCGGTGACCGGCAAGCAGGCGCTGTTCGTTAATGAAGGCTTTACCACGCGGATTGTCGACGTGACCGAGAAAGAGAGCGCGGCGCTGCTGAGCTTCCTGTTTGCCCATATCACCAAACCGGAGTTTCAGGTGCGCTGGCGCTGGCAGCCGAACGATGTCGCTATCTGGGATAACCGGGTGACGCAGCATTACGCCAATGCCGACTATCTGCCGCAGCGGCGCATTATGCACCGGGCGACGATTCTCGGCGATAAGCCGTATTTCCGGGCGGGGTAAGGCTTGTAGCCGGTTAAGGCATCAGCCGCGAGCCGCGGAGAAAGGCGGATGCTGCATTGCCCGCTGCTTACCGGAGGCGGCGCCTGACGCGCCTTTTCCGGGCTACCGAACCGTCGGAAATGGTGAACCATAGCCCGGCTAAGGCGCAACGCGCCGCAAGCCGGGAAAAAGCTTTTATGCCGATTTTTGCGCACCCAGATGCGCGCCAATATATCGCTGATAGCGGTTCGCTTTCAGATAGGTCAAATCCACCAGCACCAGACCATCCACGCAGTTATTGAAATCCGGATCGCTGCCGAAATCGATAAACTGCACGCCGCCCGGCTCGCACACTTCCGAGTACTGCTTATACAGCGGCGGGATCGCGCAGCCGAGGTTGCCGAGCAGGGACTTCAGCCGGGCCAGGTCGTCGTTGTAATCCTCCCCGCCAAACTGCGCCAGCACGTCGGGCAGCGACGCCGGATAAGGGCGACGGGACTCCGCCAGCGGGTGCGTCGCCGGGAACCACAGCCGGTAGAACGCCACCAGCAGATCGCGAGCGGCGGGCGGCAGCCCACCAGAAATCGATACCGGGCCAAACAGATAGCGATAGTGCGGGTAGCGCGCCAGATAAGCGCCGATGCCGGACCACAGGTAGTCCAGCCCGCGTCGACCCCAGTAGCGCGGCTGGATAAAGCTGCGCCCCAGCTCAATGCCGTGCTGCAGGATGTCGTCCATTCGCCCGTCGTAGTGGAACAGACTGGAGCTGTAGATCCCCTCCAGGCCGCGCTTTGCCAGCTGGATGGCCGTCGGCATAAAGCGGTAAGCGCCGACGATCTCGAGGTCTTCTTCATCCCACAGGATCAGATGCAAATAGTCGTCGTCATACCCGTCGATATCCCGCCGTTTGCCGCTGCCTTCGCCAACCGCGCGGAAGGCGATTTCCCGCAGGCGTCCCAGCTCGCGCAGCAGCGGCGCCTCCTCCTGACCGTTGCGCTGCCAGAGGTAAATCACTTTGCCATCGGCGGTGCGGCCCAGGCATTCGGCCTTGTGCAGTTCGCGTTTGAGCCGCGCCCGATCTTCCGGGCGGGCGATGGCGCTTTCAGTTTTGAACTGCCCAGGCAGCCCTTTGCGCAGCTGTTCAAGGTGCTGATAGCAGCGGCCGGTAAGTTCGCGAGCGCTGGACTGGGCATCGAACCAGCTCGACCAGGGGATCTGCTGGCCGATACGCACCGGCAAGCTGCTGTTGCGCCGGCGAAACATCTGCTGCATCAGCAGGAGCAGCGGCAGGTTGTCGGAGACCAGGGTGCTGGCGTAAAACAGGGCGCTGTTGTGGGCATGAATCCACGCCGGCAGCAGCGGGGCGCGATATTTCGCCGCCAGCTTAATAAAGCCCGAGTGCCATTTTTTATCGCGAATGCCGCGACGGGTAAGGCGAGAGACTTCCCCCGCCGGGAAGAAAATCAGTACCCCACCGGCCTGTAGCTGCTGGTCCATCTGCTGCAGCGCCGTTTTAGCGGTGCGGCCATGAATATTATCCACCGGGATAAACAGCGAGCTCAGGGGCTCAAGGTGGGTGAGCATGCGGTTGGTGACCACTTTGACGTCGCGTCGCACGCGGGATACCGCATACAGGAGCGCCAGGCCGTCGAGGGTGCCGGTGGGGTGGTTAGCGATAATGACCAGCGGGCCATATTCGGGGATTTGTTCGAGATCGTGCGCCGGGATGGCGCAGCGGATATTGAGGTATTCCAGCACCTGTTCGACCGTATCAAGCCCCTTCAGGTGGCGGTGACGGTCGGCAAATTGTTGAAACTCTTCCTCATAAAATAGCTTTTTTAACAGTTTCTTTTGCCAGGGGGCGGGCCTCGCCTGAGGCCACAGGTCATCGAGTACGTTGTCGAGACTAAACATAGTGGCTCCTCCTCCGTCCTGCCCAGACAGTAGAAGGTAGAGATGTCGTTCAGATTACAGTTGGGTGAAGATTCGGTCGCAGCAAGCGAGGTTTCCCGGATAGCGGCTAACGCCTCATCCGGGCTACGGTTGGCGCCGATTTGTAGCCCCGGTAAGCGTCAGCGCCACCGGGGAGAGGCTATCGGCGTTCACCGCAGCTA
Organism: Klebsiella sp. GB_Kp047; assembly: GCF_040065235.1. Taxonomy (NCBI): domain Bacteria; kingdom Pseudomonadati; phylum Pseudomonadota; class Gammaproteobacteria; order Enterobacterales; family Enterobacteriaceae; genus Klebsiella; species Klebsiella sp. GB_Kp047. The sequence continues at coordinate 227,896 of NZ_JBEAJG010000039.1, read as the reverse complement.
AGATCAAAGCTATCGCCAGCCCAATTTGGGGGATATAGCCCGCGCTGGACATCGCGATGAAAGGTTGAAAATGGCCAATCGATCACTCGGGTGACCCAGCCATGCTTAAGTGGATTGATATGGATGTAATCAACGTGTCGGCGGTAATCATCTTCATCGCGTATGGCATGCTCCCAAAAGCGAGGTTGCCAGAGGGGGTGTCGTTTTAACGTTCTGGTAAAACAGCCTTTGATATCTCTCCAGCGTGAAGAAAAATCGTCATCATTATGAGGTAGTGTCCAGATGCAATGCAGATGTTCAGGCAACACCACCCAGGCATCAATAATAAAGGGGCGATGTTGTTTAACTACGGCGACAGAGTAGCGCAATAATTCTATGTTTTCAGTTAGGTGCATGCTTCTACGGTCTTTAAGGTTAACGGTGAAGAACCAGGTTCCCCCTTTAATGTAATAACGTCGATAAGCCACCACAGGATCTCCTGGAATTCGGTATTTATGATGTGGTTTAACACGTTAGAAGGCGAAATCCGGTACGCCAAGAAGAACGCGCAGAAGATGGAAAGCGGCGTGCAAAATTTTAGCTACAGATATTGTTTAGCGCCTGTCCCCGGATAGCGGCGCAAGCGCCTTATCCGGGCTACGGTGTGGTGGTCGCGATAAATACAGCGCACCGGAGATGAGGTTTGGTAGCCCCGGTAAGCGTCAGCGCCACCGGGGAGAGGGAGGCTTAACGGAGGATGTTTTTCTCGGCCAGGTCGAGGGCGAAATAGCTGAAGATCAGATCGGCGCCCGCGCGTTTGATAGCGCCGAGGCTTTCCAGAACCACTTTCTCTTCATCGATAGCGCCCGCCTGGGCGGCGAATTTGATCATCGCGTACTCCCCGCTGACCTGGTACGCGCCGAGCGGCAGATCGCTGCGTTCGCGGATATCGCGCAGAATATCCAGGTAGGCGCCCGCCGGTTTCACCATCAGGCAGTCGGCGCCCTGGGCTTCATCGAGCAGCGACTCGCGAATAGCTTCCCGGCGGTTCATCGGGCTCATCTGATAGGTTTTACGATCGCCCTTCAGCGCGGTACCGGCCGCTTCGCGGAACGGGCCGTAGAAGGAAGAGGCGAACTTGGTCGAATAGGACATGATCGCCGTATTGGTGAAGCCTGCTGCGTCCAGCGAGCGGCGAATCGCCTGCACCTGACCATCCATCGCGGCGGAAGGGGCGATGAAATCCGCGCCGGCGGCGGCAGCGACAACGGCCTGTTTGCCGAGGTTTTCCAGGGTCGCGTCGTTATCCACCCCGTGGTCGCACAGCACGCCACAGTGGCCGTGGGAGGTGTATTCGCAGAAGCAGGTATCGGACATGACGATCATCTCCGGCACCGTGGACTTACAGATCCGCGACATACGCGCCACCAGACCATTTTCATTCCAGGTATCGCTGCCGGTGGCATCGGTGTGATGAGAAATACCAAAGGTCATCACCGAGCGAATGCCGGCATTGGCGATGCGTTCGATCTCGCGCGCCAGATATTTTTCCGGAATGCGCATCACCCCGGGCATCGCCTCGATCGCTTTGTAATCATCAATTTCTTCTTCAACAAAGATCGGCAACACCAGGTCGTTCAAACTCAGTGTTGTCTCTTCAAACAGGGCGCGCAGCGCAGCGGATTGACGCAGGCGGCGGGGGCGAGTGATTAAATCTGTCATGGTTTGCCTGATTTTGTGAAATGAAAGAGGGTAGTGTAACTGAAATGGCATCAGGATGTTTCGCCAAAACGATCGTTATGTCGCATCGGCGAAACCTCCCCCGGGCTTACTGACTGGCCGTCTGCATGTTGGGCTGCATGCCGCTCAGCTCGCTGACCAGATCGTTGATGCCATCGCTCATATTGTTGAAACGGGTTAACGGCGAGCGGGTCACCACCACAAAAGCGCCGACGTTAGCCTGCGGATTCATCGCCATATAGGTGATAAACCCGCCGCCGCCGCCGGTTTTCTGAATAATCCCCGGATGGCCATTCTTCGGCTTCATATACACCCAGCCAAGCCCCAGCGCGTCGGCGCGGCCAGGCACGTCCATACCGATCACCCGAGTCAGCTGGTTACGCTGATAAATCAGCGTCTGCATCCGGTCGGCCTGCTGGCTGCGGGTATAGAAATCGGATGACAGGAACTGCTGCATCCAGCGCATCATATCCCCCGGCGTCGAGTAGACGCCGCCGCTGCCGATCGCCGCCAGAGTGTTGTTACACGGGCTGGCGCCTTTCTCCGGGATCATCAGCCGCTGGCACTGATCCGGCGATGGGGTAAAAGTAGTGTCCTTCATCCCCAGCGGCCGGGTGATCTGCTCTTCAAACAGCTGCGGATAAGGTTTGCCGGCGGCGGTGGAGAGCGCGTCCGCCAGTAAATCGAAGGCCAGATTGGAGTAGGCTGCCTGTGAGCCCGGCGCGGTCTTCAGGGTGGCGGTTGAGAGCCAGTTCCAGCGCTGCTGGCGGGTTGGCCAGACAAACACCGGACGATGAGCGGCGCCGCCAGGCTGCTCGCGCGGCAGGGCGCTGGTATGGGTCGCGAGATTCACCAGAGTGATTGGTTTTCCCTGCCAGTCAGGCACTCGGGCGCCCGGCGGAGCGTATTTGCTCAGCGGATCGTTGAGTTTCACCACCCCCTGGTCGAGCAGCTTCACCAGCATCTCGCTGGTCATCAGTTTGCTGAGGGAGGCGATACGGATCACCGAGTCGAGCTGCGGGTGTTGATTATTCCCCGGGCGGGTTTCGCCAAAGCTGCGAAACACACGCTGATTGCCATCGATCACCACCAGCGCCATGCCGGTGGCGCCGCTGCCGTAGTAGATATGATTGGCGTAACGATCGACCACATCCGAGGCGAAAACCGGGTCAACGGTAGGCTGTGCGGCCTGCGCCGAGGTCCACGACGCCGCGCACAGCGCAGCAAAAATGAGCAAACTACGTTTCAACGGAGATCATCCATTAAATAAAAAAGAAGAGGGTATTTATACTACGAAGTGGCGCAGAACAAAGCGGGATTCACGACATTCCTGCAGGAAAAAGGTAACGGTGCGTAAAAAAGACTTTTTTACGCTTTCGGATACCGGCTTTTTTCGCCGGCGCGTATGATGACCGTTTGGCTGAAGGTTTGCGGGAGAAAACAATGGCGGCTCAACGGGTAGTGATGGTCGTGGATATGCAAAACGGCGTGTTCGCCACGCCGCGTCTGGCGCGCGAGCGCTGCGTCGCGCAAATTAATCGTCTGGTGCGCGCGGCGGATAAAGTGATTTTTATTCAGCATGATGAGGCCGGCGGCCTCGAAGCCGGCAGCGAAGGCTTCGCCCTGCTCCCTGAGCTGGAACAGCCGGCCGGCGCGCTGTATGTCACCAAAACCGCCTGCGACGCCTTCTACCACACCTCGCTGGAGCAGGTGCTGCGGGAACACGACATTCAGCAGTTCGTCATCTGCGGTTGCGCCACCGACTACTGCCTCGACACCACCATTAAAAACGGCGCCAGCCGCGGGTACGGCATTGTTATCGCGGAAGATGCCCACACCACCGCCAACCGCCCCGCCGCGCAGGCCGCGACGCTGATCGCCCACTACAATGAGGTGTGGCGTACGCTGACCGTTCCTGGCAATCCTTTACAGGTGAAACCCACAGAAACAATTCTGCACGCCTGGCAGCAGAACTAAGCTGTTGATATCCGGTCTTATCATCCGTCTTCCCCGCGAGAGCGCTTTCACGCGGCGGCCGACGTATGCGTCGTATACAGCAATAGCAGAACGATAAGAAGTTAGCAGGAGACAATGATGTTTAAATCTTTTTTCCCCAAACCGGGGCCGTTTTTTATTTCTGCCTTTATCTGGTCGCTGCTGGCGGTGATCTTTTGGCAGGCGGGCGGCGGCGACTGGCTGCTGCGGGTCACCGGGGCATCGAAGGATGTGGCGATCAGCGCGGCGCGCTTCTGGTCGCTCAACTATCTGGTGTTCTACGCTTACTATCTGTTTTGCGTCGGCGTGTTTGCGCTGTTCTGGTTTGTCTACTGCCCGCATCGCTGGCAGTACTGGTCGATTCTCGGCACGTCGCTCATCATCTTCGTCACCTGGTTTCTGGTGGAAGTGGGGGTGGCGATCAACGCCTGGTATGCGCCGTTCTATGATCTGATCCAGAGCGCGCTGGCCACCCCGCATAAGGTCAGTATCAACCAGTTTTATCATGAGATCGGCATCTTTCTCGGCATCGCGCTCATCGCGGTGATCATCGGCGTGATGAACAACTTTTTCGTCAGCCACTACGTCTTCCGCTGGCGCACGGCGATGAACGAACACTACATGGCCCACTGGCAGCATCTGCGCCATATCGAAGGCGCCGCGCAGCGTGTGCAGGAAGATACCATGCGTTTTGCCTCCACCCTGGAAGATATGGGCGTGAGCTTTATCAACGCGGTGATGACCCTGATCGCCTTCCTGCCGGTGCTGGTGACGCTCTCCGAACACGTTCCCGACCTGCCCATCGTCGGTCACTTGCCGTATGGCCTGGTGATTGCAGCGATCGTCTGGTCGCTGATGGGGACCGGCCTGCTGGCGGTGGTGGGGATTAAGCTGCCGGGTCTGGAGTTTAAAAACCAGCGCGTGGAAGCGGCCTATCGTAAAGAGCTGGTCTACGGCGAGGACGATGAAACCCGCGCCACGCCGCCGACGGTGCGCGAGCTGTTCAGCGCGGTGCGTCGCAACTATTTCCGTCTCTATTTTCACTATATGTACTTCAATATCGCCCGCATTCTCTATCTGCAGGTGGATAACGTTTTCGGCCTTTTCCTGCTGTTTCCGTCGATCGTTGCCGGTACGATTACCCTTGGGCTGATGACGCAAATTACCAACGTTTTCGGCCAGGTGCGCGGTTCGTTCCAGTACCTGATCAGCTCGTGGACGACGCTGGTGGAACTGATGTCCATCTACAAACGTCTGCGCAGCTTTGAGCGCGAACTGGACGGCAAGCCGCTGCAGGAAGCGATCCCGACATTACGTTAATCAAGACAAGGAAGCAGGATGGCCGCACGTTTATCGCGCATTATACCCGATTCATTGACGCTGCTGGCGGCCGTGGTGCTCAGCGCCTGTACCAGCCAGCAGGCGCCGGTGCTGAAAGAGGGTGAGAAGCCCGTTGACGTGGCGTCGGTGGTGCGGCAGAAAATGCCCGCCAGCGTCAAGGATCGGGAGGCCTGGGCGCAAGCCATCGCCACCGCCTTTGACAGCCAGAAGCTGGCGCCGACGGAAGAGAACGTCTGCTCGGTGCTGGCGGTCGCGCAGCAGGAGTCCAATTATCAGTCCGATCCGGTGGTGCCGGGGCTGAATAAAATCGCCTGGCAGGAGATCGACCGCCGGGCGGAAAAAATGCACATTCCGCTGTTTCTGGTCCATACCGCGCTGAAGATCACCTCGCCAAACGGCAAAAGCTACAGCGACCGTCTGGACAACGTGAAGACGGAAAAGCAGCTGAGCGCTATTTTTGATGACTTTATCGGGATGGTGCCGATGGGGCAGAAGCTGTTCGGCTCCCTGAACCCGGTGCACACCGGCGGCCCAATGCAGGTCAGCATCGCCTTTGCTGAGCAGCATACCTCCGGCTACCCGTGGAAAATGAACGGTACGGTGCGCCAGGAGGTCTTCAGCCTGCGCGGCGGCCTCTGGTTTGGTACCTATCATCTGCTGAACTACCCGGCCAGCTACAGCGTGCCGTTGTACCGTTTTGCCGACTTTAACGCCGGCTGGTATGCCAGCCGTAACGCCGCCTTCCAGAACGCGGTGGTGAAAGCCAGCGGGGTGAAACTGGCGCTCGACGGCGACCTTATCCGCTATGACAGCGATGAGCCGGGCAGCACCGAGCTGGCGGTACGTCGCCTGGCGGGCCAGCTGGGGATGAGCGACAGCGAGATCCACAGCCAGCTGAAAAAGGGCGACAGCCTGGCGTTTGAGAAGACCGACCTCTATCAACAGGTTTTCCGTCTCGCTGATAAAAAAGCGGGCAAAACCCTGCCGCGGGAGATGTTACCGGGAATCCAGCTTGAGAGTCCGAAAATCACCCGTAATCTGACGACGGCGTGGTTTGCGAAACGGGTCGATGAGCGGCGGGCAAGCTGTATGGCGCGGCGTTAACGGCGCCGACGCCAGCGTACAATGATCGCCAGCAGCCCGATGAACGCGCAGCCGGCCAGGAAAGGGATCAGGCCAAAGAGGGTGCCAACGGCGAGACTGATGTCGACCTGCGGACGGCTGGCGTCCTGGGCCTGCATCAGGCGCTCAAACACCCCCGGGGCGTGGATCAGCATGCTGAGCATCTGCGCGCCGGCCCAGCAGCAGATCAGCACGAACAGCCCGTAGGCGACATGGCTGCCGGTCAGCGCCCCTCTTTTTTTATTTCCCAAAAGCGATTTTGAAAAACTGAATTCAGCCATAGGCCCTCCCACCTCTGTACTGCTGGTTTTTTCTCCAGCTCTATGGCAGGTATTCTGGCAGTGCGACGCCGTCGCCAGTATCAGATTGCTGGTAATTGCCCTCCAGGAATAATCCTGTTTTCGCCGTTGTGTTAACCGCGCCACAGGAAGGGAAAAGGGAGACCGGCGTCGCAATCCAGCAACATTCTCCATATCGCTACAGACCGCCGTGGGCGGCTATGCGAAGATGCGTTTTTTGCTGTTGGAGGCCGCATGAAGCTCACTGATAAAATTCGCCGCGACTGGCACTACTACGCGGTGGCGCTGGGGTTAATTTTTATTCTTAATGGCGTGGTGGGGCTGCTGGGGTTTGAGACTCAGGGCTGGCAATCCTACGCCGTCGGTCTGGTCACCTGGGTGATAAGCTTCTGGATTGCGGGCTTTGTGATCCGCCGCCGCCCGGCAGAAGAGGCCTGAGGCCGCCGCTGCCAGGCGGGGTAAAACGCGTTTTAGTTCATGGAGGTTTTCAGCGCCCGGTCCGCGGCATGGCGCTCCAGCGCCAGCTCAATCAGGCGGGTGATCAGACTGGTGTAATCGAGGCCGCTGGCCTGCCACAGCTTCGGATACATACTGATATTGGTGAAGCCCGGCAGGGTGTTGATCTCGTTGATCACCACCTCGTTGTCGGCGGTGAGGAAGACGTCGACGCGGGCCATGCCGCTGCAGCCCAGGGTCTGGTAAGCCTGCACCGCGATAGCGCGGATCTTGTCGTTGATCTCCGGGGCGATAGCGGCCGGGACCACCACCTTCGCGCCCTGGTCGTCGATATACTTGGTGTCGTAAGCGTAAAACTCGCTGTTGAGGACAATTTCACCGCAGGTGCTGGCCTGCGGATGGTCGTTACCCAGCACCGCACACTCAATTTCCCGCCCTTTAATACCTTGCTCCACCACCACTTTATGGTCAAATTCAAAGGCCAGGGCCACCGCCTGATGGTACTGCTCTTCGTTTTTAACTTTGCTGACGCCAACCGACGATCCCTGGTTGGCCGGCTTAACGAACAGCGGCAGGCCCAGCTTCGCTTCGACATCGGCAAAGCTGAACTGCGCGCGGTTGGCGCGGGTCAGGGTGATAAACGGCGCAACGGCGAGACCGGCGTCGCGCAGCAGGCGTTTGGTCACATCTTTGTCCATACAGGCCGCAGAGCCCAGCACATCGGATCCGACGAAAGGCAGATTGGCCATGCGCAGCATCCCCTGCAGGGAACCGTCTTCGCCCAGCGTGCCGTGGACGATGGGGAAAATTACATCGATGGCCGCCAGCGGCTGACCGCTTTCGGCGTTAATCAGTTGCTGCGCCTCGCGGCCCGGGATCTGCGCCAGGGTCACCGTTGAAGGGCGCAGGGCGATGCGGGCAGGATCCTGAGCGTTGAGCAGGTAGTTGCCGGCGTCGTTGATGTGCCATAGCCCCTGTTTATCAATCCCCAACAGAACCACATCGAAGCGTGATTTATCAATCGCTTCCACGATATTCTTCGCTGACTGCAGCGACACTTCATGCTCTGCCGACTTACCGCCAAAAACGATCCCAACCCTCATCTTTGCCATTTCAACTTCCATCCAGATTACATCAAAGGGCATAACATACCATGTGAAACCGCCGCCTGCCTGCCATAATATTTACCTGATCAATTGACGGGAGCGGGCGTGAGAGGAAAGACGCTGCTGGTGCTGGCCGGGCTGCTCGGCGCGGGCCTTGTGGGATATCGCTATCTGCCGCCACACCTGAATCCGCTGGCGCCGCTGGCCCTTGACGATCCCCCGGGCTGGCTGACGTCGTTCAAGCTGCGCAGCCTGACGGCCGACCAGTGCGCCTCCCTGCTGGCGGAGGCCAACCGCCGGCGGCTCATCGCCAGCCAGCCGGTGGCCGACAGCGAGGGCGCCTGCCCGCTGCGTAATGTGGTGCGGGTGGCTAATTTTGGCTCGGTGCAGTTGAGCAGTAGTTTCCTCGCCAGCTGCCCGCTGGCGCTCAGCAGCGCGCTGTACGTCGAGCAGCAGGCGAAGCCGCTAACCCGTCAGCTGATGGCCAGCGATCTGCGCCAGATCGATCATCTCGGCAGCTTCGCCTGCCGCAATATCTACCATCGGGAACAGGCGCGGCGTAGTGAACACGCGACGGCGGATGCCCTTGATGTTAGCGGCTTCCGCCTGACGGACGGCAGACGCATCAGCGTCCTGCAGGGCTGGCGCAGCGATCGCTCTCACCCCTGGCTGGCGGCGCTGTTAAGCAACAGCTGCCCTTACTTCGGCAACGCCCTGGGGCCGGAGTACAACGCGGCGCACGCCAACCATTTTCACTTTGGGATGCGCGGGCAGGGCTTCTGCTTTTGAGCATAAAGCCCTGTGAGCAGCCTGAATGACCAGAAAATGCTTCGTCAGCCTCTCATGCGCAGTCATAAAACACCAAACTCACCGCCAGCGCATCTATGGTAGTACACCAGTGCAATGAAATTGCTAAGCTAGGTAATAATTGGCAAATCATTAATGAATACGCGTAGTTATGGAATCCTGGAAGGTTAATCTTATCTCCGTCTGGTTTGGTTGCTTTTTTACCGGCCTGGCGATCAGTCAAATTCTCCCCTTTTTACCGCTCTACGTCTCCCAGCTGGGCGTCACCTCGCATGAAGCGCTGTCGATGTGGTCGGGGCTGACCTTCAGCGTCACCTTCCTGGTCTCGGCGATCGTCTCGCCGATGTGGGGGAGCCTGGCGGACCGCAAAGGCCGCAAGCTGATGCTGCTGCGCGCCTCGCTGGGAATGGCGATCGCCATTTTACTGCAGGCCTTCGCCACTAATGTCTGGCAGCTGTTTATCCTGCGGGCGATCATGGGCTTAACCTCCGGTTATATCCCTAACGCCATGGCGCTGGTGGCCTCCCAGGTGCCGCGCGAGCGCAGCGGCTGGGCGCTGAGCACCCTGTCGACGGCGCAAATCAGCGGCGTGATCGGCGGCCCGCTGCTGGGCGGCTTCCTGGCGGACCACGTCGGGCTGCGAATGGTCTTTTTTATTACGGCGATCCTGCTGACCATCAGTTTTCTGGTGACCCTGTTTCTGATTAAAGAGGGCGTTCGCCCGCAGGTCAGCAAAAGCGATCGTCTCACCGGGAAACAGGTCTTTGCCTCCTTGCCCTATCCGGGGCTGGTGATCAGCCTCTTTTTCACCACCCTGGTGATCCAGTTGTGCAACGGCTCAATCGGCCCGATTCTGGCGCTGTTTATCAAGTCGATGGCGCCGGACAGCAACAATATCGCTTTTCTGGCCGGGATGATCGCCGCGGTGCCCGGGGTGTCGGCGCTGATCTCTGCGCCACGGCTGGGTAAGCTTGGCGACCGCATCGGCACCTCACGGATCCTGCTGGCGACGCTCTGCTGCGCGGTGGTGATGTTCTTCGCCATGTCCTTTGTCACCACCCCGCTGCAATTAGGTACGCTGCGTTTTCTGCTCGGCTTTGCCGATGGCGCGATGCTTCCGGCGGTGCAGACCCTGCTGCTGAAATACAGCAGCGACAGCGTCACCGGGCGCATCTTTGGCTATAACCAGTCGTTTATGTATCTTGGCAACGTCGCCGGGCCGCTAATTGGCGCTTCCGTATCAGCGATGGCCGGCTTCCGCTGGGTGTTTATTGCTACCGCCATTATCGTTTTCATTAACCTCTGGCAACTGGCATGGATGCTGCGCCGTACCCGCCGGGCGAATGCCTGAACCTCTGCTGACGGTATTTAACGCAATACCGTCAGCGTTATTCAACGTCGGTCGATTTACCATTACTTTTTGTTATCGCCATTGCGTGAGCGCTATTCCATTTTATTATTTCCGACGTCATTTAGTTATAAACAGACCCGGTTGTGATTAAACAATACTATTTATAGTGGTATTTTGTTGTGGTAAAACGTTTCGCTGTATATTGGGTGTTGCGACGATTCTTATTTTAAGTAATTCTGGGGTCCGTCATCAGGTATGACATCTCAATCGAAAAACAGGCCTCGCATAAGGAACTGGTGCTATGAAGAATCTCATTGCTGAGTTACTGGTTAAACTGGCGCAAAAAGAAGAAGAAGCAAAGGAACTGACGGTGCAGGTTGAAGCGCTGGAGATCGTGGTCACCGCATTATTGCGCCATATGGAGCATGATGCCCAGCAGGCATTGATTCAGGATATTGAGCAGGCGATAGACCAGGTGACGCCTTGTCCGCCGGTCAACGACCAGGATGCCATCCTGCTGCAGCAATATCTAAAGAAGCTGTTGCGGCATCCTCGTAGCTAATCTTTGCGACGCGACAAGGATGCCGTCATTTTTCTGTCATCTCCCTTTTATAAAGTCTCCCACGTTTTGTTTTTTTAAGTATTTTTTACATGGAGATGACAAAAGTGAAATTAAGCGCCCTGTTTATTGCCCTGCTGCCTCTGCTGGGCTCGCCGGTTATTCATGCGGAAACCACGACCGCGCCGGTTCTGGAAAATCGCGCTGCCCAGGGAGATATCACCACTCCCGGCGGCGCGCGTCGTTTAACGGGCGATCAAACCGAAGCGCTGCGCGCCTCGATAATCAATAAGCCGGCCAAAAACATTATCTTGCTGATTGGCGATGGGATGGGTGATTCTGAAATTACCGCTGCGCGAAATTATGCGGAAGGGGCGGGCGGTTTCTTTAAAGGCATTGACGCCCTGCCGTTAACCGGGCAGTACACGCACTATTCGCTGGATAAAAAAACCGGTAAACCGGACTACGTCACCGACTCGGCGGCCTCCGCCACCGCCTGGACCACCGGCGTGAAGACCTATAACGGCGCGCTGGGCGTCGATATTCATGAGAACGCGCATCAGACCATCCTCGAGCTGGCGAAAGCGGCGGGCCTGGCCACCGGCAACGTTTCTACCGCCGAGCTGCAGGACGCCACCCCCGCGGCGCTGGTGGCGCATGTGACATCGCGTAAATGCTACGGCCCTACGGTCACCAGCGAAAAATGCCCCAGCAATGCGCTGGAGAAAGGGGGCAAAGGCTCCATTACCGAACAGCTGCTGAACGCCCGGCCGGATGTCACCCTGGGCGGCGGCGCGAAGACTTTTGCCGAAACGGCGACGGCGGGCGAGTGGCAGGGCAAAACCCTGCGTGAGCAGGCGGAAGCGCGCGGCTACCAGATTGTGACCGACGCGGCCTCTCTTGCCGCCGCGACGGAAGCCAGCCAGGATAAACCGCTGCTGGGACTGTTCGCCGACGGCAATATGCCGGTACGCTGGGAAGGGCCCAAGGCGTCTTATCACGGTAATATCGATAAGCCGCCGGTAACCTGTACCCCAAACCCGAAACGCGACGCCTCGGTGCCGACGCTGGCGCAGATGACGGAGAAAGCGATTGACCTGCTGAGCCGCCACGAGAAAGGCTTCTTCCTGCAGGTGGAAGGTGCCTCCATCGATAAGCAGGATCATGCGGCGAATCCGTGCGGCCAGATCGGCGAAACGGTTGATCTCGACGAGGCGGTGCAGAAGGCGCTGGAATTTGCCAAAAAAGACGGCAATACCCTGGTGATCGTCACCGCCGACCATGCGCACGCCAGCCAGATCATCCCGGCGGATAGCAAAGCCCCGGGCCTGACTCAGGCTCTGAATACTCACGATGGCGCAGTGATGGTCATGAGCTACGGCAACTCAGAGGAAGAGTCGATGGAGCACACCGGCACCCAGCTGCGCATTGCGGCCTACGGTCCGCATGCGGCTAACGTCGTCGGCCTGACCGATCAGACCGACCTCTTCTCAACTATGAAAGCTGCCCTGAGTCTGAAATAAGTCGCTGCCGGTGGCGAAATCGCGTCACCGGCTGGTTTTTTTTCTATCTGCGTCCAGACTTACAACGATCCACTCACAGAAGGATGGTGCGATGAAAATAACCTTACTGATGACCCTACTGTTTGGCTTGATCTTTATCAGCGCGGTTGGCGCGGCAGAAAAAACGCCCACTCCTCAGCAGCAAAGGATGACGGACTGCAATCAGCAAGCGTCAGCCAAAACGCTGAAAGGGGAGGAGCGCAAAACCTTTATGAGTCAGTGCCTCAAAAAAGAGACCACGACCTCGCAAGGAAAGCCCCTCACGCCCCAACAGCAGAAGATGAGCGACTGCAACAAAGCGGCTTCGGCAAAATCACTGAAGGGCGATGAACGCAGTACCTTCATGAGTAGCTGCCTGAAGAAAGCCTGAAAAAAAGGGAGCGCACGCGCTCCCTTGTTCTTTGACCTCTCAGGGCTTGCAGCCCGCCAGCTCAGCTTCAGGAGCGGCTCAGCTTCTCTGATTTTTCCATGCACTGGCTGATGGCTTCGATCACCGCGGAGCGGAAGCCTTTTTCTTCCAGCACGCGCACGGCTTCGATGGTGGTCCCGCCAGGAGAGCAGACCATATCTTTCAGCGCTCCCGGATGCTCACCGCTCTCCAGCACCATTTTGGCAGAGCCCATCACCGCCTGCGCGGCGAATTTGTAGGCCTGGGCGCGCGGCATCCCGCCGAGAACGGCGGCATCGGCCATCGCTTCGATAAACATAAAGACATAGGCTGGCGCCGAACCGCTAACGCCCACCACCGGATGGATCATCGGCTCGGCAATTTGCTCCGCCTGGCCAAAGCAGCGGAAAATGGTCAACACTTCAGCCACATCTTCGCTGCTCACCAGCGCGTTTGGCGTAACGGAGGTCATGCCGGCGTTAACCAGCGACGGGGTATTGGGCATCGCGCGAATAATTTTGCGATCGTGGCCGAGCGCGCGCGCCAGCTGGTCAAGCGTGACGCCGGCGGCGATGGAGACCACCAGCGACTCTTTATTCAGGCTGGAGGCGATATCGCCCAGCACTTTGGTCATGATCCCCGGCTTCACCGCGCCGAAGACGATATCGGCAATTTGCGCCACTTCCTGGGCGCTATCGGCGGCGTTGATGCCGTACTGGTCGCGCAGAGCCGCAACCTTGTCCGGCGACGGGGTGTAGACCCAAATTTGTCCCGGCTGTACCTGGCCGCTGGCGATCAGTCCACCCAGAATGGCCTTACCCATATTGCCGCAGCCGATAAAGCCAATTTTCTTATCCATCACCATTCCCCTCTGCTTTTTTCGTTACGATCTGATTAGCTTATCATCCTGGCGCTTTCATGGGGGAGAAAAGCAGGTAACATTGGCGACACTTATTGCAGGTAACAGGAGCTGGCATGGCCATTTGGGTGGATGCAGACGCGTGTCCGAACGTGATTAAAGAGATATTGTTCCGCGCGGCAGAGCGGACCCAGACGCCGCTGACGCTGGTGGCGAACCAGCCGCTGCGCGTACCGCCGTCGCGTTTCATCCGCACCCTGCGGGTTGAGCAGGGTTTTGACGTGGCGGATAACGAAATCGTCCGTCAGTGCGCGGCGGGGGATTTAGTGATCACCGCCGATATTCCGCTGGCGGCGGAGGTGCTGGCGAAGGGCGGGGCGGCGCTCAATCCGCGCGGAGAGCGCTACAGCGAAGCGACGATCCGCGAGCGGTTGACGATGCGGGATTTTATGGAGACATTACGGGCCAGCGGCGTTCAGACCGGCGGCCCGGATAGTTTATCGCAGCGCGATCGGCAACAGTTTGCCGCCGAGCTGGAGAAGTGGTTGCTGGCGGTTAAACGTCAGCAGGGTTAAACCCAACTGTCGTCATCGCTGCCAATATCATCATCGCCAAAGCCGGCGTCGAAGTCGTCGTTCCAGGTGTTGTCGGCAAGGAACTGATCGTCTCCCTGACGGAACGGATCGTCACCCGCGGCGGCGTCCTGCGCGGCGGGGGCGTCAGCATCAGGCTGCGGCTTCTCTTCGATGATATTCACAATCTCCTGCGGGTGCGAGCCGCTGAACATACTGGTCAGCATATTGCCCAGCACCACCCCGCCCGCTACGCCTGCGGCCGTTTGCAGCGCGCCCGCCATAAAGCCGCCGCCGCGTGCGGCAGCCTGCGGGGCATAGCTCTGCTGCTGCTGTGGGGCATACTGCGGCTGTGAGCTGGCCTGCGGGCGACCGTATTGCTCCGCGCCCGGGATCGGGTCAGAACCGCGTGACGAGCCGCCGCCGCCAAACAGGCCGGAGAGGAAACCGCCGCTGCTGGGCTTCGCCGCCTGCAGCTGGCTGACCTGGCTCTCCAGCGCCTGGATGCGATCGTTGAGCTGTTTAATCGCGGCTTCCTGGATAAGGATGGTTTGCGCCATATAGTAGGGGGCCGCCGGCTGCGCGCTCACGTGTTGGGCAATCCGCTCCTCGGCGCTGGCATCGCGCGATGCACTGTGCGCCTCAGCCTCTTTCAGCCGGGAAAACAGTCCATCAATAAGGCGTTGTTCTTCAGATTGCATGTTACATTCCTCTGTCACACTGTCGAATAGGCATCAGGGTGCGTCTGAAACACGATGTTGTAAATATGTTGCTTCGTAAAGCTATGCATAAATGTGTTACCGTTTACGCCAGCAGTGGATAAAAAATAACGCCAGGCAGAAAAGTAAAGCTGGTTAAACACCAAATGCAATGATAAGTTTACATCAAGAGCCCTTTGCCTCACTGCGGTGATGGGGTGTAAAGAAGTTGTGTAACGTTTTATTTACGAATACGTTGCGGAACAGACAGCGATAATACGTTCTTTCGTTTTCCTTTTTTTGCGACAGACGGAACCAGGGGGTCTTCGGTTATGACACAGCCAATCTTTCTCATCGGGCCACGCGGCTGCGGTAAAACCACCGTCGGCCATGCGCTGGCGCGAGCGCGACATTTTCAGTTCTCCGATACCGATCATCGGCTGCAGGCCCATGAGCAGCGGACGGTGGCGGAGATCGTGCAGGCGGAAGGGTGGGCGCGCTTTCGCGAGCTGGAGACCCTGTCGCTGAAGGCCGTGACCCTGCCGAATACGGTGATCGCCACCGGCGGCGGCATCATCCTCGCGGAATGTAACCGTCAGTTTATGCGGGAGAACGGCGTGGTGATTTATCTTCAGGCGTCGGTGTCGGCGCTGATTGACCGTCTGGAAGCCTACCCGAAAGCCGAACAACGGCCGACGCTCACCGGGAAACCGGTGCGTGAGGAAGTGGGCGAGGTGCTGGCGCAGCGTGAAGCGTTATACCGTGATGCTGCCCATCATATTGTCGATGCTACAGCCTCCCCGGATCGGGTGGTGGAGCAAATTATGACCATGCTGTGCGGCGCGACGGCAGCTCCGGTAAGTTAAGAATTTACTTACATTAAGGCGGCGAGGGGCGCCTATACTTGATAGTTCTGATACCGGAAGAAGGAAGAACTATGCCAAACAGACCCCCATATCCGAGAGAAGCGCGCGTGGTTGCGGTAGAGAAAGGTCCTCAGGGTCAGACGGTGACCTGGTATCAACTCCGCGCGGACTATCCTGAGCCCGATTCGCTAATCAGCGAACATCCTACCGAGCAGGAAGCCGTGGATGCCAAGCGGCGTTATGAAGATCCCGACAAGTCTTAAGCCCTGAGCCCGGATTGCCTGTCCTGCGGGCAATATCGGGCGTATCTCACATTTTTTATTTATCAGTCGTACTAATGAATTTCTAACACACGGATTTTTCAGGCACGCCGCCGCCGCCCGGTAATCTTTACATTCAACCGCGGCGTGGAGCTGCTACGCTTCTCGACGGTTGATTTTTACTCACCAGGGGGGCGAATGCTGTGTGTGGTAAGCCTGTGTTGAAGCAGTGGTAGTGAAAAGGTACATGATATGAGTAGTGCAACGATGGCAATTTTGACCATCGGCGTTGTGCCGCTGGCGGGAGTATTACCGCTCCTGACCGAACATATCAGGGAAGAACAGATCGCTCACATCAGCCTGCTGGGCGAGATGACGCGTGACGACGTGATGGCAGAGTACGCCGTGGGTGACGGCGAACAGGGTCTGTTGACCTTGCTCAGCGATAACCAGCTGGTGATGGTGTCGCGACAAAAAATTGAACGTGATGTTCGCAGCGTGATCGCCATGCTGGATCGACAGCATTTTGATGTGATCCTGCTGCTCAGCTCCGAACAGCTGACCGGTTTTACCACCCACCACGCGATCCTCCTCGAGCCGCAGCGGATCATTCCGCCGCTGGTGGCGTCGATCGTCGATGGGCACCAGGTCGGGGTGATCGTGCCGGTGGAAGAGATCATGCCCATGCAGCGACAAAAGTGGCATTCACTGGAGAAGTCACCGTACTACGCGTTGGCCAACCCGTTTACCGGTAGCGACAGTGAGCTGTTAACCGCCGGTCAAGCGCTGCTTGAGCAGGGGGCCGACGTGCTGGTCCTCGACTGTCTCGGTTACTATCAGCATCATCGCGATGTGTTACAAAAAGCCCTTGATGTCCCGGTTTTGCTGTCGAATGTGCTGGTTTCCCGACTGGCGGCAGAACTATTAGTCTAATGTGTTAATTTCACGTGACAGGGGCAAGGAGCGCCCCCTATATTGAGCCTTTCAACGACGATCAGAAGGGCTTGTTTATGCTTCAAAGCAATGAATACTTTGACGGAAAAGTGAAATCCATTGGCTTCACCAGCAGCAGTACCGGTCGCGCCAGCGTTGGCGTGATGGCGGAAGGAGAATACACCTTTGGTACGGCGCAGCCGGAAGAGATGACGGTGGTCAGCGGGGCGCTGAATGTCCTGCTGCCGGGTGAGACTGAGTGGAAAGTTTACGCCGCCGGCGAAGCCTTCAATGTGCCAGGCAACAGCGAATTCCATCTGCAGGTGGCTGAGCCAACCTCCTATCTGTGCCGCTATCTGTAAGTCAGCGTAACGCCCGGCGCTTGCCGCCGGGTTGTATTTTTTTCCTGTCAGGCAGGAAAGAAAGCGGCGCTTAGCGCTGCGCTTCGCCGCCGAGCCCTTCCACCAGGCTTTGGATCAGGGCAGCCAGTTCGCCGGTCATTAAGATAAAGTCGGCGTCAAAGCGCTGGGCGAAATCTTCCCGATCGATATCTTCGTTTTGGTCGCGTAATTCATCGCAGAACTTGAGGCGCTTAATTGACGCGTCGTCGCAGATCACAAACTGAATACGCTGCTGCCAGTCCAGCGCCAGCTTGGTGACGACCTTCCCGGCCTCAATGTGCACAGCGATTTCGTCGCTGACCAGATCCTGCTTCTTGGCGCGGATCACGCCGCCATCTTCCAGCATCGCTTTCAGCTCGGCTTCGTCCAGCAGCTGGAAGCCCTGCGCTACGGTGCCGGAGCGGACCCACTCGGTCAGCGTCAGCTCGATCGGATTCTCCAGGGTCAGCGGCACCACCGGCAGCGAGCCGAGGGTTTTACGCAGCAGGGCCAGGGTATCTTCCGCTTTTTTCGCGCTGGCGCAGTCCACCATGATCAGGCCGTTGACGGTGTCGATCCACATCATCGTCTGGCTGAAGCGGCTGAAGGCGCGCGGCAGCAGCGAGTGCAGCACTTCATCTTTCAGGGAATCTTTCTCAGTCTTCTTCAGCTTGCGCCCCTGATCGGCTTCGAGCTTCTGGATCTTCGCCTCCAGCGCCTGCTTGATCACCGGCGACGGCAGGATCTTTTCTTCTTTACGCGCGCAGATAATGATCTGGCCGTTCGCCGTATGCGTCAGCGCGTCGCTGTGCGATCCCATCGGCGATACCCAACCGGTTTTCGCCATATCCTGGCTGCCACAAGGGGTAAATGTCAGCTCGGCCAGCTGTTTTTCCATCTCCTCGGCGCGCAATTCGATATCGCGGCTGAGACGGTAAACCATTAAATTTTTGAACCACAGCATGATAATTTCCACGGCTTTGTCGTTAAATCAGGCGGGCATGATAGCGAATTGTCGCTATGCTTGCATTGTTAATCGGGGTGAGGAGCTGAGCGTGCGTATTGGTATTGATTTAGGTGGTACAAAAACCGAAGTGATAGCCCTGAGCGACCAGGGAGAGCAGCTGTTTCGCCATCGGTTACCCACGCCGCGGGAGGATTACCGGCAAACCATCGAGACTATCGCTACCCTGGTGGCGATGGCCGAGCAGGCGACCGGACAGCGTGGCACCGTGGGGATGGGGATCCCGGGCTCGATTTCGCCCTATACCGGGGTAGTGAAAAACGCCAACTCGACCTGGCTCAACGGCCAGCCCTTTGACAAGGACCTCAGCCTGCGCCTTGACCGTGAAGTCCGGCTGGCTAACGACGCCAACTGTCTGGCAGTGTCGGAAGCGGTGGACGGCGCGGCGGCGGGGGCGCAAACGGTGTTCGCGGTGATTATCGGCACCGGCTGCGGCGCGGGCGTAGCGCTCAACGGGCGGGCGCATATCGGCGGCAACGGTAACGCCGGCGAGTGGGGACATAACCCATTGCCGTGGATGAACGACGATGAGCTGCGCTACCGTGCGGAAGTGCCTTGCTACTGCGGTAAACAGGGGTGTATCGAAACCTTTATCTCCGGCACCGGCTTTGCCACTGACTATCAGCGGCTGAGCGGCAAGGGGTTAAGCGGCAGCGAGATTATGCGCCTGGTGGGTGAAGGTGACGAAAAAGCCGAACTGGCGCTGAGCCGCTATGAACAGCGGCTGGCGAAATCGCTCGCCCACGTGGTGAACATCCTCGATCCGGACGTCATCGTGCTGGGCGGCGGGATGAGCAACGTCGAGCGGCTTTATCAGACGGTGCCGGACCTGGTGAAACAGTGGGTCTTCGGCGGCGAGTGTGAAACGCCGATCCGTAAAGCAATGCACGGCGACTCCAGCGGAGTACGCGGCGCGGCATGGCTGTGGCCGCTGCAGGGGACCTGAACCACTCCCCCTCACCCCGGCCCTCTCCTGGAGGGAGAGGGGGAAGGCGGCGTCGGTGGTTGGGGGTGTGGCAGGAACCCCCGGTCTCTTGCGGGGAGAGGGGTAATCGCAACAGCGTACGAAACGGAAAACCAGCGCCGGACGGTTCCCTCTCCCCCCGGAGAGGGTTAGGGTGAGGGAACATCGTAATGACTCAGACCTCACTCCACCGCAAACGCTCTATCCAGCCGACTGTAGCCCAGGCCATTTATCTTCTTCACTTTGATCTGCACCGGAATGCGATCTTTCATCGCCTCCACGTGGCTGATCACCCCGATAATCTTGCCGCTGGCGTTGAGGGCATCCAGCGCGTCCAGCGCCGTGTCCAGCGTTTCGCTGTCGAGGGTGCCGAAGCCCTCATCAAGAAACAGAGAGTCAATCCGCGTCTTATGGCTCACCAGGTCTGACAGCGCCAGGGCCAGCGCCAGGCTGACGAGGAAACTTTCGCCGCCGGAGAGGGTGCGGGTGTCGCGCACGGCGTCGGCCTGCCAGGTATCGACCACCTCCAGCTCCAGCGCTTCGCTGGCTTTGCGCTGCAGCAGATAGCGCCCGTGCAGGCGGTTAAGCTGCTGGTTTGCCAGCCAGACCAGATTATCCAGCGTCAGCCCCTGGGCGAATTTGCGGAACCGATCGCCGGTGCTGGAGCCGATCAGCGAGTTGAGATAGCCCCAGTCATCCGCCAGCTGCGCCGCCTCTGCAATCTGCCGCCCCAGCGCCTGCTGATGCTGACGGCTCTCTGCGTCCTGCCTGAGCTGCTGACGGATCTCGCCCTGGCGGGTGGTGTTGTCCCGCAGCCGCTGGGCCAGGTCGTGCAGCTGAGTTTGCAGGGCGGGGATGTCCGCGTCCGTCCCTTGCGGACGCAGCGCCAGGTGCGCCTGCTGCTGCCGGGTCGCCTGCTCGCAGAGCGCCGTCGCCTGCTGAAGCTGCTGCTCCAGCGTCTGTTTTAACTGCGTTAGCCGCTGGGCGGTCTCGTCGTCCAGCAGCGCGGCGAGGAACGCCTGCCGATCGTTAAAGCGGCTGGCGGCCAGGGCGGCGGTAAATTGCGCCTGCGACTGGTCCAGGCGCGCCTTCTCTTCGGTCTCCAGCTGCTGCTGGGCGACAAGCTGGCTGTGCAGCGCCAGGCACTCTTCGTGGATCGCGCGCCAGTTGTCGGGGATCGCCGGTTCCGCTTCAGCTTCAGCCTCTGCCTCGTCGCTGGCTGGCAGCGTCTCGAGCAGCGGCTGCAGGGCGGCAATCTGCTCCTGAATGGCGCCATGCCGGGTCTGTTGCGCCTGCCACTGGGCAAATTCGCTTTCGCGAGCGTTCAGCCAGGCGGATTCTGTCCCTTCTTCCGGTAGGGTCAGCGTCAGGGCCTGCAGGGCGCTCTCCAGCCCCTGGCGCGTGGCCGTCAGCTGCTGCAGAGCCTGGCGCTCCAGCGCCTCCTGATCGTTGAGCTGGCTCTGCAGCATCAGGCGCTGGCTGAGCTGGTAGAGCTGCTGCTCGTAGCGCTCCTGCTCCTGGATCCAGTCGTTTATCTCTTGCGCAATATCCCGCGTGACCTGCAGAGAGGCGCAGGTTTCCTGCCACGCTTTAGTGAGCGCTTGCTCTTCCTCAGCGAGCCGCCCGGCCGCTTCGGTCTCACGCTGGAGCTGCTGCGTCAGGGCGTTGACCTGCCCGAGGATCAGCAGACCTTCTTCTTTTAGCGCGGCGACCTCTTTTTCCAGCGCATCGCGGCGGCGCTGATTATCCGTGACTGTTAGCGAAGCGTATTGCTCAATCGCCGGATGTTCACAGGAGCCGCACAGCGGGCAGGGCTTACCCGCCTCAAGCCGGGCGCGGTAATCTTCCAGATCTTTAATCGTTTCTTCCCGCTGGCAGAGCGCTTTCAGGTCGAGATAGTGCTGGTTTTTGTCTTTGTACTGCGCCCGGCGTTGCGCCAGGGTAGCGTTGAGTTTTGCCTGCTCCGCCTGCGCCTGCTGTACGCTTTCGGCGTTCTGGCGCAGACGCTTGCGCAGCAGCTGATGCTGTTCATGCAGGGAGAGCAGCCGCTGGCGCAGCGGTCGCGACTGGGTTTGCTGCGCTATCGCCGCCGCAACGTCATCGGCGCTCAGCGACAGAGGACTGGCTGGCAGCGCGGTCAGCTTCTGGCGCAGCGCGGCCAGGCGGCTGGTCTGGGCCGTCAGCTGCTGTTTATCCCGCGTTAGCTGCGAAAATTGCGCCCGCCAGCCGGCAATCTCCTGGCCCCACAAGCGGAATCGCTCATGGGCCGCCAGCCACTGCGCCAGATCGGTCAGTTCAGCCTGCCGCTGCTGCTGAGCGTGCAGGGCGCTGCGGCGGATGCGCGCGCGCAGCGCCGTGCTGGCAAGTAAGCGAGCATTTACTTCATTGATTCGCTGGCGGGTTTGCTCCAGGCCTGCCGCGTGCTCCTGCTGGCGCTCCCACAGGGGGCGCAGCTGGGCGGCGGGCTGGGCCAGCTCAAGCTTCGCCAGCGCCGGCGCGGCGTCGGCCAGCGCCTGGCGGGCCTGCTCCTGGCCGCTGACCGCCTGCTGCTGCTGCTGCGCCAGCTCGTCGCGGCGCGTTAGCCACTGGAGCTGCCGCTGCTGGTTTTGCTGCTGCGCCAGCAGGGCTTTCTCTTCGTCAGTAAGCACCTGCAAACTTTCCTGCAGCGCCTGCTGCTGGGCCTCCGTCAGCAGTACGATGCCCGCCGCCTGGGCTTCGAACTTCTCCAGCGTATGGCGAGCGGTTTTGTGCTGCTCATAGACCATCGCCGAAATCTGACCGTAGATTTCCGTGCCTGTCAGCTCCTCCAGCAGCTCCGCGCGATCGCTCGGCTTCGCGTTCAGGAAGGCGGCAAATTGTCCCTGGGAGAGCAGCATCGAGCGGGTGAAGCGGCCATAGTCGAGGCCGGTGAGCGTCGCGGTTTGCTCCAGCTTATCCGAGACCTTATCGGCGAGGATTTTGCCGTCGGCGCAGCGCGCCAGCTCGACGCGGGGCGCCTGCAGGTTGCCATCCGGCTGGTTACGCGCCCGGTTCTGGCTCCAGAAGGCGCGGTAGGCGATGCCCTTCACTTCAAACTCCACCTCCGCCAGACACTCGGCGGTATCGCGGGTCATCAGGTCGTTTTGCGACTGGGAGACTTTATTCAGGCGCGGCGTTTCGTGGTAAAGCGCGAGGCAAATGGCGTCGAGCAGGGTGGTTTTCCCGGCGCCGGTGGCGCCGGTAATGGCGAACAGGCCGTTGCTGGCGAACGGCTCGGCGGTAAAGTCTATCTTCCATTCCCCTTTCAGGGAGTTAAGGTTTTTCAGACGCAGACTGAGGATTTTCATGCGTTTTCGTCCTCCGCGGTGAGCGTATGCAGCGTATGGGCGAACAGCTCGTGCAGCCGGGCGCGCTTCTCATCGTCAATCTCGGTCAGCGCCAGCCGGCGCTCGAACACCTCTTCCACCTTCAGTTCGCTGAGGGTCTCCCGCTGGGCGTTGAGCAGTATTTTCTCGCGCTGCTCGCGGCTGCGGCGCACCAGCAATACTTCCACCGGCAGATCCTCCGTCAGCGCCTGAATTTGACGCTGAATATCGTGCAGGTACTCCTCGGTGGTGATTTCGATATCCAGCCACACCGGCGGGTCCTGTTCAACGCCGCGCCACTGCTCCAGCTGGGCGGTGATGGCGGCCAGATCGCCTTTGATGACCGCTAGCGGCTGGGTGACGGGCACCTCGAGGGTTTCCACGGCGCTGAGTCGCCCATCGCTAAAGCTCACCAGATGCACCGATTTCGCTTTGCCGGTTTCATCAAAGCTCAGCGGCAGCGGCGAGCCGCTGTAGCGGATGTGCTCGCAGCCGCCGACCACCTGCGCCCGGTGAATATGGCCCAGCGCAATGTAGTCGGCAGGGGGGAAGTGCTGCGCCGGGAAGGCATCCAGCGTGCCGATATAAATGTCGCGAACGGCATCGCTTTTGCTGGCGCCGACGGTGGTCAGATGGCCGCTGGCAATGACGGGCAGCGGGCGATCGCCGCGCAGCGCGCAGGCCTGCTGATACTGTTCCTGGTAATAGTCGCTGATGGCGTGCAGCAGCTGCTGCTGTTTTTCCCGACCGGAGTGGCCGGCCTGGCTGATGACCAGCTCGCGCGGGCGTAAAAACGGCACCGGGCAGAAGATAGCCCCAGGGGTGCCGTCGCGCCGCGGCAGCTCAATGGGCGGGCAGCCGGCGTTCGCCACGACGGTGGTGTGTAAAAAGGCGAGGATATCGCGGGATTCATTGAGCATCGCCACCGAATCGTGGTTGCCCGCCAGCACCACCAGGCGACAGCCGGTCTGCTGCAACTGGACGACAAAGCGGTTATACAGTTCGCGAGCGTAGCTCGGCGGCGATCCGGTATCAAAAATATCGCCGGCCACGATGATGGCGTCGACTTCATGCTCCTGCGCGCGGGCCAGCAGCCAGCTCAGGAAGGCGTCATGTTCGGCCGCACGGCTTTTGCTGTAAAAATTCTGGCCCAGGTGCCAGTCGGAGGTGTGAAGGATGCGCATAAATCTTCCCTAGCGAAAAAAGCATGAGCGGCAGTATACCATTTGTCGGAGAGGGGTAAGTCCGCGTCATGCTTCAAAATACCCGATCATCAGACGGTCATTTTTTTCATAAATCTGTCACAAAAGTGACGCATAATGACGCCGCACTTCTATACTGATGGCTAAAAAACACAGGGTAAATAATGGCGAGAAGAATTCTGGTCGTTGAAGATGAAGCTCCAATCCGCGAAATGGTCTGCTTTGTTCTGGAGCAAAATGGCTTTCAGCCTGTCGAAGCGGAAGATTATGACAGCGCGGTGAATCAACTCAATGAACCCTGGCCTGATTTGATTCTCCTTGACTGGATGCTGCCGGGCGGTTCGGGGCTGCAGTTTATTAAGCTGCTCAAGCGCGAGGCGATGACCCGTGATATTCCGGTGGTGATGCTGACCGCGCGCGGAGAAGAAGAGGATCGCGTTCGCGGCCTGGAGACCGGGGCGGACGACTACATTACCAAGCCTTTCTCACCGAAGGAGCTGGTGGCGAGAATCAAAGCGGTGATGCGCCGTATTTCGCCGATGGCGGTGGAAGAGGTGATTGAAATGCAGGGGCTGAGCCTCGATCCCTCATCGCACCGGGTGATGACCGGCGAAAGTCCGCTGGACATGGGGCCAACGGAATTTAAATTATTGCATTTCTTTATGACCCATCCGGAGCGGGTGTACAGCCGCGAGCAGCTGCTGAACCACGTTTGGGGAACCAACGTCTATGTGGAAGACCGCACGGTGGACGTCCATATTCGTCGCCTGCGCAAAGCGCTGGAACACAGTGGCCATGATCGGATGGTGCAAACGGTTCGCGGCACGGGGTATCGTTTCTCCGCCCGTTTCTGAATTTTGACAGGAGTGTGACCCGTGCTGGAACGGCTGTCATGGAAAAGGCTGGCGCTGGAGCTCTTTTTAGCGTGTATTCCGGCCCTGATTCTGGGGGCGTTTGTGGGGCATTTGCCGTGGTTTTTACTGGCGGCAGTGACCGGTTTGCTGATCTGGCATTTCTGGAATTTGATGCGCCTGTCGTGGTGGCTGTGGGTGGACCGGAGCATGACCCCTCCGCCCGGCCGCGGCAGCTGGGAGCCGCTGCTGTATGGTCTGCACCAGATGCAGATGCGTAATAAAAAGCGTCGACGTGAGCTGGGAAGCCTGATTAAACGCTTCCGCAGTGGAGCGGAATCGTTGCCGGACGCGGTGGTCCTGACCACGGAGGAGGGAGCCATTTTCTGGTGTAATGGCCTGGCGCAGCAGATTTTAAACCTGCGCTGGCCGGACGACAGTGGGCAAAACATTCTTAACCTTCTGCGCTATCCTGAATTCGCCACCTACCTGAAACAGCGTGATTTTTCAAAACCGCTCAATCTGGTGCTGAATAATGCCCGTCATCTGGAAATTCGCGTGATGCCCTACAGCGACAAGCAGTGGCTGATGGTGGCGCGCGACGTGACGCAGATGCATCAACTGGAAGGGGCGCGGCGTAACTTCTTCGCTAACGTCAGCCATGAGCTGCGCACCCCGCTGACGGTGCTGCAAGGCTATCTGGAGATGATGCAGGAGCAGGTGCTGGAAGGGGCGACCCGTGAAAAGGCCCTGCACACCATGCGTGAGCAAACCCAGCGTATGGAGGGCCTGGTGAAGCAGCTGCTCACGCTGTCGCGTATTGAAGCCGCGCCGGCGCTGGCGATGAATGACCGCATCGACGTGCCGATGATGCTGCGGGTGGTGGAGCGCGAGGCGCAGACCCTCAGCCAGGATAAGCAGACGCTGTTTTTTACCGTCGATGAGCAGCTCAAGGTGCTGGGCAACGAGGAGCAGCTGCGCAGCGCCATTTCTAACCTGGTTTATAACGCGGTGAACCACACCCCGCCGGGCACTGAAATTCGCGTCAGCTGGCAGCGAACGCCGCAGGGGGCGCTGTTCAGCGTCGAAGATAATGGGCCAGGCATTGCGCCGGAGCATATTCCCCGTCTGACCGAGCGTTTCTATCGGGTGGATAAAGCCCGCTCCCGGCAAACGGGGGGCAGCGGCCTGGGGCTGGCGATTGTCAAACACGCGGTCAACCATCATGACAGCCGACTGGAAATAGAAAGTACGGTGGGCAAGGGAACCCGTTTTAGCTTCCTGCTCCCGGAACGATTAATTGCCAGAAACGACCCCTGAGCGGCGCACTGTCAGTTTATCTTGCCAATGACCGGCTTCGGCTGGTCATTTTCATTGGCAGTCATTTTCCCCTCGCCTATTTAATGAACGTGCGCTGCTTTTTTGTTCGCATGATAAGCCACGGGTTTTCCATCAATATGGTAAATGATTCTGGTGTGAAACTGATAACCAGCATAATCATCTGCTTTTGCGATCGTGCCTTGCTTTAAAACGTTATAAGCGTTTAAATTGCGCCTGCGCAGTCGATGACAGACTGCTTTTGCGTGGTAATACCAAAAACAATTCTTTCCCACGCCGCTTCGGGAGCATATCTCGCTGAGTTTACCGGCAATCGCCGCTGTATCGTCCCTGAGAGGGTAGCGCGGTATTTTTCCGTTTTTTTACAACACCACATCCACAGGCAGTAATGAATTTATGACCCATCAGTTAAAATCTCGCGACATCATAGCGTTGGGCTTTATGACCTTCGCGTTGTTCGTTGGCGCAGGCAATATTATTTTCCCTCCGATGGTTGGCTTACAGGCGGGCGAGCACGTCTGGACGGCGGCGATCGGCTTCCTGATCACTGCGGTGGGTCTGCCGGTTCTGACGGTGGTGGCGCTGGCGAAAGTCGGCGGCGGCGTTGAAAGCCTGAGCACCCCGATTGGTAAAGTGGCGGGTATCCTGCTGGCGGTGGTGTGTTATCTCGCGGTAGGACCGCTGTTCGCGACCCCGCGCACCGCGACCGTCTCTTTTGAGGTCGGTATTGCGCCGCTGACCGGCGACGGCCCGCTGCCGCTGCTGATCTACAGCGTTATCTACTTCGCGCTGGTGATCCTGGTCTCACTCTATCCGGGCAAACTGCTGGATACGGTGGGAAATTTCCTTGCGCCGCTGAAAATTATCGCCCTGATTGTGCTGGCGGTCGCCGCGGTTGTCTGGCCGGCGGGCCCGATCAGCGACGCGATGGAAGCGTATCGTACCGCGCCATTCTCCAATGGCTTCGTCAACGGCTACCTGACCATGGACACCCTCGGCGCGATGGTGTTCGGGATCGTGATTGTCAATGCCGCACGCTCCCGCGGCGTCAGCGAAGCGCGTTTGTTGACCCGCTACACCGTCTGGGCGGGCCTGATGGCAGGCGTCGGTCTGACCCTGCTGTATCTGGCGCTGTTCCGTCTGGGCTCTGATAGCGCCACCCTCGTGGACCAGTCCGCTAACGGCGCGGCAATCCTCCACGCTTACGTGCAGCATACCTTCGGCGGGGCGGGCAGCTTCCTGCTGGCAGCGCTGATCTTCATCGCCTGCCTGGTGACGGCGGTGGGTCTGACCTGCGCCTGCGCTGAGTTCTTTGCCCAGTATCTGCCGTTCTCCTATCGCACGCTGGTCTTCATCCTCGGCCTGTTCTCGATGGCGGTCTCCAACCTTGGTCTGAGCCACCTGATTCAGGTGTCGATTCCGGTGTTGACCGCTATCTATCCGCCGTGTATCGCACTGGTTGTATTAAGCTTTACCCGCAGTTGGTGGCATAATTCGTCACGTGTTATCGCGCCGGCCATGTTTATCAGTCTGATGTTTGGTATCATTGACGGGATTAAGTCATCGGCGTTTGCCGCTATCCTGCCGGCCTGGACCGCGCGTCTGCCGCTGGCGGAGCAAGGTCTGGCCTGGCTGATGCCGACCGCCGTGATGGCAATCCTCGCGGTGATCTGGGACCGTGCCGCCGGACGTCAGGTGACCTCCAGCGCGCACTAACCGGCGTTGAGGACAAGCGTTTAACCACGGGACTTCGGGTTCCGTGGTTTTTTATTTTTTGTGTTAAACGGCATTGAAAAACCACGATGGAAAGTAGTAACAAGCTTAAGCGCGGGCTAAGCACCCGGCACATCCGCTTTATGGCCCTGGGTTCCGCCATCGGCACCGGGCTTTTTTACGGTTCAGCCGACGCGATTAAAATGGCCGGACCCAGCGTACTGTTGGCCTACATTATCGGCGGCGTCGCGGCATATATCATTATGCGCGCGCTCGGTGAGATGTCGGTGCATAACCCTTCCGCCAGCTCATTCTCCCGCTATGCTCAGGAAAACCTCGGCGGACTGGCGGGCTATATCACCGGCTGGACCTACTGCTTTGAAATCCTGATCGTCGCCATCGCCGACGTCACCGCCTTCGGTATCTACATGGGCGTCTGGTTCCCGACGGTGCCGCACTGGATCTGGGTGCTCAGCGTGGTGCTCATCATCTGCGCCGTCAACCTGATGAGCGTCAAGGTGTTTGGCGAGCTGGAGTTCTGGTTCTCGTTCTTCAAAGTGGCCACCATCATCATTATGATCCTCGCCGGGTTCGGCATCATTATCTGGGGGATCGGCAACGGCGGCCAGCCGACGGGCATTCATAACCTCTGGAGCAACGGCGGCTTCTTCAGCAACGGTTGGCTGGGAATGGTGATGTCGCTGCAGATGGTGATGTTCGCCTACGGTGGTATCGAAATCATCGGTATTACCGCCGGTGAGGCGAAAGATCCGGAGAAATCCATTCCACGCGCTATCAACTCGGTGCCGATGCGCATTCTGGTGTTCTATGTCGGCACGCTGTTTGTCATTATGTCTATCTATCCGTGGAACCAGGTGGGTACCGACGGCAGCCCCTTTGTCCTGACCTTCCAGCATCTGGGCATTACCTTCGCGGCCAGCATTCTTAACTTCGTGGTCCTGACGGCCTCGCTGTCGGCGATTAATTCCGACGTGTTCGGCGTGGGTCGTATGCTGCACGGCATGGCCGAGCAGGGGAGCGCGCCGAAGGTGTTCGCTAAAACCTCGCGTCGCGGTATTCCGTGGGTGACGGTGATGGTGATGACCATTGCGCTGCTGTTTGCGGTATACCTCAATTACATCATGCCGGAAAACGTCTTCCTGGTGATCGCCTCGCTGGCCACCTTCGCCACCGTGTGGGTGTGGATTATGATCCTGCTGTCGCAGATTGCCTTCCGCCGCCGTCTGTCGCCGGAGGAGGTCAAAGCCCTGAAATTCAAAGTTCCCGGTGGGGTGGCAACCACGGTTGTCGGCCTGCTGTTCCTGGCGTTTATTATCGCCCTGATCGGCTATCATCCGGACACCCGCATCTCGCTGTACGTCGGTATGGCGTGGATTGCGCTGCTGCTGCTGGGCTGGGTCTTTAAGACCCGTCGTGAGCGCCGCCTGGCGCAGGCACAGTAATCAACATCGCCCCGGTCTGCATCGCGCGACCGGGGCGGCTTGCCGACCCGCGTCCTCCCCCGTTATCCTCCCCCAAAAAATCCTGTGACGATGAGTTCTGCGCCTGACGGCTATGGCAAGGTGTGCCCATTCTGCACAATGAGGATTCACGATGTTGAAGGCATGGCACCTTCCGGTTGCACCCTTTATCAAGGTGCAACAGGACCGACTGTTTATTACCCTGTGGTTGAGCGGTGAGTCGCTGCCGCAGCGGATCACGCTGCGCGCGGAAGAAGATAACGAAGAGCTGTCGCTGCCGATGCAGCGTCTCCGCCAGGCGCCGAGGCCGGGTGTAGTGGCATGGCGCGGCGAAATCTCTCTCGCCAGCGGTCAGCCGCGCCGCCGCTACAGCTTTAAGCTACTGTGGGCCGACCATCAGCGCTGGTTTACGCCGCAGGGCTTCAGCCGTTTCCCGCCGGCCAGGCTGGAGCAGTTCGCCGTCGACCTGCCGGACGCCGGCCCGCAGTGGGTGGCCGATCAGGTTTTCTACCAGATTTTCCCCGATCGCTTTGCCCGCAGCGCTGCGCGTGACGCCGAACAGGATGCGGTCTATTACCATCACGCGGCGGGACGGGAGATTGTGCGCAAGGCGTGGGACGAACCGCTTACCGGCGAGGCGGGCGGGTCGACGTTCTACGGCGGGGATCTCGACGGCATCAGCGAAAAACTTCCTTACCTGAAGCAGCTCGGTGTCACCGCCCTGTATCTGAACCCGGTCTTCGCCGCCCCCAGCGTGCATAAATACGACACCGAGGATTATCGGCGCGTCGATCCGCAGTTTGGCGGCGACGCGGCGCTGCTCCGCTTGCGCCACAACACCCAGCGGGCGGGGATGCGCATGATCCTCGACGGCGTGTTCAACCATACCGGCGATTCCCATCCCTGGTTCGATCGCCACCAGCAGGGCAGCGGCGGCGCCGGCCACCATCCGGACTCCCCGTGGCGCGACTGGTTTACCTTCTCCGGGGAGGGGCAGGCGCACAACTGGCTGGGCTATGCCAGTCTGCCGAAGCTCGACTATCGGTCGACCAGCCTGGTCAACGAGATCTATGCCGGCGAGGACAGCATCGTACGCCACTGGCTGAAGGCGCCGTGGAGTATGGACGGCTGGCGTCTGGACGTGGTGCACATGCTGGGCGAAGGCGGCGGGGCGCGGAATAACCTGCGGCATATCGCCGGCATCACCCAGGCGGCGAAACAAACGCAGCCGGAAGCCTTTGTCTTTGGCGAACATTTTGGCGACGCGCGCCAGTGGCTGCAGGCGGATGCCGAAGATGCGGCAATGAACTACCGCGGCTTCACCTTCCCGATCTGGGGATTCCTCGCCAATACCGATATCTCTTACGATCCGCAGAAGATAGACGCCCAGACCTGTATGGCGTGGATGGATAATTATCGCGCCGGGCTGTCGCATCAGCAGCAGCTGCGGATGTTCAACCAGCTCGACAGCCATGATACGGCGCGTTTTAAATCTCTCCTTGGCAAAGACGTAGCGCGTCTGCCGCTGGCGGTGGTGTGGCTGTTCAGCTGGCCCGGGGTACCGTGTATCTACTACGGGGATGAGGTGGGCGTAGATGGCAATAACGATCCGTTCTGCCGCAAACCGTTCCCGTGGGATCCGGCGCTGCAGGATACCCAGCTGCTGGCGCTGTATCAGCGAATGGCGAAACTGCGTAAAGCCCACCAGGCGCTGCGCTACGGCGGCTGCCAGGTGATTTACGCCGAGGATAACGTGGTGGTGTTTGTCCGCGTCTACAAACAGCAGCGGGTACTGGTGGCGATTAACCGCGGCGAAGCCTGCGAAGTGGTTATCGAGGATTCGCCGCTGTTGGACGTGGGAGCCTGGACGCTGCAGGAGGGCGCCGGCGCCTTCCATGACGGGGTACTGACGCTCCCGGCTATCTCCGCCTGCGTCTGGTCCGGTCGTTAACGATAGAGCTGGCTCAGCAGGTCGTCGCGGAGGAGCGCCTCCCGCCACCAGCGCTGAGCCAGCCCGTCATTCCCGCTGCGCCAGGCCATGTAGGTGATATCTTTTTCCCGCCAGCCGGCGACGCTTTTCTCCACCAGACAGCCTTTTTCCAGCCACGGGCGGGCGATATGACGCGGCAGAAAGCCGCAGCCCAGCCCGGCGCACAGCAGTTCGACTTTGCTGGCGAAATCATCGACGCCGATTTGCGGCTGTTCATCAAGCAGATTGCTGTTCAGCGGATGGCAATAGCGGGCGCTGTCGCGGATCACCACCGCCCGGTGCTGGCTGAGCTGCTTATTGCTGAGCGGCGTTTCCGCTCCGGCCAGCGGGTGGGCCGGGGCGACCACGAAAATGTTATCCAGCGCGCCGAGGGTTTGCCATGACCACTCGGCAGAGGTGGGCGGCTCATTGATGGCGCCGAGGATAATATCCGCGCCATGGTGGGTCAGCTCTTCCCATGAACCGGCGAGGGTGTGATGACTGAAGTTCAGCCGGGTCTGCGGGTTTTGCGCGTAGAACTCGGCGATCAGCGGCAGCAGGGCCGAAAAGGGAAACGAGGCGTCGAGGGCGATCGCCAGCTCTCGCTCCCAGCCCGCGCTCAGCTGCTGGGCCTGCTTTTCCAGATCTCTGGCGGCGCTCAACAGCTGGCGTCCTTTCTCGAGCATCAATCGCCCGGTATCGGTAAACTTCGCCCGGTGACCGGAGCGATCCAATAAGACAATGTCCAGATCGTTCTCCAGCTTCTGGATCATATAGCTCAGAGCGGCGGGGGTTTTATACAGCGACTCTGCGGCGGTGGCGAAGGATCCGTGTCGGTCCAGCGCATCAAGGATCATCAGAACATCAAAGTTTACGCGCATCAGGAGTTTCCATTCATTAATTTCCCCTTGTTGTACCTAAGCGCAATAATCAATGCCAGTGAATAAATCAGAACAGTTTGCCGTAAAATTTTGATGAACGCTGGCATGAGTAAATACTAACCGCTGACAAAATATAAACCACAAAAAAACTTTAATAACTTGTTAGAAATAACTGGCTATACTCACCATGCTTTATCAGTCAGGATCTACACGACGCATTAACCATCATGTCATCTTTTTAACTAATTGATTAAGAAGGTATTTAATGTCTATTCGTGAACTGCTCGATCCCACTAATTCCGCCCTTATCTTTATTGATCATCAGCCACAGATGTCATTCGGCGTGGCGAATATCGATCGCCAGACCCTCAAAAATAACACCGTGGCGCTGGCTAAAGCCGGCAAAATTTTTAATGTACCGGTGATTTACACTTCCGTAGAGACCAAAAGCTTCAGCGGTTATATTTGGCCGGAATTATTGGCCGTGCATCCTGACGTCAAGCCGATTGAGCGTACTTCAATGAACTCCTGGGAAGACGATGCCTTCGTTGCGGCGGTGAAAGCGACCGGCCGTAAAAAGCTGGTGATCTCCGCTCTGTGGACCGAAGTTTGCCTGACGTTTCCGGCGCTGATGGCCCTGGAGGCGGGCTACGAAGTGTATGTGGTCACCGATACCTCCGGCGGTACCTCTGTCGACGCCCATGAGCGCTCCATTGACCGGATGGTGCAGGCGGGCGCGGTGCCGGTGACCTGGCAGCAGGTGCTGCTGGAGTACCAGCGCGACTGGTCGCGCAAAGCGACTTACGATGCGGTGATGGACCTGGTGCGCGAACACAGCGGCGCCTACGGGATGGGCGTGGATTACGCTTATACCATGGTGCATGGCGCGCCAGAGCGTAAAGCTTAAATACATTCACCCTTCAGGCTGCCTCTTTGTTAGCTGGGTTTGCCCGCCCCGGTCACTGACTGATGTCAGCTCCCGGGACGTGCCGGCTTGCCGCCTCGACGCAGCATGAATGACGTTGTGTATGGTCATCTATGGCTAATGGCGAGAATCATCCTGCCATTCCCCTGAAGCAAGGAATCTTTATGGCGCAGCAAAAATCGGTGACCCTGGTCATCAGCCATCTGCTCGATCCGCAACACGGCCAGCGCTACGAAGAGTGGCTCGGCAAAATCATGCCCATCGCGGCTGAGTTTCCCGGTCATCTCGGGGCGAATGTGATCCGGCCCGCCGCAGGGCAGAATCTGTGGAGCGTGATTATCCGCTTCGACACCCTGGAGCATCTCTATGCCTGGACGCAGTCGGAAACCCGTCGTCAGCTGGTGGCGGAAATTGCCCCGCTGCTGACGGAGGGCGATCGGACGGAGGTGCGGACCGAACCGGCCTTCTGGTTTACCCCGCCGGTGGCGAATGTGCGCCAGCCGCGGCGCTGGAAACAGTTTCTGATCACCCTGCTGGTGATTTTCCCCAGCACCAACCTGGTGCCGACGGTGACCGGCATGCTGTTGCCGTCGCTTAAGGGGAGCCTGCTGCTGCACCTGATCAATGATGCCTGCGTGGTTGCGCTGGTGGTCTGGTTCTGGATGCCCATCGTGACCCGCCTGTTTGCTGGCTGGTTGAAGAAAAACTGAGTCAGCCTCCCCAAGGAGTGTGTTATGTCGCAAACTGCCACACTGATTCTGACCCACGGCCAGATTCATACCCTCGATCGTGCGAATCCGCTGGCGGAAGCCGTGGCCATCGCCGACGGAAAAATTGTTGCCACCGGAAGCCACGATCGGATCATGAGCTTTGCCGCCGAGGGAACGCAGATCGTCGATCTCAAAGGGCATACGGTGATCCCGGGCCTCAACGATTCTCACCTGCATCTGATCCGCGGAGGGTTGAACTACAACCTTGAGCTCCGCTGGGAGGGCGTGCCCTCTCTGGCCGATGCCCTGCGAATGCTTAAGGATCAGGCGGATCGCACACCGTCGCCGCAGTGGGTGCGGGTGGTCGGCGGCTGGAGCGAATTCCAGTTCGCCGAACGACGGATGCCGACCCTGGAAGAGCTAAACGACGCGGCGCCCGATACGCCAGTGTTTGTGCTACATCTCTACGATCGCGCACTGCTGAACCGCGCGGCGCTGAAAGCCGTGGGGTATACCAAAGAGACGCCGGATCCGGTTGGCGGAGAGATCGTCCGCGATAGCCACGGCAACCCGACCGGGATGCTGATTGCCAAACCAAACGCCATGATCCTCTACGCCACCCTGGCCAAAGGGCCGAAGCTGCCGCTGGATCTGCAGGTGAACTCCACCCGTCAGTTTATGCGCGAGCTGAACCGACTGGGGCTGACCAGCGCCATCGACGCCGGGGGCGGTTTCCAGAACTACCCGGAAGATTACGAAATTATCGAGCAGCTGCACGCAAAAGATCAGATGACCGTGCGCATCGCCTACAACCTGTTTACCCAGCGACCGAAGCAGGAGCTGGAGGACTTCGAGCGCTGGACCGATATGCTGAAGCCGGGGCAGGGAACCGATTTCTATCGCGCCAACGGCGCCGGCGAGATGCTGGTGTTTTCGGCGGCGGATTTTGAAGATTTCCTGCAGCCGCGGCCGGATTTGCCGCAAGGCATGGAAGATGAGCTGGAGCGGGTGGTGCGCCATCTGGTTGAACATCGCTGGCCGTTCCGCCTGCATGCCACCTACGACGAGTCCATCAGCCGGATGCTGGACGTGTTTGAGAAGGTGAACCGTGACATTCCGTTTAATGGCCTGCACTGGTTCTTCGATCATGCCGAGACCATTACCGAGCGCAACATTGAGCGGGTGAAGGCGCTGGGGGGCGGCATTGCGGTGCAGCACCGGATGGCCTTCCAGGGCGAATATTTTGTCGATCGCTACGGCAAAGAGGCGGTGAAACATACGCCGCCGGTAGCGAAAATGCTGGAGCTGGACGTACCGGTAGGGTTAGGGACCGATGCCACCCGCGTCGCCAGCTATAATCCGTGGACCGCGCTGTACTGGCTGGTCTCCGGGCGCACCGTTGGCGGGATGGCGATGTATGACGACAACAACCGCCTGCCGCGCGATGTCGCGCTGGAGCTGTGGACGGCGGGCAGCGCCTGGTTCTCCAGCGAGCAGGGTAAAAAGGGCCGTCTGGCCGCCGGTCAGCTTGCCGATCTGGTGGTGCTGTCGAAGGACTATTTCAGCGTCGCGGAAGAGGAGATCAAAGGCATTGAGTCGGTGCTGACGGTGGTTGATGGCAAAGTGGTGTACGCCGCCGGTCACTTCTCGCCGCTGGCACCGCCGCCGCTCCCGGTGCTGCCGGAGTGGTCGCCGGTGGTGAAGGTCCCGGGCCATTACCGTTCCGCTCCGCCAGCGGCGGCCAAAATTGGCGCCATAGTCCAGATGCACCAGTGCTGCGGTAGCTGCAGTGTCCACGGCCATCAGCATGATATCGCGCGGAAATCGTCGATCCCGGTCTCCGACGAGCAGGCCTTCTGGGGCGTGCTGGGTTGCTCCTGCTTTGCCTTCTGATGCCTGACGCCTCCGCCCCGGTTGCTAAGGGCGGAGGTCTCAGCCACCTTTCACGCATCAATAACGCTGCTGTGAGCCAAAAAGCGCCATGCGGCGGGCAATCATTTCGCGTACTGGCTGCAGTCCCTGGGCGATCACTTTCCGCGGATCGTTCACATCGTTCCCGGTATCGGCAGCAAAGATCGCCTTCACCTGCTGGCACCAGGCGTACATATTTTCGGTATTAACGTTAATCTTGGCGGTGCCGCAGGCAATCGCCCGGCGCATATCCTCATCGGCAATACCGGTGCCGCCATGCAGCACCAGCGGAACCTTCACCCGCTCGGCAATGGCTTTCATCTCGGTAAATCCCAGTCGGGCTTTGCCTTTATACAGGCCATGGGTGGAGCCCAGCGCGGCGGCGAGGCAATCCACCTGGGTTTCTGTCACCAGGGTGTAGCACTCCTGCGGATCGGCGTAGATGACTTCGGAATTGACAATGCCGTCTTCACTGCCGGCGATAGTCCCCAGTTCGGCCTCAACAGAGATACCTTTGCTGTGCGCCAGCGTCACCAGATGGCGAGTAATGGCCAGGTTTTCCCTGAACGGCAGATGCGAGCCATCAAACATAATGGAACTGAAGCCGGCGGCAATCGCCGCTTCGCAGGCCTCCCGGGAGGTGCCATGATCCAGATGCAGCGCCACCGGAACATCAATATGCAAATACTGCATGGCGTTAACTACGATGTCATGAATACATTTTAACCCGAGCATATGCTTAACCGTGCCGCCGGACACGCCCAAAATAACCGGTGAGCGGCACTGCTGGGCGGTGCTTAATACGGCGCCGACCCATTCCAGATTATTAATGTTGAACTGACCGACGGCGTAGCCGTCCCGCAGGGCATGCTGAAGCATGTCCTTCATCGACACTAACATATTCACCTCTTGATATTTATTAAATGCAGTTATTCTTCAAAATATTGCTTTAAGTTTCTCTCGTAGCTATTTAACGAGTGGTGGACGACCGCCAGGTCCGGCATAGATTCCCGTACCCCTTTTTTCTCAATAGAAATGGCGGCGGTCAGGCTGGCAAATAAAATAATATTATCTATGTGCCATGAGTAGTGGACGCCATAGGTGAAGGCACCGTGAAATACATCTCCGGCTCCGGTGGTATCAACGGCATTGCACAACCAGGAAGGAACGATCTGCAGCATACCGCTTTTTAAAAAAGCGCAGCCTTTTTCGCCAAGGGTAATAAATGCTTCACCGCGGCAAATTTTATTCAGCTCAATCAGCGCCGCTTTAATTTCTGCTTCGGTGCTCAGAGAGCGATAGCTCATATAATCGCGGGCAAAATGTTCGCTCACTACAAAATAGTCGGTCCAGGCTGCGAGTTTTATATTGCTGGCGCGCAGTGACCCGCCGTCCATCACGACTCTGGCGTTGGGCAGTTTCTTAATTAAATATTCACTGATTTCCGGCTCATGGCCGTCAATTAAAATGGTGACCGGATCCTCGGCGGCAATCAGTCGTTCGGCGAGGTCGTCCAGTTTGAGCTTTTGATCGTAGGTCAGGGAAGGCGGTGTCTGCATCTTGCGGGTAATAATCGTCCGCGAACCCGTTAAGCGATTGACCAGCACCGAGGCCAACGGGGTGATCATGTCATCGGAGAAAACCACCTGGCTGGTATCCACCCCCGCTTCGGCAAACTCATCGATAATGCGCTGACCGTAAAGGTCCTGATGCAGATGGCCGATGTAATAGACCTCCTCACCCCATAATCCCAGCAGCCAGGCCGCATTGGCCGCCGGGCCGCCGCCGCTTTCTATAAAATCATGACAAAAGTTTTTGGTATTCTCCTGGGGCCATTCATTGAGAAAGAAAAACTGATCGAAACAGGCAAATCCAATGGACAAAATAGCCATAACCACTCCTGATTATTTGTCAGCGGCGGGAAGCGTGACCTTCCCGCAGGGAAAAATGACCTCGCTTATTCATTTTTCTGCTTGGCAGTAAGCTCCTCATAGCTGAGCGTGTTGCCCACTACCCGTACCTGACGGAAGCAGAAAGGCACCAGCAGCGCGACGAGCAGCGCCAGACAAATCAGGTAGATAGTGACCTGGCCAAACTGGGTGAACGCGTTACCGATAATGATGCCCCACACTGCGAAGTCGAAATCGGCGAAGGTGCTGTTTTCAAACCCGAGGTTGCCGAGCGCCGGCAGCAGCATCGCCGGCAGGAAGGCGAGGAAGATCCCGCCGATAAAGGCGGCGATGATACACCCGCGCTTACCGCCCAGCTTGTCGGCAAAGACCCCGGAGGTGCCGCCGCAGAAGAAGTGCGGCACCATGCCGGGAATAATCAGCGCCATGCCCAGTCCGCCGAGCATGAGCATCCCGACCAGACCGCCCACAAAGGAGCTGATGAATCCCACCACCACCGCGGTGGGGCTAAAGGTGAAGAACACCGCGCAGTCAACGGCCGGGATGGAGTCCGGGATCAGTTTCTGGCTGATGCCCTGGAATGCCGGCACCAGATCGCCGAGGATCAACCGCACGCCATTGTAGACAATGGCTACGCCAACGGCGAACTGCAGACCGGTCAGCACGGAGAAGATCAGCATATTCTGGTCGGTGATGGTGCTCAGGTACGCCGACCCGGCGACAGCGCTGCAGATGAAGTAGATAACAAACATCACGATACCGGTAGTGACGGTGGTATCGCGCAGGAAACCCCATTTCTCTGAAATTTCGGTATCGGCGAAGGAGTTTGCCGGATTGCCGGTCCGGCTGGCGATCCACGCCGAGAGGTAGTAGCCCAGGGAGCCGAAATGGCCCATGGCGATCCCGCCGTCTTCGGTTACCTGCCTGGTGTAACGCTGGCCAATGGCCGGGGAAATGGCCGACCATGAGCCCAACAGGAATCCGCCGATCAGGATCAACATCCAGCCCTGGAACTCCGCCGCCTGCAGGACGGCGGAGAACAGGCAGGCGAGAAAGAACGAATGATGGCCGGTGAGAAAGATATATTTATATTTGGTGCAGCGGGCTATGATCAGGTTGAAAATAAAGCCCAACAGCAAAATACTCATGGTTTCCACGCCCAGCATTTTCTGGGCGACGGAGACAATGGCTTCATTGTTAGGAATAACGCCGCGGATATTAAATCCAGCTTCGATAATACCGCCCAGCGGGTTGAGATTGGCAACGATAACGCCTGCGCCAGCGCTCAGCATCAAATAGCCTAAAATCGGCTTTAATGTGCCGGTAAGGAGTTTGTTGCCGGGGGAGCGCAGCGCCACTAAGCCAACGAAGGCGATAAGCCCCATTAAAAAAGCGGGTTGACTGAATATTTCCGTTAAGAAACTAAGAATAGCCTGCATGGTCGTTCCCTCTATGCTGATTAAGAGTGAGTCGCAGCAATTTTCATCAGCGCGTCGGTAATATCCTCGGCGATTTTTGCTTTATGGACGTAGCTGCGAATAATGGCGACATGACAGTGGGCCGGAAATTGATTTGCCAGTTCTTTGATCGTGACGTAAAGGTCGGCTTTTTCCCCGACGGCGTTAGCAAAATCGACCGAAGCGACGTCCGCTTTGATACCTAATTCTTCACAGATCTTCTTCACATTATTCGCAGCCATCAATGAACTGCCAATACCGTTACCACAAACCGTTCTGATAACTAACATAATGACTACTCCATTTGTTTTTGGATGAAATGTAAGACTGAATTCACGTCATTTTCCTGCTGAAGAAAAGTCACGATATCTGACTCGATCAGCGAGGCAATCAGTTGGATCATTTTGATATGACTGTCAGCATCGGCGCCGGCGATCGCGATGACGACGGTAACCGGATCGAACTCATCGTGGCCGAAGGTCACTGGTGTGGCGGTGGTGACAAGCGAAAATCCGGTCTGCAATGCCCCTTTTTCCGGGCGGGCGTGCGGCATGGCAATCCCGTCATCTATCACGATGGCGGCGCCAAAATCCTCGTATACTGTCAGCATCTCGTTGACATATTCGGCGCTGCAAATCTGGCGCCTGGCGAGTAATGAACCCGCCAGTTCGATGGCCTCCTCCGCATGGGAAATATTCTGCTTCAGGGCGATTAACGTCGGGTCAAAAATAATATCCATTCTCTTCTCCTGAACGTATTCCTGTTCCTGAGTAAAATCATGACCAAATACATTGATAAAAATGATGGATGAGATCACATCCGCGGTTTTAAATATTGATGGCGATCACATCGACGGCAAAGTGCTGGCTGAAAATCATATAAATAATTTATTTGTTTTTCAGTGTGTTATGAAGTGGTTGAGATTTAACGCTGAAATATGACAGAGAAAAAATGAGAGGCAGAGCGGAATTTTTCAGCAGAAGTGTATTGCTGGTCACAAATATCAGCGGGTCATTTTCTTAAATTTTGACGCCGCTAACAAAAAAGGCCCGCTTGAGCGGGCCTTTTATAAAAACGTGTGCCGATTACAGGCTGGAGACGTTTTCGGTCAGGTATTTTGCCACGCCTTCCGGAGAGGCAGCCATACCTTCTTTTCCTTTTTCCCACTGCGCCGGGCAGACTTCGCCGTGCTCTTCGTGGAACTGCAGCGCGTCCACCATGCGCAGCATTTCGTCGATGTTACGGCCCAGCGGCAGGTCGTTCACCACCTGGTGGCGAACCACGCCGTTGGCGTCGATCAGGAAGGAGCCGCGCAGCGCCACGCCTTCGTCCGGATGCTCGATACCGTAAGCTTTCTGGATTTCACGTTTGATGTCGGCAACCATCGCGTATTTAACCGGGCCGATACCGCCCTGGTCTACCGGGGTATTACGCCATGCGTTGTGCACGAACTCGGAGTCGAAGGAAACGCCAACCACTTCCACGCCGCGTTTCTGGAATTCTTCGTAACGTTTGTCGAACGCGATCAGCTCAGACGGGCAAACGAAGGTGAAGTCCATCGGCCAGAAGAACAGAACGGTAGGTTTACCGTTGGTGTGCTGTTTGAAATTGAATTTCTCAACGATCTCACCATTACCCAGCACAGCGGCTGCAGTAAAATCCGGCGCTTGACGAGTGACCAGAACCATTTGATTCTCCTGTAATTACTAAGGTTATTTGGAACGCAACGCGGGCAAGTATAGAGCCTGTCCGCCAATAACACAAAGAGGCGCTGACAATCGTTCAGCCAGCTTTTACCTATCAATGTCGCAGCGATTACAGCTGTTTGTTTTTCGCCTGACGCATCATCTGCGGATAAAAGCGCCAGAACTGCCCCTCCAGCCGGTCGTAGTGAGTATCCAGATCCTGCCAGGAGTCGCGCAGCGCCTCGAGACGCGGGCGGCGGCTGGCCATGCCATTGAGCACGCGCTGAATAAAATCCATCTCCTGGTAGCGCTCCAGCCAGCGCTCCGACCAGAGGTATTGATTGAGATTGACGAAGCGGGGCGGCGAGTCGGGCAGGATCGGCACGATCTGCCGCTCGGCGTAGCGCACGAACTCGTCCAGCGGCAGGTCAGGGGAGAGTTGCGCCCAGTGCTGCGACAGGAAATGATCCCACATGACGTCGAGGGTGATGGGGGCGACGCGGCGGGTCTGCGGGCGAAACCACTCCCGCGCCTCTTTGACTTCCGCCAGGTTGTCAGTCAGCACGTCAATTCGCCGATGCATATAGATGCCATCGACGATCGCCGCCGGATAGTCGCCCTGCGGGTTGCCGCGCACAAAGTCGGCCATCAGATTGCCGGGCAGCGAACTGTCGGCGAGATGGGCCAGGTGCAGGTGGGCGAGAAAATTCATAGCGACGACATCCTTTAAATACTTTATGGCGAGCAGAGTGAGCGGTGTAGCGCTGCGCGTCGCCCTGAACGGCAGCCCCGGTGCCCGAATGGCGTGCTGTCTGGCCGCGCGCGGCCCTCTGCCACCGGTGATGCATTCGGCTGCCGCATGGCGGCATTCGGAATGATTTGGAATATAGATTATGTCATTCGTCCGGAGGGGTAAAGGTTGCAGGCAGAACGCCCCGGCACTAGACTACCCGCCTCTTTATTCAGTCTGAGTTACCGTCATGCGCGTTACCGATTTTGCTTTTGAACTACCCGAATCTCTGATCGCCCACTATCCGATGCCTGAGCGCAGCAGCTGCCGCTTACTTTCCCTGGACGGGCCGACGGGCGCGCTGACGCATGGCACCTTCACCGACATCCTCGATAAGCTCAATCCCGGCGATCTGCTGGTGTTTAACAACACCCGGGTGATCCCGGCGCGTCTGTTCGGTCGTAAGGCCAGCGGCGGCAAGATCGAAGTGCTGGTGGAGCGGATGCTGGATGATAAGCGCATCCTCGCCCATATTCGCGCCTCGAAAGCGCCGAAGCCGGGCGCCGAGCTGCTGCTGGGCGACGACGAGAGCATTCAGGCCACCATGCTGGCGCGTCACGGCGCGCTGTTTGAAGTGGAATTTAACGACGAGCGCCCGGTGCTGGAGATCCTTAACGGGATTGGCCATATGCCGCTGCCGCCCTACATTGACCGCCCGGATGAAGACGCTGACCGCGAGCTCTATCAAACCGTCTACGGCACCAGGCCGGGCGCGGTAGCCGCCCCGACCGCTGGTCTGCACTTCGACGAACCGCTTCTGGATAAACTGCGCGCCAAAGGCGTTGAGATGGCGTTTGTCACCCTGCACGTGGGCGCGGGTACCTTCCAGCCGGTGCGCGTCGACAGCATTGAAGAGCACACCATGCACTCTGAATATGCGGAAGTGCCGCAGGAGGTAGTCGATGCGGTGCTGGCGGCGAAGGCGCGCGGCAATCGCGTGATCGCGGTGGGCACCACCTCGGTACGCTCGCTGGAGAGCGCGGCGCAGGCGGCGAAAGACGCCCTGATTGCGCCGTTCTTCGACGATACGCAGATTTTCATCTACCCGGGTTATCAGTACCAGGTGATCGATGCGCTGGTAACCAACTTCCATCTCCCTGAATCCACATTGATTATGCTGGTGTCGGCGTTTGCGGGTTATCAGCACACCATGAACGCCTATAAGGTAGCGGTGGAGCAGAAATATCGCTTTTTTAGCTACGGGGATGCGATGTTTATCACGTACAATCCGCAGGCTATTTCTGAGCGTCCCTGAAGAGGCCGGCCCGCCGGCTTTTTGGACGCCATGACGCATTTTTTTAGCCACGGAATCATTCCGTGGCGAGTATGAAAACGTCGGACTGTTTTTCTGACGCAGGAGCAAGCATGAAATTTGAACTGGATACCACCGACGGTCGCGCCCGCCGCGGTCGCCTGGTGTTTGAGCGCGGCGTGGTGGAAACACCGGCCTTTATGCCCGTTGGCACCTACGGCACCGTCAAAGGGATGACGCCGGAAGAGGTGGAAGCCACCGGCGCGCAGATTATTCTCGGCAACACCTTCCACCTGTGGCTGCGCCCGGGTCAGGAGATCATGAAGCTGCACGGCGATCTGCACGATTTTATGCAGTGGAAAGGACCGATCCTGACCGACTCCGGCGGCTTCCAGGTGTTCAGCCTTGGCGATATCCGTAAGATCACCGAGCAGGGCGTGCATTTCCGCAACCCGATCAACGGCGATCCGATTTTCCTCGATCCGGAAAAATCCATGGAGATTCAGTACGATCTCGGCTCTGATATCGTGATGATCTTCGACGAATGTACGCCGTATCCGGCGGACTGGGATTACGCCAAGCGCTCAATGGAGATGTCTCTGCGCTGGGCGAAGCGCAGCCGTGACCGTTTCGATAGCCTTGGCAATAAAAATGCGCTGTTCGGCATCATTCAGGGCAGCGTTTACGAAGATTTACGTGATATCTCGGTGAAAGGTCTGGTAGAGATTGGCTTTGATGGCTACGCTGTCGGCGGTTTGGCGGTCGGCGAGCCGAAGGAAGACATGCACCGTATTCTGGAGCACGTCTGCCCGCAGATCCCGGCCGATAAACCACGATACCTGATGGGCGTCGGGAAGCCGGAAGATCTGGTGGAAGGGGTACGTCGCGGTATCGATATGTTCGAC
Organism: Klebsiella sp. GB_Kp047; assembly: GCF_040065235.1. Classification (NCBI taxonomy): domain Bacteria; kingdom Pseudomonadati; phylum Pseudomonadota; class Gammaproteobacteria; order Enterobacterales; family Enterobacteriaceae; genus Klebsiella; species Klebsiella sp. GB_Kp047. The sequence continues at coordinate 184,311 of NZ_JBEAJG010000039.1, read as the reverse complement.
TGCGTCATGCCGACGCGCAACGCGCGTAACGGCCACCTGTTCGTCACCGACGGCGTGGTGAAAATCCGCAACGCGAAGCACAAAAGCGATACCGCGCCGCTGGACGCCGAGTGTGATTGCTATACATGTCGCAATTATTCACGCGCTTACTTGCATCACCTTGACCGTTGCAACGAAATATTGGGCGCGCGTCTCAATACCATTCATAACCTGCGCTACTATCAGCGTTTAATGGCTGGTTTACGCAAGGCTATCGAAGAGGGTAAATTAGAGAGCTTCGTGACCGATTTTTACCAACGTCAGGGGCGCACCGTGCCTCCTTTGAACGTTGATTAATTTTAATAATGAGGGAATTTCAATGAGCTTTTTTATTTCTGATGCGGTAGCGGCAACGGGTGCACCGGCGCAGGGCAGCCCGATGTCTCTGATTCTGATGCTGGTGGTGTTCGGTCTGATTTTTTACTTCATGATCCTGCGTCCACAGCAGAAGCGCACCAAGGAACATAAGAACCTGATGAACTCCATCGCCAAAGGTGATGAAGTGCTGACCAACGGCGGTCTGGTCGGTCGCGTGACCAAAGTAGCGGAAACTGGCTACATTGCTATCGCGCTGAACGATACCACTGAAGTGGTTATCAAACGTGACTTCGTTGCTGCCGTTCTGCCGAAAGGCACCATGAAGGCGCTGTAATCTAACTTTTCCCAAAGGGAACTGCCGTGTTAAACCGTTATCCTTTGTGGAAGTATGTCATGCTGGTCGTCGTCATTGTCGTCGGCCTGATCTATGCGCTTCCCAACCTGTATGGTGAGGATCCGGCTGTTCAAATCACTGGCGCGCGCGGCGTCGCCGCCAGTGAGCAAACGCTGATCCAGGTCCAGAAAACTTTACAAGAAGAAAAAATTACCGCGAAGTCTGTGGCACTGGAAGAGGGCGCTATTCTTGCGCGCTTCGACACCACTGATACCCAGCTGCGCGCGCGTGAAGCGCTGCTTACCGTGCTGGGTGACAAATACGTCGTGGCGCTAAACCTTGCTCCGGCAACCCCACGCTGGCTGGCGGCACTCTATGCCGAACCGATGAAGCTGGGTCTTGATCTGCGCGGCGGCGTGCACTTCCTGATGGAAGTCGACATGGACACCGCGTTAGGCAAACTGCAGGAACAGAACATCGATAGCCTGCGCAGCGAGCTGCGCGACAAAGGCATTCCTTACGCGACCGTGCGCAAGGAAGACAACTACGGTCTGAGCATCGTCTTCCGCGACAGCGCGGCGCGCGACCAGGCTATCTCTTATCTCAGCCCTCGCCATCGCGATCTGGTGATCTCCTCTCAGGGTGACAACAGCCTGAAAGCGGTGATGACCGATGAGCGCCTGAAAGAAGCCCGTGAGTACGCGGTTCAGCAGAACATTAACATTCTGCGTAACCGTGTGAACCAGCTGGGCGTCGCCGAACCGCTGGTTCAGCGTCAGGGCGCTGACCGCATCGTCGTTGAGCTGCCGGGTATCCAGGATACCGCGCGGGCGAAGGAGATCCTTGGCGCGACCGCGACCCTCGAGTTCCGTCTGGTCAATACTAACGTTGACCAGTCCGCCGCCGCCTCTGGCCGCGTACCGGGCGACTCGGAAGTGAAGCAGACGCGTGAAGGCCAGCCGGTGGTGCTGTACAAGCGGGTGATCCTGACCGGTGACCATATCACCGACTCGACCTCCAGCATGGATGAGTACAACCAGCCGCAGGTCAACATCTCGCTGGACAGCGCGGGCGGTAACATCATGTCCAACTTCACTAAGGACAATATCGGCAAGCCGATGGCGACCCTGTTCGTGGAGTATAAAGACAGCGGTAAGAAAGACGCCAACGGTCGCGCTATCCTGGCGAAAGAGGAAGAGGTGATTAACATCGCCAACATCCAGTCGCGTCTGGGTAACAGCTTCCGTATTACCGGTATCAGCAACCCGAACGAAGCGCGCCAGCTGTCGCTGCTGCTGCGTGCCGGCGCGTTGATTGCGCCGATTCAGATCGTCGAAGAGCGGACTATCGGCCCAACCCTTGGTATGCAGAACATCAAGCAGGGTCTGGAAGCCTGTCTGGCCGGCCTGGTGGTCTCCATCCTGTTCATGATCCTCTTCTATAAGAAGTTCGGTCTGATTGCGACCTCGGCGCTGATTGCCAACCTGGTGCTGATTGTCGGCATTATGTCCCTCATCCCGGGGGCGACGCTGACCATGCCGGGCATCGCGGGTATCGTGTTAACCCTTGCGGTGGCAGTCGATGCTAACGTTCTGATCAACGAGCGTATCAAAGAAGAGCTGAGCAACGGGCGTACCGTTCAGCAGGCGATTGACGAAGGTTATCGCGGCGCGTTCAGCTCGATCTTCGACGCCAACGTGACGACGCTTATCAAAGTGATCATCCTGTACGCGGTCGGTACCGGTGCCATTAAAGGGTTTGCGATTACCACCGGTATCGGTATCGCGACCTCAATGTTTACCGCTATCGTCGGCACCCGTGCCATCGTGAACCTGCTGTACGGCGGCAAGCGCGTTAAAAAGCTGTCTATCTGAGGAGTGCGTTGTGGCACAGGAATATACTGTTGAACAATTGAACCACGGCCGTAAAGTCTGGGACTTTATGCGCTGGGACTACTGGGCCTTCGGCATTTCAGGTTTTCTGCTGATTGTGTCGATCGCCATCATCGGCGTCCGCGGCTTTAACTGGGGTCTCGATTTCACCGGCGGTACGGTGATCGAAATTACCCTTGAGAAGCCGGTCGATCTCGACCAGATGCGCGATTCCCTGCAAAAAGCGGGCTTTGAAGAGCCGCAGGTGCAGAACTTTGGCAGCAGCCGCGACATCATGGTACGTATGCCGCCGGTGCATGACGCCAACGGCAGCCAGGAGCTGGGCAGTAAGGTCGTGACGGTGATTAACGAATCGACCAGCCAGAACGCAGCGGTGAAGCGCATTGAGTTTGTCGGCCCGAGCGTCGGTGCGGACCTTGCGCAAACCGGCGCCCTGGCGCTGATTGCCGCGCTGGTCTGTATCCTGATCTACGTCGGCTTCCGCTTCGAATGGCGTCTGGCGGCGGGGGTGGTTATCGCCCTGGCGCACGACGTGGTGATCACCATGGGCGTGCTGTCGCTGTTCCATATCGAAATCGACCTGACCATTGTGGCCTCGTTGATGTCGGTTATCGGCTACTCGCTGAACGACAGTATCGTGGTATCGGACCGTATCCGTGAAAACTTCCGTAAGATCCGCCGCGGTACGCCGTACGAGATCTTCAACGTGTCGTTGACCCAGACGCTGCACCGTACCTTGATCACCTCCGGGACCACCCTGATGGTGATCCTGATGCTGTTCCTGTTCGGCGGCCCGATTCTGGAAGGCTTCTCGCTGACCATGCTGATCGGTGTCTCCATCGGTACGGCTTCTTCTATCTACGTCGCCTCCGCGCTGGCGTTGAAGCTGGGCATGAAGCGCGAGCATCTGCTGCAGCAGAAGGTGGAAAAAGAAGGGGCGGACCAGCCGTCAATTCTGCCGTAATACGGTTCAGTTGAAATAAAGCAATCCCGGCCCAGGCGGCCGGGATTTTTTTTGCCCGCGACAAAACCTGCTGACAGTATGCTGTCAGGAGCCCTCCCATACACTCCTTTTGAACTCAATAACGAGCAGGAGGAAGTATGAATAACGTGATTAACTGGTTTGAAATTCCGGTCGCCGATATGGATCGCGCCGTCGCGTTTTATGAGCCGGTGATGCAGGTGACGCTGCGTCGCGAAACCATGGACTGCGCCGAGCTGGCGGTGTTCCCGCATCAGGACCCGGCCCCCGGCGGCGCGCTGGCCAAATTTGAGGGTATCGCGCCTTCAGCGCAGGGCGCTATTATTTACCTGCATACAGACCATCTTGCCGCCACACTCGACCGCGTCGCCTCGGCGGGTGGGGCGTGTGTTTTCGGGCCGCTGACGCTGCCGAATAATATTGGCACCATCGCGCTGTTTACTGACAGCGAGGGCAACCGCGTCGGCCTGCACCAACCGGCTTAACCTGAACTTTTTGTGAATTGAAACATGACCCGACGCGCCGACCGTTTATTTCAGATTGTGCAGATCCTGCGCGGCAGGCGGCTCACCACCGCCTCGCTGCTGGCGGAGCGGCTGGGCGTGTCGGAGCGCACCGTGTATCGCGATATTCGCGATCTCTCCCTCTCCGGCGTGCCGGTGGAGGGGGAGGCGGGTAGCGGCTACCGGCTGCTGGCGGGCTACGATCTGCCGCCGCTAATGCTGACCACCAAAGAATCCGAAGCGCTGATCGCCGCGATCCGGCTGCTGAAAACCTGGGGCGGCGAGGCGCTGTCGCAATCGCTGGAATCCGCACAGGAGAAGATGCTGGCGATCCTGCCGGAGGCGCGCCGACGCCAGGCGGAGCAGACCCGCCTGTTTGCCCCGATCTCGGCGCCCATCGCTATGCCAAAACCTTCTTTGACATCATTCATCAGGCGGTCTCCGGCCAGCAGGTGCTGGCGTTGCGCTATCAGGATGAGTCCGGTCGGGTGACCGAGCGCGACGTGCTGCCGCTGGGGCTGTTTTTCTGGGGGGAGCGCTGGCTGCTGGTAGCCTGGTGTGAGCTGCGCAATGATTATCGCAACTTTCGCCTCGACCGCTGTCTGGCGGTCAGGGCGACCGAGCGTCGATTCAGCGAGTGCGCCGACCGCTCGTTAAGCGATTTTCTGCGCAAGGTCCGGTGCGACGTGTGGGAGAAATAAAAACGCCCGGATGGCCCGGGCGCTGTCTTGCCGTTTCAGCAATTAGAAGTTGTAACCAACCACGAAGTAACCACCCCAGCCGGTTGAGCGGACGCTGAAATCGCCATCGCCGAAGTTCAGCTTGGCATCGTCAGCCCACTGGCCGCCGTTATGGAAGTAACGGGCCACTACCGAGTAGTGCCAGTGCGCGTAGTTCAGCGCCAGGATGTGGCTGGAGGCGATGGAGTTGCTGGTGCGCGCGTGCTTCCCGTTCAGATCGTAGAAGTTGTCATCGCCGAGGTCAGAACCCCAGTCGAAGTTGGTGAAGCCGATGTAGCTCAGCGAACCGCCCCACAGGTCGGTCAGCGGCACAAAGTATTTCACTTTGAAGCGGTAGCCGTCCCACTCGTTCTCATTGGACGCGCCGTAGTTCTGCCATTGGTATTTGGCGTAGACGTTCAGCGACAGGCTCATCGGCAGGCCGGTGTCGATATCGGTACCCAGACCCATATACCAGGTGCTCTGCTCCTGGGAATCATTGCGGCCCATATCGTAGATATAGTTGTTCGCGAAATACCACTCTTTGAACGGCCCGAAGCTCAGATCGGTGTTGGTCAGCTTGTCGATAGAGAAGCGCGGTTCGATCTCCATAAACAGCGGAGAACCGTTGTTCCAGATACCTTTTGCCGTGCTATTGCCGCCGAAGAACACCGGAGCATCGATATAGCCGTAAAAATCAAACCAGTCTTTTTTGGCGAACGCTTCGTATTCCAGATAGGTATCGTTACGGATCTGCGGTCCGAAACGGGTGTGGTAGCTCCCTACCACGTTAACACTCTGGTGCCACCAGTCAGACAGATACTGCGGTTTGTCGTTTTCTGCCGCGCCCGCGGTAAAAGAAGTGGAGAGCGCCACAACCGCACCCGCTGCCAGTAATGTTTTTTTCATAGTAATGCCACTGTTTAAATTGAGCCTGAAGGCGTTAAAAGAAGTGCCGAAGCGTTTCTAAATATTTCGTCTTTCTGTGGGGGTCTATTATAGGAATCATTGCTCACAAAAATACGTGTTGTTTCACATAACCAGAACATGCGTAATCGATTGCGTTCACGATTCTATGCATTTCTTGACAAAATGCTACTGAAAATCGCGATGCAGAACGATTTCTAATGAACTCTTGTGAAAAGTTGTAAGTGGAGAAGAATGACGGGGCAGGATGTCGCCGGGCAGGGGAAAGCCCGGCGCAAAGGCTTACTGTGCGGCGGCGGGCTGGATATCGTGGACGCGAATAAAACCGACTTTGTCCGGCGTCACGTTCAGGCGCAGCGGGATGTTGACATCGCTGGGTGCGAGGATGCTGGCCGGGGCGCTGATCAACTGATCCTGAACATTTACTTCCTGGTAGCTGTGGGTAGTGCCGGTGATCTGTCCGGAGGCGACGGTGGCGGTAAAGGCCGGCAGCGGATCGTTGGATTCGCCCTGAATACGTAACGTCAGGCGTGACCCGTCGCCATCCGGCGTAATGCTCGCCACCGACATGCGCAGGGTGCCGATCTGGCTCTCCAGCCGCGCCGGGGTTTTCGCCTCCGGCAGCAAATAGACGCCGCGGGTAGATTTCGCGTTCAGCGCGTTTTGCTGGGTAATTTTGATCGTTTGCTGATTGAGCTGGGTCATCTCCTGGCTCAGGGTGCTCACGCTCTGGTGCATCTGGCGGATTTCGCTTTGCTGGGCGCAGGCGGTAAGGGTAAACAGGCTGCCCGCGATGGCGAGTTTCAGGTAACGTCTTGTCATGGTCAGGATTCCGTTTGCAGAGGATGCTTAATGGTAGCCAAACCGCCTGTCTCTCCCATAGATCCTTTGTCTCAAAAGCTCTTTCTTTGTAGTCAGGTCACTTCGCGGTAAACTACCCTTCAGTTTAACTACCTGTCAGGACGCGCTATGCATTGCCCTTTCTGTTTCGCCGTGGATACCAAAGTGATTGACTCTCGTCTGGTGGGGGAAGGCTCTTCCGTGCGTCGCCGTCGGCAGTGTCTGGTCTGTAATGAGCGCTTTACCACCTTCGAAGTGGCGGAGCTAGTGATGCCCCGGGTGGTGAAGAGTAACGATGTGCGTGAACCCTTCAACGAAGACAAGCTGCGCAGTGGGATGCTGAAAGCGCTGGAGAAACGTCCGGTCAGCGCCGATGACGTCGAAATGGCGGTCAACCATATCAAAACCCATCTGCGCGGAACCGGCGAGCGCGAAGTGGCCAGCAAAATGATCGGCAATCTGGTGATGGAACAGCTGAAAAAACTGGATAAAGTCGCCTATATTCGCTTCGCGTCGGTCTATCGCAGCTTCGAAGATATCAAAGAATTCGGCGAAGAGATCGCCCGCTTACAGGACTAAGCCATGCAGGACGAAATGTACATGGCGCGTGCGCTTAAGCTCGCCGCCCGCGGTCGCTTTACCACCCATCCTAACCCTAACGTTGGCTGTGTCATTGTAAAAGACGGCGAGATCGTCGGCGAAGGGTTCCACTATCGCGCCGGCGAGCCGCACGCCGAAGTGCACGCCCTGCGGATGGCGGGGGAACAGGCGCGAGGCGCCACCGCCTATGTCACCCTTGAGCCCTGCAGCCACCACGGCCGTACGCCGCCGTGCTGCGATGCGCTGATTGCCGCCGGCATCAGCCGCGTGGTCGCCGCGATGCAGGATCCGAACCCGCAGGTGGCGGGGCGCGGCTTGTACCGTCTGCAGCAGGCCGGTATTGAAGTCAGCCACGGGCTGATGATGAACGAGGCGGAAGCGCTGAACAAGGGCTTCCTGAAGCGGATGCGCACCGGTTTTCCTTGGGTGCAGCTCAAGCTGGGTGCTTCGCTGGACGGCCGCACGGCGATGGCCAGCGGCGAAAGCCAGTGGATCACCTCCCCGCAGGCGCGACGCGACGTGCAGCGTCTGCGCGCACAGAGCCATGCCATTCTGACCAGCAGCGCCACCGTACTGGCGGACGATCCGGCGCTGACCGTGCGCTGGCAGGAGCTGAGCGCCGATACCCAGGCGCTGTATCCCCAAGAGAATTTGCGCCAGCCGCTGCGCGTCGTGATCGACAGTCAGAACCGCGTCACGCCTGAGCATCGTATTGTGCAGCAGGCGGGGGAAACGCTGTTTGCCCGCCTGGGCGCCGATGAGCGCCAGTGGCCGGACAGCGTGCGCACGCTGCTGGTTCCGGAACATAACGGCCATCTCGATCTGGTGCTGCTGATGATGCTGATTGGCAAACAGCAGATCAACAGCGTCTGGGTGGAGGCGGGGGCCACGCTTGCCGGGGCGCTGCTGCAGGCGGGGCTGGTCGACGAGCTTATCGTCTATATTGCGCCTAAACTGTTAGGCAATGCGGCGCGTGGATTATGCGCGCTGCCGGGGCTTGAAGAACTGAGCCAAGCGCCCCATTTTAAATTCAATGAGATACGTCAGGTTGGCCCGGATGTCTGCCTGCATTTAACCACTGCGTGAGGCTTTCCTGATTATTAGGAAGCAGCGCTCAGAATAATATGATAAAATCCGCCCCTCTTGCGGGGCACATGAACCCGAAGGAAGAGTATGAACATTATTGAAGCTAACGTTGCTACCCCGGACGCTCGCGTCGCCATCACCATTGCGCGTTTCAACAACTTTATCAATGACAGCCTGCTGGAAGGTGCGATTGACGCCCTGAAACGCATTGGTCAGGTAAAAGATGAAAACATCACCGTTGTTTGGGTTCCAGGCGCGTATGAGCTGCCGCTGGCGGCTGGCGCACTGGCGAAAACCGGTAAATATGACGCGGTGATCGCGCTGGGTACGGTGATTCGCGGCGGTACCGCCCACTTTGAATATGTGGCAGGCGGTGCCAGCAATGGCCTGGCGCACGTCGCTCAGGACAGCGAAATCCCGGTAGCCTTTGGTGTTCTGACCACTGAAAGTATTGAACAAGCCATTGAGCGCGCTGGCACCAAAGCCGGTAACAAAGGCGCAGAAGCTGCGCTGACCGCGCTGGAAATGATTAACGTATTGAAAGCCATCAAGGCCTGATTTTTGTAAGGGGAATTCCGTGAAACCTGCTGCTCGTCGCCGCGCCCGTGAGTGTGCCGTCCAGGCGCTCTACTCCTGGCAGTTGTCCCAGAACGACATCGCTGATGTCGAATACCAGTTCCTGGCGGAACAGGACGTAAAAGATGTTGATGTTCTGTATTTCCGCGAACTGCTGTCCGGAGTGGCGACTAACAGCGCGTACCTCGACGGCCTGATGAAGCCCTACCTGTCCCGTCAGCTGGAAGAGCTGGGTCAGGTGGAAAAAGCGGTGCTGCGTATCGCGCTGTTTGAGCTGTCCAAACGCGATGACGTACCGTATAAAGTGGCCATCAATGAAGCTATCGAACTGGCGAAAACCTTCGGCGCTGAAGATAGCCACAAGTTCGTCAACGGTGTGCTGGACAAAGCGGCTCCGGTAATTCGTCCCCACAAGAAGTAAACTGCAGGCCGGGTTTTGCGAGGGTCGTCTCGCAACCCGGCCTTATTTATTATTTTGCTGAGGCATAACGTATGGCATGTGGCGAATTCTCCCTGATTGCCCGTTATTTTGATCGCGTTAAAAGCGCTCGTCTTGATGTCGAGACCGGTATCGGCGACGACTGCGCTCTCCTGAATATTCCCGAGAAAAAAACGCTGGCAATCAGCACCGACACTCTGGTGGCGGGCAATCACTTCTTACCCGATATCGACCCGGCCGACCTCGCCTATAAAGCCCTGGCGGTGAACCTGAGCGACCTCGCAGCGATGGGCGCAGAGCCGGCGTGGCTCACCCTGGCGCTGACCTTGCCGGAGGTGGATGAAGCCTGGCTGGAAGCCTTCAGCGACAGCCTGTTTGTCCAGCTTGACTACTACGATATGCAGCTGATTGGCGGCGACACCACCCGTGGCCCGCTCGCCATGACCCTGGGTATCCACGGCTTTGTGCCGCCTGGGCGCGCCATGAAACGTTCAGGTGCGAAGCCGGGAGACTGGATCTATGTCACCGGTACCCCGGGGGACAGCGCCGCCGGCCTGGCGCTGTTGCAGAACCGGCTGACGGTGGATACGCCGACTGACGCCGACTATTTGCTGGCCCGTCACCTGCGTCCGATGCCCCGCGTGCTGCAGGGCCAGGCGCTGCGCGACCTGGCGACGTCGGCGATCGATCTCTCCGACGGCCTGATCTCCGATCTGGGTCATATTCTCAAAGCCAGCGGCTGCGGCGCGCGTATCGAGCTTGATGCCATGCCGTACTCTGACGCGATGCTACGCCAGGTTGATTCTGAGCAGGCGCTGCGCTGGGCGCTCGCCGGTGGCGAAGACTACGAGCTGTGCTTTACCGTACCGGAACTGAACCGTGGGGCGCTGGACGTGGCCCTTGGCCATCTTGGCGCGCGTTTTACCTGTATCGGACAGATTGCGCCGGAGAGCGAAGGTCTGCAGTTTATCCGCGACGGTAAGCCGGTCACGCTTGATTTAAAGGGATACGATCACTTTGCGTAGTCGAGACGAGGCGCTTAGCCGCCTGAGTATGCGTAATCCATGGCATCTGCTGGCGACCGGCTTTGGCAGCGGCTTAAGCCCGGTGGTGCCGGGCACGATGGGGTCGCTGGCGGCGATCCCGTTCTGGTATCTGATGACTTTTCTCCCCTGGCAGCTCTACTCGCTGGTGGTGATGATGAGCATCTGTATCGGGGTCTATCTGTGCCATCGCACGGCCAAAGATATGGGCACCCATGACCACGGCAGCATCGTCTGGGACGAGTTCGTCGGGATGTGGATCACCCTGATGGCGCTGCCGACCCTGGACTGGCAGTGGGTGGCCGCCGGCTTCGTCATTTTCCGTATCTTCGATATGTGGAAACCGTGGCCGATTCGCTGGTTTGACCGCAATATTCACGGCGGAATGGGGATCATGGTGGACGATATCGTCGCCGGCGTGATCTCCGCCGGCGTGCTGTATGTTATTGGCCATCACTGGCCCATCGGTCTGCTTTGACCGCTTCTCCCCGGCAGCGCCATGCTGTCGGGGAAACCACGCCCGTCACTTAAATCCCACCACCGGATGCGGCTGATAGGGCGCCTCCAGTTTGTCGATCTGTTCCGGAGATAGCGTCAAATCCACCGCCTGCAACAGGTCATCGAGCTGTTCCTGACGCGACGGACCGATAATTGGCGCGGCGACGCCGGGCTTGCTTAACAGCCAGGCGAGGGCGACCTGCGCGCGACTGGCGTCGAGCTCTTCCGCCACGTCCGCGAGATTCCCGGCGATCTGCGCGTCGTTCTCTTCGCTGGTGCTGTAAAGCGATTTGCCGAACTCATCCGAGACCAGCCGGGCGGTGGTCTCACCCCATGGGCGGGTCAGCCTGCCGCGCGCCAGCGGGCTCCACGGGATCACCGCCACGCCGTTACGCTGGCACAGGGGCAGCATCTCATTCTCTTCTTCCCGGTAAATCAGGTTGTAGTGATCCTGCATGGTGACGAAGCGCGCCCAGCCGTTCTGCTGCTGAAGCGCCAGCGCCTGGGCAAACTGCCGGGCATGCATGGACGAGGCTCCGATATAGCGCGCTTTGCCGGCTTTCACCACCTCGTCCAGCGCTTCGAGCGTCTCTTCAATCGGGGTGCTGTAGTCCCAGCGGTGGATCTGCAACAGGTCGACATAGTCCATACCGAGACGGCGCAGGCTGTCGTCGATAGAGCGCAGGATCTGCGCCCGGGAAAGCCCTTCCGCCAGATCGCCGACCTGGTGATAGACCTTGGTGGCGACAACCACCTCGTCGCGGCGGGCAAAGTCGCGCAGAGCGCGGCCGACGATCTCTTCGCTACTGCCGTCGGAGTAGCTGTTTGCGGTATCGAAGAAGTTGATGCCGCCTTCAATGGCGTGCTGGATGAGCGGGCGACTGCTCTCTTCCGGAAGCGTCCAGGCGTGTCTGCCGCGGTCCGGCTCGCCGAAGGTCATGCAGCCGAGGCAGAGTCGGGAAACACGTAAGGCAGTATCGCCGAGGGGGATATAGTGCATGGTGCGCTCCTGCTATTCATCAAGGGTATCCCTTAAGCATAGCAGGAGCGGGAGGGGCGATTATGCCAGCCAGTCGAGGATTTTGGCTTCAATACCGGCGGCATCGAGGCCGAGGTCGGCGCGGATCTCTTCCTGAGTGCCCTGCGGAATAAAGACGTCCGGCAGGCCAATATTGAGCACCGGTACCGCCCGGCGATGGGCCATCAGCACTTCATTCACGCCGCTGCCGGCGCCGCCCATAATGGCGTTCTCTTCCAGCGTCACCAGAACGTCGTGCTCGCCTGCCAGCTGCAGGATCAGCGCGGTATCCAGCGGCTTCACAAAGCGCATGTCCACCAGGGTGGCGTTGAGTTTGTCCGCCACCGCTGCGGCCTCCGGCAGCAGGGTGCCGAAGTTGAGGATCGCTACCTTCTCGCCCTGGCGTTTCACTACCCCTTTGCCGATCGGCAGCGATGCCAGCGGCTCCAGCGTCGCGCCGGTGCCGCTGCCGCGCGGATAGCGCACCGCGCAGGGGCCGTCGCTGTAGTGGTAGCCGGTGTACAGCATCTGGCGGCATTCATTTTCATCGCTCGGCGTCATCACCACCATATCCGGAATACAGCGCAGGAAGGAGAGATCGAACGCCCCCTGATGCGTCTGGCCGTCTGCGCCGACAATCCCGGCGCGGTCGATGGCAAACAGCACCGGCAGCTTCTGAATAGCCACATCGTGGATCACCTGATCGTAGGCTCGCTGCAGGAAGGTGGAGTAGATGGCCACCACTGGTTTGTAGTCGCCAATCGCCAGTCCGGCGGCGAAGGTGACTGCATGCTGCTCGGCGATGGCGACATCAAAGTACTGATCGGGGAATTTCTTCGAAAATTCCACCATCCCTGAACCTTCGCGCATCGCCGGGGTGATGGCCATCAGCTTGCTGTCTTTGGCCGCCGTTTCGCACAGCCAGTCGCCGAAGATTTTCGAATAGGAAGGGAGACCGCCGCTGCTTTTGGGCAGTACGCCGCTGGTATGGTCGAACTTTGGCACCGCGTGGAAAGTGATCGGGTCTTTCTCGGCGGGCTCATAGCCGCGGCCTTTTTTGGTCATAATATGCAGGAACTGCGGGCCCTTCAGGTCGCGCATGTTCTTCAGGGTGCTGACCAGACCGAGCACATCGTGGCCATCCACCGGGCCGATGTAGTTAAAGCCCAGCTCTTCAAACAGCGTCCCAGGCACCACCATGCCTTTGATATGCTCTTCGGTCCGCTTAAGCAGTTCTTTAATCGGCGGTACGCCGGAAAAGACCTTTTTGCCGCCTTCGCGCAGGGTGGAGTAGAGCTTACCGGAGAGCAGCTGCGCCAGATGATTATTCAGCGCCCCGACGTTCTCGGAGATCGACATTTCATTGTCATTCAGCACCACCAGCAGGTCGGGTTTGATATCCCCGGCGTGGTTCATCGCTTCAAACGCCATCCCGGCGGTGATCGCCCCGTCGCCAATCACGCACACCGCGCGCCGCTGTTTATCCTCTTTCGCGGCGGCGATAGCCACCCCGATGCCAGCGGAAATGGAGGTGGAGGAGTGACCGACGCTCAGCACGTCGTACTCGCTTTCACCGCGCCACGGGAAGGGGTGCAGGCCGCCTTTCTGGCGAATGGTGCCGATTTTGTCGCGGCGGCCGGTCAGAATTTTATGCGGGTAGGCCTGGTGACCGACGTCCCAGATCAGGCGATCGAAGGGCGTGTTATAGACGTAGTGCAGCGCCACGGTCAGTTCCACCGTGCCGAGGCCAGAGGCAAAGTGACCGCTGGAGCGGCTGACGCTGTCCAACAGGTAGCGCCGCAGCTCATCACACAGCTTCGGCAGGCTCTCTTTTGGCAACAGGCGCAACTCCTGGGTGGAATCTACCAGCGCCAGGGTCGGGTATTTGGCAATATCAAAACTCATCAGAGACTCATTTATTGTTTATTTATCGCGCTGAATAATGTAATTCGCGAGCGCTTCCAGTGCCGAAGTATCCAGAGATTGTGCGGCCAGTTCATCTAACGAACGGCGGGCATCAGCGATCAGGTCGTGCGCTTTCTTCCGGGCTTGCTCAAGACCCAGGAGGGCGGGATAGGTGCTTTTACCCAATTGCTGGTCGGCACCCTGACGTTTGCCAAGGGTCGCAGTATCCCCTACCACGTCGAGAATGTCATCCTGGACCTGGAAGGCCAGGCCGATATTTTCCGCATAGCGATCCAGCGCGGGCAGGGCGGCACGCCCGCGCTCGCCGGCGCTCAGCGCCCCCATGCGGACGGCGGCGCGGATTAGCGCGCCCGTTTTGTGGCGGTGGATACGTTCCAGCGCCTGCAGATTCACCTGCTGTCCTTCCGCCTGTAGATCCAGCGCCTGGCCGCCGCACATGCCCGCCACGCCGCTGGCCTGCGCCAGTTCGGAAACCATCGCCAGACGATCCCGGTCAGGGACGTCCGTCATCGGCGCATCACTGAGTATAGAGAACGCCAGCGTTTGCAGGGCATCTCCCGCAAGAATTGCGTTGGCTTCGCCAAATTTAATATGGCAGGTCGGCAGTCCGCGACGCAGATCGTCATCATCCATCGCCGGCAAATCATCATGCATCAGAGAATAAGCATGAATGCATTCGACCGCGGCGGCAGGGGCATCCAGCGTGGTGCGGCTCACGCCGAACATCTCGCCGGTAGCGTAGACAAGGAAGGGACGCAGGCGTTTACCGCCTAAGAGTGCGCCATAATGCATCGCTTCCACCAGCGGAGTGTTCTGAAAGGGCTGCGGCGCGATAAAACGGCGCAGCGCCTCGTTAGCCTGTTCCACACAGGCCTGCAATTGTTGCGGGAAATCCATTTATTCAGCGTCCGGCGTAAAAGGCGTGGTCGGGGAATCTTCACTATCCGCCAGCAGGATCTGCACGCGCTGTTCGGCCTGCTGCAGCTGGCTTTGCCCCTGGCGGGCCAGCTGGACCCCGCGCTCAAATTCGCTGAGCGCTTCTTCTAACGGCAAATCGCCGCTTTCCAGACGGTTTACGATCTGCTCCAGTTCGCCCAGTGCAGTTTCAAAGCTGGCCGGGGCCTCATTTTTCTTTGGCATAGTGAATATAGACTCTTGTTATTTCGCGACGGCAATACCGGGTATGGTAACGAAGTCACGCGTGTAAGCAAATAACGCGCAATGGTGATATACTCCGCGCCCAGGATGCAGGCACCGGTGTGCGCTGCTTTACAACTTTTGCTTAAAGCCCCGTCGGGCTTGCCAACGAACTATTGTCGCCATGAAGTTTATCATTAAATTGTTCCCGGAAATCACCATCAAAAGCCAATCTGTGCGGTTGCGCTTCATTAAAATCTTAACCGGGAACATTCGTAACGTTCTCAAAAACTATGACGAGACGCTGGCCGTCGTTCGCCATTGGGATCATATCGAAGTTCGCGCGAAAGATGAAAATCAGCGCCCGGCTATTCGCGATGCGCTGACCCGTATTCCCGGCATCCACCATATTCTGGAAGTCGAAGACGTACCGTTCACCTCGCTGCACGATATTTTTGAGCAGACGCTGCCGCTGTGGCGCGAGGCGCTGGAAGGCAAAACCTTCTGCGTGCGGGTGAAGCGTCGCGGCAAACATGAATTCACCTCAATTGAGGTAGAGCGTTACGTCGGCGGCGGCCTGAATCAGCATATTGAAACGGCGCGCGTGAAGCTGACCGACCCGGACGTTACCGTCAATCTTGAGATTGAAAACGATCGCCTGCTGCTGGTGAAAGGCCGCTATGAAGGTATCGGCGGTTTCCCGATCGGCACGCAGGAAGATGTGTTGTCGCTGATTTCCGGCGGCTTTGACTCCGGCGTCTCCAGCTACATGCTGATGCGCCGCGGCTGCCGCGTGCACTACTGCTTCTTTAACCTTGGCGGCGCCGCCCATGAGATTGGCGTCCGCCAGGTCGCGCATTACCTGTGGAACCGCTTCGGCAGCTCTCACCGCGTTCGCTTTGTGGCGATTAACTTTGAGCCGGTGGTCGGCGAAATCCTTGAAAAAGTGGATGACGGCCAGATGGGCGTGGTGCTCAAGCGCATGATGGTCCGCGCCGCGTCAAAAGTCGCGGAACGCTACGGCGTGCAGGCGCTGGTCACCGGCGAAGCGCTGGGCCAGGTCTCCAGTCAGACTCTCACCAACCTGCGCCTGATCGACAACGTCTCCGATACCCTGATCCTGCGTCCGCTGATTTCGCACGATAAAGAGCACATCATCGACCTGGCCCGCGAGATCGGTACGGAAGATTTCGCCCGCACGATGCCGGAGTACTGCGGCGTGATCTCCAAGAGCCCGACCGTGAAGGCGGTGAAGGCGAAGATTGAAGCGGAAGAAGAACACTTCGATTTCAGCATCCTCGATAAAGTGGTGGAAGAGGCGAGCAATATCGATATCCGCGAAATCGCCCAGCAGACGGAAGAGACGGTGGTGGAAGTGGAAACCGTGAACGGCTTTGGCGCCAACGACGCGATCCTCGACATTCGCTCCATCGACGAGCAGGAAGACAAGCCGCTTAAGGTCGAGGGGGTTGAAGTTGTTTCTCTGCCGTTCTACAAGCTGAGCACCAAGTTTGGCGATCTCGATCAGAGTAAAACCTGGCTGCTGTGGTGCGAACGCGGAGTGATGAGCCGTCTGCAGGCGCTTTATTTGCGCGAGCAGGGCTTCAGCAACGTGAAAGTTTATCGCCCGTAACAGGTTGTTATGATGCAAAAGGCCTTCCTTGATGGAAGGCCTTTTTACTATTGGCTGGGGAGTGTATTAGCGCAGGGTCAGCGCCAGGTCATTGAGTTGATCGATGACAATATTCCAGCCCTCGAAAAATCCCATCTGCTCATGCTGCTCGCGGGTTTCATCATCGGCATGCAGCACCGTAGCCGTATAGCGACACCCGCCCTGTTCATCGGCAAAAGTGATGATGGCCGTCATCGCGAAGGGGGAAACGGCGGGGCGATAATCCGCCGTCAGCATCGAGGTCATGACGATTTTTTGTTGCGGGATAACCTCAAGAAAACAGCCGGGGTTATCGCTGCGTTCACCGTCAGGGCCGTGCATCACGGTGTGAAAGGCCCCGCCGGCGCGAAAATCAAAGGTCAGAACCTCGGTTTGCCAGGGCTTCGGGCACCACCAGGTTCGGAGTAATGCCGGGTCGGCCCACGCGCGCCACAGGGCTGCGGCGGGCGCGCTGAGCAGGCGGCTGATAACAAGATCGCGAGAATCGGTTGCGCTACGGGACATGCTACGACTCCTCAGGAAAAGGGGGAGCCAGTCCGCGGCGCGGACCGGCTATCAGGCTTCGTAGTAATTATAGATGCCGGCGGCCATCACCAACTGTGAGGCGACCTCATACGCTTTCTCGCGCCCCACCAGCAGATCGATCATTTTCAGGGCGAAATCAATCGATGTCCCTGGACCCTGGCTGGTTAACAGATTCACCCGCGGATCCCAGACCACCCGCTTATCCTGCCACTGATCGGCGGGGATCTGCGCCTTCAGCGCTGGAAAACCGGTCATGTTGCCGATCGGGAACAGATGATGAGGTACCAGCACGGTCGCCGGAGCGGCGCAGATAGCGGCCACAATGCGCCCAGAGAGATGAAACTGGCGGACGGTTTCCACCAACAGCGGGCTGTCGCGAAAGCACTCCGCTCCCTTGAGGCCGCCCGGGAGGACGATAATATCGAAATCGCCATCGGCCACCTCGACCAGAGGAGCATCCGCCAGCAGCTTGACGCCGCGCGAGCAGACGATGGTCAGGCCGCCGTCGCTGGCGACGCTGGCGGTGGTCACCTTCACCCCGCCGCGGACCAGCAGGTCGATAGTGGTGACCGCTTCGGTCTCTTCGCTACCAGGGGCGAGGCAAATCAGTGCCGACGCGCTCATATTCATTCTCCTTACGCTTGACCAGTTCAAATAAGCGGGCGTTTTCCGGTACGGCAACGCCGTGGGCGCGGGCACGGTTGAGCAGAAAACCGGTGATATAGTCGATCTCCGTGTGCCGCTGGGCGCGAACGTCCTGCAGCATGGATGAGATATTTTCTGCCGTACTTTCAATCACCTGTTCGACATAAAATAGCAGGTTTTCCGCCGAGGTATGAATACCTTCGCGCTCCATCACTGCCGCCACCTCGCGACAAATGGCCGCAACTTCCTGCGGATAGTCGCGCAGATCGCCATTTTTACACCCTTTTATCGCGGTCAGGGGGTTAATCACGCAGTTAACCGCGAGTTTGCGCCAGGTGGCCGAGAAAATATTGTTGTGCCAGGCGACATCCGGCAGCACGTTCTGCAGCACTTCAGCGAGGTAGCTGTAGTCCTGTTCGTAGCTTTTCGCCGGCCCGATATGCGTGGTGCCCTGGGCGACGTGGATGATGACATTCCCGTCCCGGCGAGCCGCCTGGGTGGTGGAGGCCAGCAGCAACGGCTGTTTCACGCTGCGCAGCTCCTCGACGGTTCCCATGCCGTTATGCACCAGCACAATCGGCGTGGTGTCCGGCAGGATCGCGGCCAGGTGCTTCACCGCGTTTGAAACCTGCCAGGCTTTTAAAGTGACAATCAGCAGCTCGCTGCTGGCAAGAAAATCGGGATCGTTGGCCGTCAGCGACTCGTTGAACACCGAGCCGTCGGTTTCAATGACGTTGACGCTACAGAATGGCTGCGGCACGCGCAGCCAGCCCTGGACTTCATGTCCCTGTTTGCACAACGCGGTCAGCCATAGTTGTCCCAGTGCACCGCATCCCAGTACGGTTACTTTCATTGTTCCTCCTCATCTGCCGCTACCCCAGGCGCTGATGACTAAAGTCTATCTCGTCGCTTTTCGCATCGTCGCACGGAAAGGGGGTTTCGGCGTCGTCGGGCAGCATGGGGAAAATAGCGCGAGCGTTGCGTAATCAGCTAAGCTTCCGGGATAACAAGTTGAGTTATGCCGCGTTGCAGGTATTATGCAACGCAAAAGAAACGGAAGGAGAGGAAAAGATGCCATCTTTCGATATTGTCTCTGAAGTTGATCTTCAGGAAGCCCGTAACGCGGTAGACAACGCGAGCCGCGAAGTCGAGTCGCGTTTTGATTTTCGTGGCGTTGAAGCCACGTTTGAATTAAACGACGCCAACAAGACCATTAAAGTGCTGAGCGAGTCTGACTTCCAGGTGAACCAGCTGCTGGATATCCTGCGCGCCAAGCTGCTCAAGCGCGGCATTGAAGGCACCTCCCTCGACGTGCCGGAAGATATCGTACACAGCGGTAAAACCTGGTTTGTTGAAGCGAAGCTGAAGCAGGGCATTGAAAGCGCGGTGCAGAAGAAGATC
Organism: Klebsiella sp. GB_Kp047; assembly: GCF_040065235.1. Lineage (NCBI taxonomy): Bacteria > Pseudomonadati > Pseudomonadota > Gammaproteobacteria > Enterobacterales > Enterobacteriaceae > Klebsiella > Klebsiella sp. GB_Kp047. The sequence continues at coordinate 165,191 of NZ_JBEAJG010000039.1, read as the reverse complement.
GTTAAACTGATCAAAGACAGCAAGCTGAAAGTGCAGGCCCAGATTCAGGGCGAAGAGATCCGCGTGACCGGTAAGTCCCGCGACGATCTGCAGTCGGTGATGGCGCTGGTGCGCGGTGGCGATCTGGGACAACCGTTCCAGTTCAAAAACTTCCGCGACTAAGGCGGCCGACAGACAGCAAAAAGCGGGGAATTCCCCGCTTTTTTATACCCCTTTGATGAGCTGCTCTATCTCGAAGCGGTTGGTGACTTTGCTGTCGATTTTGATATACACCGAACGCTCCTCGGGCACCACCAGCGCCTGATGAACCCCGCTGGCATTCAGCAGACGCGCCTGCAGCGCGCTGTCGACCACCACGCCGTCCGGTACCTCTACCCGCAGGCTGCTGACGTAGGGCGGCTCGCTCATGGTGCTGGCCACCAGCAGCCACAGCATCGCCAGCAGGGCGCCCAGCAGAAACACGGTCTGCGAATCAAAGAAACCATCGACCCAACCGCCAAGGGCGCCGCCAATCGCCACCCCGAGGAACTGGCTGGTGGAGTAGACGCCCATCGCGGTGCCTTTGTAGCCCGCCGGCGACTCTTTGCTAATCAACGACGGCAGCAGCGCTTCCAGCAGGTTAAACGCCAGGAAGAAGAGCTGAACGCCCGCCACCAGTTCCCAGAAGTAGCCTCCGGCGCCCCAGAGGACAATCTCCGCAATCAGCAGGATGGCGACGCAGAGCAAAAAGACGCGCTTCATCTTACGCTTCACTTCGGCGTAGATGATAAACGGCACCACCGAGATGAAGGAGATAACCATGGTGACCAGGTAAATCTTCCAGTGCTCGGCGGCCGGGAAGCCGGCGGCCTCCAGCTGTCCGGGCAGCGCGACAAAAGTGGACATCAGCATGATGTGCAGGCACATGATGCCAAAGTTGAGCTTCAACAGGCGCGGCTCCGCCAGCACCTTGCTAAAGCAGCCCTTCACCATCCCGGATTCGCGGTTAAGCACGTGGTTCTGGCTGTTGGGAACCACCCACAGGGTGAGCAGAATGCCGACGGTCGCCAGGATGGCGATCATCCAGAACAGGGCGTGCAGACCCAGCTGATGGGTAATAATCGGCCCCAGCACCATGGCGATAGCGAAAGTGACGCCGAAGCTGACGCCAATAAACGCCATCGCTTTAGTGCGGTTCTGTTCGCGGGTGAGATCGGAGAGCAGGGCCATGACCGCGGCGGCGATGGCGCCGGAGCCCTGAAGGGCACGGCCAAGAATGATGCCCCAGATGGAGTCGGTGAGCGCGGCGATGACGCTGCCGAGCACGAAAATAAGCAGGCCGCCGACGATCAACGGCTTACGGCCAATACGGTCAGATAACAGTCCGAAGGGGATCTGGAACACCGCCTGCGCCAGACCGTAGATGCCGATCGCCAGGCCAATCAGCGCTTCACTGGCGCCCTGCAATGCCATGCCATACGTGGTCAGAACCGGCAGGACCATAAACATGCCAAGCATGCGCAGGGAGAATACCGTCCCCAAACCCCAGGTCGCGCGCAGTTCCCCTGGCGTCATTTTGTTATCGTTCATTACCACCTCAATATAAAAACTGCGCCTAGTGTAGCGGCGGGGGGTAAGAAGCGTAAATAAATGTTTGTTTAACAGATATTACGGGGCTGTTGCGCGATGCGACAAGTTGGTAAAAATCAATAAACCAGTGGAGGAGGACTCCACTGGCGAGGGGGAAAATTAAGGTAAAGTAAAGTCAACCCACTGGCTGCCGGCATCAGCCGATTTGACGCATTGCTCGACCCAATAGACGCCGTGCAGACCGGCTTCGACGTCCGGATACCAGAAGTCTTGCAGGAAGGCGCGATCGTCACGGTCCGTAGCGTCAATCGCCTGCGCATAGCGGCGATAGAGGTTGGCCCAGGCTTCAAACAGCCCTTCCGGATGACCGCCGCCGATGCGATCGTCCGCCAGCGCGTTTGCGCTCAGGTAGGGCATCCCGCGTTCCAGAATGCGCGCCGGCTCGCCCTGCACCTCATAGCTGAGCTGGTTAGGATGCTCATCCCACCATTCGATACTCGCTTTTTCGCCGACGATGCGTACTTTTTGCGAGTGCATGGCGCCGCTGTTCACCGCGCTGGTCCACATCGAGCCAACCGCGCCGTTGTCATATTCCATCAGGACAAAGGCGTTATCTTCCAGCGGCGCGCGAGAGGGAACAAAGCTCTGGCGGGAGCACATCAGCCGTTTGATATTGAGCTGTGGCGCCATGGTTTCGGCGACAAACAGCGGATGGGTGGCCAAATCTCCCAGCACATAGCTGGGCCCGGCGAACTTCGGCGTCACGCGCCAGCGGGTGGATTCTGCCTGCAGCTCCACGGCCTGGTTATGAAAGCCGTGGGCGAACTGCATATTGACGATGCGGATCTCGCCGAGCAGCCCATCGGCAATCATCTGCCGCGCCTGCTGGATCATCTGATAGCCGGCATAGCCGTAGGTGACGCCGACGATTTTGTTCTGTTTTTTACTCAGGTCCACCAGTTCGCGTGCCTCTTCGGCGGTAAAGCAGAGGGGCTTTTCACAGATGACATGGAGGCCCGCTTCCAGCGCCGCTTTGGTGATGGCGAAATGGGTATTATTCGGGGTGGTGACCGAGACGACCTCGATCCCGTCAGGACGCTGCGCCTCTTCACGAAACAGGGTCTGGTAGTCGGCGTAGCAGCGCTCCGGCGCGATGCCCAGTTGCTCACCGAACGCGCGCCCGCGCTCGGCATCGACGTCAAGCGCGCCGGCCAGTAGGGTGTAAACATTGTCACGCAGCGCCGCACAGCGGTGGCTGTAGCCGATCTGGCTGGTTCCCCCGCCGCCGACCATGCCCCAACGCAGGGAACGGGATAAGGGTTTCAGACCGTTTAACATGGTGCTCTCCTTTTTGAAATCATTCGCACTCTGAGGCGCTCAATGCCGACGCCTGCGGCAACGCGCATCCGGATAGACTGACCTAAACTTAAGGAAATGTTTGTTCTGTTTCAATTGTATTGTGGAATTTATTTTTCATATATGCGAAGGGGATCGAATAAGCAGAAGTTTATTTTCCGCTGGGTTGAAAAGGAGAGGGGAATCAACGGCGACGGGTACAGGCCGGAATGTGGCGGAATGCTTTTCGTTACAGAGCAAGATGAAATAAATTTTCTTTTTAACCTCAACGTGCGGTGCAATCCGCAGATTGCACCGGAGGAAGACGACGACATTACGCTCCGCGCACAGATGCGGGGGCTGGCGAAGCGGCGGGAGGATTACCGGCCGCAAAGATACCCTTCGCCGCCAGGCCTGCGACGGTGAGGGCTGCCGGGATGCCGAGGATCAAAAAGACGCTTTCGAAGGGCAGGTTGAGCGCCATCATCTCAGCGCCAGCAAAGGCGCTGAGGATCGCGCCGATCCGCCCGACGCCGTGCATCCAGCTGGATCCCGTCGCTCGCGCCTGCGTGGGGTAGTAACGGGCGGAGAGGGCGTTCATGCCGGTATTGGCGCCGTTCAGGCAGGCGCCGCTGATAAACGCCAGCATACAGAGCAGGGCAAAGCTGCCCGCCGCGTAGCCCATCGCCATGGTAAACAGGCCGCCGACGGCGTAGATCATCCCCAGCGCGCGATGGGGATTGATGCGGTCCATCAGCCAGCCGGCAAACAGCGAGCCGAGGGTACCTCCCGCCTGGTAGATGGCCGTCATGACGGCCGCCTGGCTGACGGTAAGCCCGACCTCCTTAACCAGCGTTGGCAGCCAGCTGCCGAGAATATAGACGAGGAACAGCCCCATAAAGTAGACCAGCCATAGCATCAGCGAGCCAAAGCCATACTGGCGGGAGAGCACAATGCGCATCGCATTCCCGGCCGCCGGCTGCGCCGGCAGGATAAACGTCACGTTGTCGCTGATTTGTCCGGGATAAAGACGATTGAGGATGGCGCGAATGCGCGCCGCAGGCGCTTGTTTTATCACCAGAAAACGAACCGATTCCGGCAGCCGCCAGATAAGCAGGGGGGCAAACAGCAGCGGCAGAATGCCGCCGAGCGCCATCAGCGAGTGCCAGCCAAACTGCGGGATCAGCCATGACGCGGTAAATCCTCCGGCCGCCGCGCCGAAGGTGAAGCCGCAGAAGATGACGGTAATAATAAATGAGCGCTGGCGTTCCGGAGCGTATTCCGACACCAGCGTCCCGATGTTCGGCATCGCGGCGCCCAGTCCGAGCCCGGTCATAAAGCGGAAGAACATCATCTGCTCAATGTTGTGCGAGAAGGCGGTGGCGATGGTCCAGAAGCCGAAGAAGAAGACGCTGTTGATGATGATCTTCTTGCGTCCCAGCCAGTCGGCGAGCGGGCCAGAGAAAATCGCGCCCAGCGCGAGGCCGATCAGCGCGGCGCTAATCACCAGGCCCAACTGGTGGTTGCTTACCCCCCACTCCAGCTTCAGCGTCGGGGCGATAAAGCCCATGATCGCGATATCAAACCCATCAAGAGCGATAACGCAAAAGCCGAGAAAAATAATCTGCTTTTGAAAGCGGCTCAGAGGATTACGGTTAATTAACTCTCTGACATCCAGGCGTTGAGTCTGTGTCATAGCGTATTCCTTATGCGCAGGAGCGCAGGTAGGGCTGCGCGGCATTGAACAGTAATTGCGCCCGCTGGAGGGGCGGCAGGGCGCCCTGCTCACCGTCCAGCGGCACTTCGAGGGAGACCGGTAGCGTTGCCGGCAGTGCCGCCATCAGACCGTGCAGATCCAGACCGCCTTCCCCCGGCACGTTGCGCGCTGAGCGGGCCTGGCGGATGAGCTCCTGCTCGCTTTCCGGCCGCTGCGCCGCGCCATCGCAGAGTTGCATATAGTTCAGATGATGCGCGGGCAGGCTGGAGAGGGCGGAGAGCGATTCCCCCGCGCGCCAGAAATGAAGGGCGTCCACCAGGATGCCGATATCTTCCCGCCCGCTGGCGGCGATCAGCGCCTGCGCATCGGCGATCGTGCGCAGCTGGGTCCAGGGCATCGGCTCAAGGTTCATGGTCAGGCCAAATGAGCGACCGGCTGCGGCGAGAGTGGCCAGGTTGTCGGCGCTGCGCTGCAGGTTGTCGTCATTCCCGGCGACTAACACCTGTCCGGCGCCAAGCCGCGCGGCGGTCTCCATAAAGCGCTGCAGCCGATCGTCGAGGGTAAACCCCGGGCTGAGGCGGACGATCTCCACGTCCGAGACGCGGATGCCGGTTTCCATCAGCGCGGCCAGGGTCGCGCGGACGGCGGGGGTATCGCCCAGCATGTCGTAGTCCGGGTCGGCGGGTGTGGCGGGCAGCAGCCGCAGTCCCACGTGGGTAAAACCGGTTCTGGCCGCTATCCGCACCTGTTCGGGGGGAGGGACATCGAGCAGGCTCAGCGCGGCGAGCGATAGGGTACGCATGTTCATAAATGGCTCCGGTACAGTTGCAGGTGAAGTTAGCCAGGGGTATTGCCGTCCCTGGTTTTTATTGCTTTGTTTTTATTGTGTTTGCCGCCAGATTTTTGCCCACCAGGTAGCCGAAGGTCATAGCCGGCCCGAGGGTGATCCCTCCGCTGGGGTAATAGCCGCGCATCACGCTCGACATGTCGTTGCCGATGGCGAACAGGCCCGGTATCGGCTGCTGCTGCCCATCCAACACCCGAGCGTGCTCGTCGGTTTGTAACCCGCTAAAGGTGCCCAGCGAGCCGGGCAGAATGCGCACCGCGTAGAACGGCCCTTCGCGCAGCGCTCCGAGCGTCACCTGATGGTCACCCTGCGCGCGGTTATAGGCCGATGCGCCGCGGTGAAAATCGATGTCTTCACCGGTGCTGGCAAAATGGTTAAAGCGTGCAACGGTTTCCGCCAGCGCATCGGTATCGATGGCGCACCGCTTCGCCAGCTCGGCAAGGGTGTTTCCTCGCCGCAGATAGCCGGTACGCAGCCAGGCGGTAGGGGAGAACGGAAAGGGCCTGGCGTGGCCCAGGCCATAGCGGCGCAGCGCGCGCCGATCGGCCAGCAGCCAGGCCTGCGGCGTGTCGCCCGCGGGCGTCGCCGCCAGCAGGGCGGCGATAAAGTCGTGATAGGAGTCGGCCTCGTTAACAAAGCGTTTGCCGTTAGGCAGGACGGCGATCACCCCGGGCTTGGCGCGTTCCACCAGATGGGGAAACATCAGCTGCTGGCCGCTGGCGAGGGTGACGCGGGACACCGGCGCCCAGGCCAGCGGGTGGCGCAGGCGGGTATCGAACTGGCCGCCGGCGGATTCGCCAAGGCGGATCCCCTCGCCCTGATTGTCAGGCGGCGCGGCGGAGAAATGGCCGTAACCCTCCGCGGCATGAGGCACCACCTGCGCCAGGCGCTGCCGATCGTGGGGAAAACCGCCGCAGGCCAGCACCACGGCGCCCGCTTCGACGAGTATCTCCCCGCCGTCGCTGCGCAGCACTGCACCGGACACTCCCTGCGGACCCTGCAGCAGTCTGACCGCCGGGGCGTTGAGCTGAAAACGCACCCCGGCGTCGAGGGCGGATCGCAGCAGACGGGCGACCAGCGCATTGCCATTGACCAGATGCAGCCCTCGTCCGGCGCGCAGCCGCTGCCAGCCGTGGCGCAGCAGGCGGCGGGCGGCATACAGCGCAGAGCGCGGCGAGCGGGTAGCGTTGAAAAAATGCGCCATGTCCGCGCCGCCGGCGATGCCCATCCCGGCAAGACTGATGGTCTCCAGCGGCGGGCGCAGTCGGTGGAGCCAGTCGCCGAGCAGGCGGCCATCGTAGGGCTGAGCGGTGACCGACCGCCCACCGTTCGCCGCGCCCGGCGACGCGTGAAAGTCCGGCATGGTGCTGCCCGACAGAAACTTCACCGCCGTCCGTTGATGAAAAAAATCCACCATTTCCGGCCCGTAATGCAGGAAGGTCTGCAAGCGAACGTCGGCGGCTTCTCCCCCCATCTCATGCTGCAGATAGGTCAGCGGGGCATCGGCCGCTTCGTCGATGCCCTCCGCTCGCGCCAGCGGGTTGCAGGGGATCCACAGCCAGCCGCCGGACCAGGCGCTGGTCCCGCCGAGCACTGACGCTTTCTCCGCCACCATGACGCTGGCGCCGTGCACTGCCGCGGTGACCGCGGCAGAGAGTCCCGCCGCGCCGGATCCGACCACCAGCACATCCACCTTCACAGGCCCGCTCATGATGGACTCCTTATTGCAATGGTGAAAAAGCGGTGGGGCGCATCAGCACCGATTCGAGGCGCTCCACGGCGGCCAGTTCGCGGTTTTTCCGCGAGAAGGTCTGCCAGCGCTCGTCCTGGGCCATCCGTGCGCGGCGTACCAGACGATCGTCCAGGCTTTCGTAAGCCCAGATGTGCACTACCTGATTGACCACGCCGATCTCGGTAAAAAAGAAGCCGATCAGTTTGCCAAGATGGTCAGTTTGCACCGGCAGGGCATCGCTTTGGTACAGCGCCAGCCAGTCGGCCATTTTCAGCGGATTGATGGTGTAGGTGCGTTTTTCGTAGATCATGATGTTTTCCTGATTAGTGGGTGGCGGGTTGCGCCAGATGGCAGGCGGCGAGGTAGCCAAACGTCAGCCCCGGGCCAAGGGTGATGCCGGGACCCGGGTAGGTGCCGGCCATCAGCGAATCCATGTCGTTTCCCACCGCGTACAGCCCCGCAATGGGGTTGCCTTCAGCGTTGACGACCTGGGCATCGGCGGTGGTGACCAGACCTCGAGAAGTCCCCAGATCGCCGGTATAGAGTTTGATGGCATAGAACGGCGCGCTGAGCAGGGGAGCGTTGCAGGCGTCAGGATGACGGCCCTGATCGCCCATCGCCCGGTTATAGCTGTTGCCGCCTTTGGCAAACTCACGGTCCACACCCTGCGCGGCGTCACGATTGTAGCGGGCGACCGTCTCGCTCAGGGCGTGGGCATCCAGCCCAAGCTGCTGCGCCAGCGCGGCCAGGGTATCGGCTCTATGCAGATAGCCAGCGGCGATCAGGGCGTCATTGTTCACCGGCGCCGGGCGCGCCAGCCCGAGGCCGTAACGCTTCATCGCCTGCGCGTCGCACAGTAAAAAGCAGGGGGCATTCTCCGCTGCACGCTGCATCGCGCTCGCAAAATGGTGATAGGAGCTGGACTCGTTAACGAAGCGTACCGCCCGCTGATTGACGGCAATCACGCCCGGCTTGGCCCGGTCGGTCACCAGGTGGGGGAAGCGCTCCTCGCTACCGTCGGCCCGGGTCAGCACCGATACCGGCGCCCAGAAAAAGTTGGACGCGCGATCGGCTCCCTCGCGAGCGTTGAGTGCCGCCGCGAGACGCAGAGCGGCGCCATCATTGGCTGGCGGCGACATGGTGAAGTGCTCTCGGGTGTGAGGCCGATAGCGCGCCGCCAGCGCGCCAGCGGCAAAGCCGCCTGCGGCTAGCACCACCCCACGGCGGGCGTGTAGCGTCTCTTTTTGCCCCTGATAGCCAATCTCTACCCCGGTGACCGCGCCTTGCGATTCGCACAGCGCCAGCACATTGACATTCAGCCGAAGGCTCATGCCTTTACGCAGCGCCGTGGTCGCCATGCGGGCAATCAGCGCATTGCCCATCGCCAGGCGCGTGCCGCGAGGATATTTCACCCGGTCGCGGGCGTAGCGCAGCAGCAGCCGGGTGCAATGGGCCAGGGAGCGCAGCGAGCGACGCATATCGAGAAAATGTTGAATGTCGACGCGGTTGACCATCATCCCGCCAAACAGCAGCATCCCCGGCGGAGGCGAGCGCAGGTCGCGAAACGCGTCCCCCAGTTCACGGCCGTCATACTCGACCACCTCCAACGCCCGACCGACGTCGACGGCGCCGGGCTCATCCGGATAGTAATCGGGTGAGAGCGGGCGCAGGCTATATTTCACCGCCCCCTCGCGCTCCAGAAAGGAGAGGGCCTCTCGCCCGGCGCGGACAAACGCCTCGGCGATATCTTCGCGGTAGTGGGCCTCGCCGATAATGGTTCGTAGATAGGTTTTGATCGCTTCGGCGCTACCGCTTTTGCCCTCGGCGCGCGCCTGGTCGGTATCGTGCAGCCACACGGCGCCGCCGGAGATAGCCGAGGTGCCGCCGAACTGACCGGCTTTCTCCAGCATCAGCACCGACAGCCCTTTGCAGCTGGCGGTGACCGCGGCGGCAAAGCCAGCGGCGCCACTGCCGATGACGATCACATCCCAGCTTTTCATGCCGCCGCTCCCTGCGCCGACGGGATGGCGCCGATAAACTGGCCCATCAGCGTCATCTGCGCCAGCGCCATTTCCGGCCCAGTCTGTACCCGGCAGCCGCGGGCGGCGGCGAAGGTGAGCAACGGCGTCATCTCCGGGGCGGTGACAACGTCGGCCACGTGGGTGGCGCTGTCGAGCGTCTCCAGCAGCGCCTGGGGTAGGGGCAGTGCATCAAACCCGGCCATGCCGGCCGGCGAGCCGTTGATCAGCAGATCGACACCGTGCAGGCTGTCCGGCAGCGTGCTCAGTTGCACCGCCGGAAAGGCCTCGGTCAGAAGATCGTGCAGGCGTTGCCGGGTGGCCGGGTTTTGATCGTGCAGAGCCAGTTGGCGGATCCCCGCCTCGCACAATCCCCAGGCGATGGCGCTGCCGACGCCGCCGCAACCGGAGAGCAGCGCCTGCTTACCTGCCGGCTGAAAACCCTGTGCCTCGGCGGCAAGCTGAAATCCGACGCCGTCCAGCATATCGCCCTGTAACCGGCCATCCGCCAGCTTGCGGATCACATTGATGGCGTTGAGTCGGCGAGCGCGCGGCGTAAGCTCGTCGACCAGCGCGGCGGCGCGTTGTTTATGCGGTACCGTCACCAGCACGCCGCTCATGTTCTGCCAGCCGCGCAGGGCGTTGAGGTAGGCGGCCACCGCGTCCGGGACGATATCCACCGGGATCATGACGCTGTCCATGTGCTGTTCGGCAAAGTAGCGGTTGAAGTTATCCGGTGATTTCACCTGGGCGATCGGATGACCAATCACGGCGACAACCTGGGTAGTTCCACTGACCATTTCAAACCTCATTTGTTAAATGAATGTTGTGAAAGTATTTCAGCGGAAGCTGGGAGCGACAACGCAGAATTCGGACATGTTGGTTGTTAATCGCACCATCGCTGCGATAATCGCAGGAAATCGATAATGATGTTGCAAAAATGTGAGCGAATATGCAAAACACCATTCATCCACGCGATCTGATCGTCGGTTTACAAAAAGGGTTGGCGTTGATCCAGCTTTTTTCCAAAAACTGCCCAAAGCTCACTGTTGCCCAGGCGGCGAAAATGAGCGGCCTGACGCAAAGCGCGGCACGACGTTTTTTGTTGACGCTGCTGCATGATCGTTATTTGCAAACCGATGGGCGCTATTACTGGCTTACCCCGAAGACCCTGCGGCTTGGCCAGGCCTATGTTGATTCGGCGCAGTTTCCACGCATGGTGCGACCGATTGTCGAATACATCGCCAGCCGGACCGAAGAGCACGCCTCGGTGGGGGTGGTGGATGAAGATGAGCTGGTCTATATCGCCCGCAGCCGGCATACGCCGTTTAACTCCACGTCGGTTCGGCTAGGGGAGCGGGTGCCCATCTTCTGTACCGCCGGGGGGCGATTATGGCTGGCTTCGCTGCCGGAAGCAGAGTGTGAAGCGGTTCTGCAGCGCATTACCCGGGAACAACGCACGCCCTATACGGTGACCGACGTCGCGCCGCTGATGGAGAAAATCGCTCAGGTGCGGCGTCAGGGATACGCTACCATTGAACAGGAGTTTGAGATTGGCATGCTGGTGCTGGCGGTACCGTTAACCGACAGGGAAGGAACCTGGTGGGGAGCGCTAAGTCTGACCAGCCATCAATCGCGGACCTCGCTGGAAGCGTTATGCCGTGATCATCTCGATCTGCTCTACAGCGCGCAGGCGATGCTGGTGGGGTAAACAGGGCAGCCGATGCGCTGCCCTCGGCAAGATGTCGCTTAGGCTGATGCTTTGTTCAGGAAACTGCTCCAGTCGCTGGCGGCGTTATCGACAAAGGTGTTCCAGCTGTTGCCGGCGGTATTGACGAAGCTTCCCCAGTTATCCTTACCGGCGGTCACAAAGGTTTCCCAATTTGACTGACCGGTCAGGAAGGAACCAAACGCCATTGTGCTGTCGCAGACGAACGAGGCGAATGCGTTGCCAGAGGTGAGGACAAATGAGGTGAAACCGATGCCCGAGTTGGCGACAAAGCTGGCGAAGCCGCTGGCCGCGCCGAACAGGTTAAAGCCGCCGGAGATGTAGTCCATTTCGTTCAGTGTTAACTCTTTCATTGCAATTCCTTGTATTGAATATTTCCAAAACGGGCGTAAGCCCGAGGCGAAAGGTAGCACCGTAGAGCTGAACGGGGCGAGCGACGTCCGGTTGGTATAAGCTCATTTTTTCCTCATTTATTAGCGGGTAGCTACGAAAACGGTGTGGGGGAGGGGAGGCAAGTATGAATTGAGAAAGGAAAAAGACATTAAACAGAAAAGAAAAAGCCCCGTAAAAACGGGGCTTTATATCATACTGGAGCGGGTGATTATCTCACATAAGCCAGCAGACTATGTGAATCCGGCACCATAAAGTCAACGGACATCATCACGGACAGCGCAGTGATGGCGACGATGGAAAAGACGAAGAGCTTACGCGCCCAGACTTTATCATCTGCCACTTTGTAGCCGCGCAGCGCCATGCCCAGCCACCAGACGCTGACCGCTGCCGCTACGACCAGGTATTTGTACCCGGCATAGCCGCCCAGCGAGAGCATCAGGGTCGCAACGGCAAAGGCGACGATGTACAGCGTAATATGGTTTTTGGCGACCGATATACCTTTCACTACCGGCAGCACCGGAATATTCGCCGCCTGATAATCCTTGAAGCGGAAAATCGCGATGGCGTAGGAGTGAGGCATCTGCCACAGGCTAAAGATAGCCAGCAGGATAGCCGCACCGCTGTCGAAATCACCGGTCACTGCGCAGTAGCCAATCACCGGCGGCGCTGCGCCGGAGAGTGAGCCAATCAGCGTGCCATAGACGGAGTGGCGTTTCATGTACAGGCTGTAGACGCCGACATAAACCACGAACCCCATCACCCCCAGCCAGCAGGCCAGCGGATTTGCGCCGAACCACAGCAGCATAAAGCCAGCAATACCCAGCAAGGTGGCGTACACCAGCGAAGCTTCTGGCGAGATCAGCCCTTTGACCAGCACCCGGTTTTTCGTCCGTTCCATCTTACGATCGATGTCCCGGTCGATGTAGTTGTTGAATACACAACCCGAGGCGACCACCAGGGATACTCCAAGGAGCGTCCAGACGAACAGCGGATAGTCGATGTGGCCTTTGGAGGCCAGCAGGAAACCGCCGATCACGGAGATCAGGTTGCCAAAAATAATGCCTGGTTTCGTAACTTGCAGGTATTGCTTAAACATACTCGCCGCTCTTAGTGCATCATCATGTTGTAGTTCAGGTTCCACATAATCCAGATGGAGCCGACAACCACGATCGCAATGATGATTACGGTGAAGATAAATGCGGTCAGGTTCCAGCCTTCATCGGACTTGCTGTTCATATGCAGGAAGTACACGAGGTGTACCACGATCTGCACCACAGCGGTCACCAGAATGGTGCCAAGGATAACCGCATGCGAGGCGGAGCCACTCATCACCATGGCGAACGGAATGACCGTCAGGATGATGGACAGGATAAATCCTGTCATGTAGCTCTTCACGCTGCCGTGAGAAGCGCCGCTATGATCGGTAGAATGACTCATTACATCGCCCCCATCAGATAGACAACCGAGAACACGCAGATCCACACCACGTCCAGGAAGTGCCAGAACAGGCTCAGGCACAGGATACGGGTGCGGTTAGTGCTGGTCAGGCCACGACGTGAAACCTGGAACATCAGCACCGCCATCCAGATAAGACCGGAGGTCACGTGCAGACCGTGGGTGCCGACCAGCGCGAAGAACGCGGACAGGAAGCCACTACGATCCGGACCAAAGCCTTCCATGATCAGGTGATGGAATTCATAGATTTCCATCCCGATAAATCCGGCGCCAAACAACCAGGTCAACGCCAGCCAGGAAACCACCTGGCTCTTGTTGTTTTTGTACATGGCGATAGCCGCCATGCCGTAGGTGATGGAGCTGAACAGCAGCAGTGCGGTTTCAACCAGAACGAACGGCAGTTCGAAAATATCTTTGCCAGTTGGTCCGCCGGCTGTGCCGTTCACCAGAACGGCATAGGTAGCAAACAGCGTAGCGAAGATAATGCAGTCGCTCATCAGGTAGATCCAGAAACCGAATACCTTCATCGGTCCTGTATCATGGTGCCCGTGTTCATGCGCGTGGGCAGTATGCGCAAGAGTATCAGTTGCCATTTTTCAGCCCTGCTTTGTTAATCTCATCGAAATGCTGTTTTTCCAGTTTTTCGACTTCTGCAACCGGTACGTAGTAATCCACGTCCTCGTCAAAGCTCTTAATAATCCAGGTCGCTACGATGCCGATGAAGCTGGCGATCGCCATCCACCAGATATGCCAGATCATGGCGAAACCAAATACCGTAGCGAAGGCGGCAATGACGATGCCGGCGCCGCTGTTCTTCGGCATATGAATTTCTTCATAGTGAGCAGGCTGTTTATACGCTTCACCTTTCTCTTTCATTTCCCAGAAGGCGTCACGCTCGTGAACCTGAGGAACGATAGCGAAGTTGTAGAACGGCGGTGGAGAAGAGGTTGCCCACTCCAGCGTACGGCCACCCCATGGGTCACCGGTCAGGTCACGGTTCTGATCGCGGTCGCGAATAGAGACGTAGAACTGAATCAGCTGGCACAGGATACCGCAGGCGATCAGCGCCGCACCGCAAGCTGCAACAACCAGCATCGGGTGGAACTGCGGATCGATCTGCTGGCTCAGACGACGGGTCATCCCCATGAAGCCCAGCACGTACAGCGGCATAAACGCCACGAAGAAGCCGATGATCCAGAACCAGAAAGCGCGTTTGCCCCAGGTTTCGTTCAGGGTGAAGCCAAAGGCTTTCGGCCACCAGTAGGTCAGACCGGCGAAGCAACCGAACACCACACCGCCGATGATAACGTTATGGAAGTGCGCGATCAGGAACAGACTGTTGTGCAGAACGAAGTCCGCGCCCGGTACCGCCAGCAGCACACCGGTCATCCCACCGACGGAGAAGGTGACGATAAAGCCGATAGTCCACATCATCGCCGAGTTGAAGACGATGCGGCCCTGATACATGGTGAACAGCCAGTTGAAGATCTTAACCCCGGTCGGGATCGCGATAATCATGGTGGTAATACCGAAGAAGGCGTTTACGTTCGCGCCAGCACCCATGGTGAAGAAGTGGTGCAGCCAAACGATGAACGACAGAACGGTAATACAGACGGTTGCCCACACCAGAGAGGTGTAACCGAACAGACGCTTACGCGAGAAGGTCGCGGCGATTTCGGAGAAGACCCCGAACACCGGCAGAACCAGGATGTACACTTCCGGGTGACCCCAGGCCCAAATCAGGTTGATGTACATCATCATGTTGCCACCCATATCGTTGGTAAAGAAATGGGTGCCCAGGTAACGATCCAGGGTCAGCAGCGCGATGGTGACGGTCAGAATTGGGAAAGAGGCGATAATCAGGATGTTAGCGCACAGAGATGCCCAGGAGAATACCGGCATCTTGAACATGGTCATGCCCGGGGCGCGCATCTTGATAATGGTCACGAAGAAGTTAATACCGGTCAGGGTAGTACCGATACCGGAGAGCTGCAGCGCCCAAATCCAGTAGTCGACCCCTACGCCAGGACTGTATTCAATTCCCGACAGCGGCGGATAAGCCAGCCAACCGGTCTGCGCGAACTCACCGACGCCCAGAGACAGGTTAACCAGAATCACGCCCACAACGGTGAACCAGAAGCTCAGGTTGTTGAGGAACGGGAAGGCTACGTCGCGTGCGCCGAGCTGAAGCGGAACCACCAGGTTCATCAGACCGATAACGAACGGCATCGCCACGAAGAAGATCATGATAACGCCGTGGGCGGTAAAGATCTGATCGTAGTGATGAGGCGGCAGGAAGCCTGCTTCCCCGGCCGAGGCCAGCACCTGCTGGCTACGCATCATGATGGCGTCAGCAAAGCCACGCAGCAGCATGACGATTGCCACGATAACGTACATGATACCGAGACGTTTGTGGTCGACAGAAGTCAGCCACTCGTTCCATAGGTAGGACCACTTACCGAAGTAAGTGATGGCTGCCAGAAGCGCCAGTCCCCCAATGATAATCGCAGCCACCGTTACCACGATAATAGGTTCGTGGTAGGGCACTGCATCCAGTGTAAGTTTTCCGAACATCGTTTTCTTCCTCGGCCCCTTAGTGAGCGGTTTCCGCGTGGCTCATGTCCATGCCTTCCATCCCGTCGTGAGCGGCATGCTCGCCTTCAGGTTTGGACATGTTCATGCTCTCGTGAGACATGAATTTGTTCACAACATCTTTGAACAGATCCGGTTTCACGTTAGAGAAGTATTCCACTTTGTTGTATTCGCTAGGCACAGCCACTTTCTCGAACGCGGCCATAGAGTCCATGGCGTTCGGAGACTGTTTCGCTTTTTCAACCCACTGATCGAAAGTTGCACGATCCGGGGTAGCAATCGCTTTGAACTTCATACCAGAGAAGCCCGGGCCACTGTAGCTAGCGGAGATACCGTCATAAGTACCAGCTTCGTCAGCAATGAGGTGCAGCTGAGTCTGCATCCCGGCCATTGCGTAGATCTGGCTGCCTAAGCGCGGAATAAAGAACGAGTTCATCACCGAGTTAGAGGTCACTTTGAAGTGTACCGGTACGTTCGCCGGGAAGGCGATTTCGTTAACGGTAGCAATACCCTGTTCCGGATAGATAAAGAACCATTTCCAGTCCATCGATACGACTTCGATGGTGATTGGTTTCTCGTCATGGACAAGCGGTTTGCTTGGCTCCAGTGCGTGAGTGGTTTTCCAGGTCAGAACGGCCAGGAACAGGATGATCAGAATAGGTACCGTCCAGACCACAGCTTCCACTTTATTGGAGTGTGACCAGTTCGGGCTATACTTCGCATCTTTATTGCTCGCGCGATACTTCCAGGCAAATCCTACTGCCATCAAGACGGCGGGAATAACGACAATCATCATCAGGCCGAAGGCCGTCAGAATCAAAGAGCGTTGCTCCAGTCCAATCTGTCCTTTTGGGTCAAGGAGTGCAGAATCACAACCACTGAGTAATACAGTACCTGCGATTAATGACATCCATCCCAAACTTTTATTGTATTTCCTGAGTCTCATTGAACGACCTCAATTCCACGGGATCTGGTGGCGTTTAAAGTGTATGGGCATTTTACGGTAAGGTTGCATTACTGTAAACATGATTGGATCTCTGTCAGTTCTGTGTTAGCGGCTTCTGCTTGGTTTGTCACATATGTTACGTAGTGTTACGTAATCGCTTGCAAAGCCTGATTTTCGTGGGATCGATAACGAAAGGGATAAGAAAAGGTGTACTTAGCGGCGAATGGGCATAACCACCCAAAAATTAGAACAATTGTTTAACATTTAATTATCAAATAAAAGACATTGTGGAAACGTGAAATAAAAACGGCGTAGCTGAATCGGTTAAATTATTTAAAGAATCGAATGAAAACTGTCAATAATTTCCAGAAAACAAAAACGCACAAAACAACAAATAGCGCGGCGGGCAATATAAAAGCGTTAATAAGCCGTTATAATTACGTTTCGTAATTACAACGGCTAATAATGATGCAGCGTCCTTAAATCAGGTGGGTTTTACGCAGCGCCAGGTAGTCGAGCAGGCCGCCGAACAAAATACCGCCAACGGCGGTCAGCGCGGCAACCTCCAGCAGGCCGGACAGGAAGCTGAACGACGTATAATCCAGCGCGTTGAGGATCAGCAGACCCAGCCATACCGCCAGCAGCAGGCAGCCCAGCGTCAGGATCCCCAGCGCCAGCGCATAGGCCTGCGGATATTCGCTACGCGGTATAAAGCTTGCCGTGCGTTGGGTATGCTCGAGCGTTTGTCGGCACAGCAGCAGCAGCGCGATCCCCGGCACCGCCGCGACCACGGAGAAGAGATAGAAGGTGGACCAGCCGTGGGCCTCGACAAACCAGCCGGCAATCGGCCCGACGTACACGCGGCCAACCGCGGACAGCGCCGAGAGCAGCGCGAACTGGGTGGCGGAGAACGACTTGTTGCACAGCGTCATCAGCAGCGCCACAAACGCCGCCGTCCCCATTCCCCCGCACAGATTTTCAAAGAATACCGCGGTCGCCATGGAATAGAGGTGCTTATCGGTAATCGACAGCAGCCAGTAGCCGGCGTTGGAAACCCCCTGCAGCAGACCGAAGATCAGCAGCGCCCGGAACAGCGTCAATCGCTGCATCAGGACGCCGCCGTACAGGGCGCCAAGAATGGTGGCGAACAGGCCTAAGGTTTTGTTCAC
The DNA here is from genome assembly GCF_040065235.1 of Klebsiella sp. GB_Kp047. NCBI lineage: Bacteria > Pseudomonadati > Pseudomonadota > Gammaproteobacteria > Enterobacterales > Enterobacteriaceae > Klebsiella > Klebsiella sp. GB_Kp047. The sequence continues at coordinate 147,689 of NZ_JBEAJG010000039.1, read as the reverse complement.
CATTCCCACCTCGCCGGCGTCAAAACCGACGCCGCGGATGAGAAAGGTGGTGGTCAGACTCATGGCAAAGGCATCGCCAAGCTTATAAAGAACGATGAGCAGCAGAATCAGCCAGGCGTTGTTACGGCCGAAAAAATCGCGCAGCGGTTCAGCTACCGCCTGCTCCAGCGACCGGGGAACCGGGATAACGTCGCTTGGCTCGGGCGCCAGCAGCGTGGCGATGATGCAGGGCACCAGCAGCGCCGCCATCAGCCAGTACATGCCCTGCCAGCCGAGATAGCGGTCGGCGATCCACAGGGCCAGACCACCGGAGACCAGCATCCCGAGGCGATAGCCCAGCACGCTGATCGCGGCGCCGGCGCCGCGCTCTTCCGCTGGCAGAACGTCGGTTTTCCAGGCGTCAAAGACGATATCCTGCGACGCCGAACAGAAGGCGATCACTACCGCCAGCGCCGCCATCCAGCGCAGCTGGGAAGCAGGTTCGAGAAAACCCATCGCCGCGATGGCCAGCAGAAGCAGGACCTGGGTGGTCACCAACCAGCCGCGACGGCGCCCGAGAAACGGCGGCGTGTAGCGGTCCATCAGCGGGGACCAGAGGAATTTAAAGACATAGGCCTGGCCGACAAGCGAGAAAAAACCGATCGTTTTCAGATCGATGTTTTCCACCGTCATCCAGGCCTGCAGGGTACCGGAGGTGAGGGCCAGCGGCAGACCGGAGGCGAAGCCGAGGATCAGCAAAATCGCTGATTTAGGCTGCTGAAAAATGCGTAAGTAGTGACTGGACATAGCATAAAGCACGAACCCGGCGGAGGCCGGGTTCGTGGTGGCATTAACGCGCGTTTTGCTTGATGAAATCGTGGATGCTGGTGTCCTGCGCCATATCGGCGATGGTATCAGTCAGGACGCTGTTGACGGCATCAGCGATGTTTTTGTTCGAGGCCTGGAAGGCACCTTCAACCGAGTAGCTGGCGCGGTAGTTTTTGGTCATCTTCGTGCCGTTTGCCGCGGTGGCGATGATGGCGATATCGGCTTTGGTGGCGATGTTGTAGCGCACGTTGCCCTGGGAGACGTCAGCGTAGAGTTTGTTGACGATGATCTGCAGATCGACTGCGCCGTTCGGGCCAATCATGTAGCCGCGCGCGGTCATTTGTTTCTCCAGCACTTCCTGCAGCAGGAAGCGCAGATCGCGGGAGGCGGTAAGGGTGACCTGTTGGTTGTCGCGCGTCACTTTCGCCAGCGCCTGGTCCGGACGCTGGTCGGCGCCGTTGATGCTGACGGTCACGCCCATAAGGCTAGGATCCTGCTGCGGCAGCGTGATTTTCGGCGATACTTCAATGGTGGTCGGCGGCGTGGCGCATCCTGCCAGCATAAACATGGCGACCAACGGGAAAAGGATCTTCTTAAGCATGTTCAGGTCTCAACGCATGGTGTTGTTATAAGGAAAATTACCGCCATCATAGCATTGCCAACGGCAAGGGGAAGTGGCAACGCGTGTAAATCCATCGCCCTGGCGGTTTTCTGAGCGTCCCGCCACGGTTAATCGCTCTTTCCCCGGCGGATCTGGCGACCAGAGCCAGTAAACGTGATACTTTTGAATGAAAATATCAGAACAATGCTAATTTTTTGTTGTTTTCTCCTAATGGAAGCGGTAAAAGCGGCTAACATTTAAATGGAGTGGCGGCATCTCAGCGTTGTCGGAGGAGAAAATTCATGATGATACGTGAACAGATCGAAGCAAAACTTAGAGCAGCGTTCGACCCGATGTATCTCGAAGTCGTGGATGAAAGTTATCGTCACAACGTCCCTGCTGGCTCTGAAAGTCATTTTAAAGTGGTGTTAGTGAGCGATCGCTTCACTGGCGAGCGTTTCCTAAATCGCCACCGTATGATCTACGGCACGCTAACCGAGGAGCTGTCGAATACGGTGCACGCCCTGGCGCTGCACACCTACACGATTAAAGAATGGGAAGCGCTACAGGATACGGTTTTCGCCTCGCCGCCGTGCCGCGGCGCGGGGAGCATCGCCTAGAAATCCCATTTGCAACCGCTGGCGCTTTTCCAGTATGTTGCTTGCAGATTTAGCAAAAACGGCCTACGGGCCGTTTTGTTTTGCCTGGAAAATGCGCAAACTCAGCGCTTTTGCGGACAAAATTGAGCGGGAAATGTGAAAAATGCCGCAGCACCAGGCGACAACCGTTCTCGACTCACAAAAGTGATGCCGCTATAATGCCGCGTCTTATATATGAATGTCTTCGGGATGATTCTGACGACAGGGAATGTGTTTCTGATTTGAAGAGGGCATCCCGGTTCTGCGAAGCCACCTACACGCGCTTCCAGAGTTGACCGAGCACTGTGATTTTTTTGAGGTAACAAGATGCAAGTTTCAGTTGAAACCACTCAGGGCCTTGGGCGCCGTGTAACGATTACTATCGCCGCTGACAGCATCGAGAATGCTGTCAAAAGCGAGCTGGTCAACGTAGCGAAAAAAGTTCGCATTGACGGCTTCCGTAAAGGCAAAGTGCCGATGAATGTTGTTGCTCAGCGCTATGGCGCTTCCGTTCGTCAGGACGTGCTGGGCGACCTGATGAGCCGTCATTTCGTTGACGCGATCATCAAAGAAAAAATCAATCCGGCCGGCGCGCCGAACTACGTTCCGGGCGAATACAAACTGGGTGAAGACTTCACCTACGCGGTAGAGTTCGAAGTGTATCCGGAAGTTGAACTGCAGGGTCTGGAAGCGATCGAAGTAGAAAAACCGGTTGTTGAAGTGACCGACGCTGACGTTGACACCATGCTGGAAACCCTGCGCAAGCAGCAGGCAACCTGGAAAGAAAAAGAAGGCGCGGTTGACGCTGAAGATCGCGTAACCATCGACTTCACCGGTTCCGTAGATGGTGAAGAGTTCGAAGGCGGCAAAGCTTCTGACTTCGTACTGGCGATGGGCCAGGGTCGCATGATCCCGGGCTTCGAAGACGGTATCAAAGGCCACAAAGCGGGTGACGAGTTCACCATCGACGTGACCTTCCCGGAAGAATACCACGCAGAAAACCTGAAAGGTAAAGCGGCTAAGTTCGTTATCAACCTGAAGAAAGTTGAAGAACGTGAACTGCCGGAGCTGACCGAAGAATTCATCAAACGTTTCGGCGTGGAAGATGGTTCCGTCGCTGGCCTGCGCGCTGAAGTGCGTAAAAACATGGAACGCGAGCTGAAAGGCGCTGTGCGTAACCGCGTGAAGTCTCAGGCTATCGAAGGTCTGGTTAAAGCTAACGACATCGACGTTCCGGCAGCTCTGATCGACAGCGAAATCGACGTGCTCCGTCGCCAGGCTGCTCAGCGTTTCGGTGGCAACGAGAAACAGGCTCTGGAACTGCCGCGCGAACTGTTCGAAGAGCAGGCTAAACGCCGCGTAGTGGTTGGCCTGCTGCTGGGCGAAGTGATTCGCACCAACGAGCTGAAAGCTGACGAAGAGCGCGTGAAAGGCCTGATCGAAGAGATGGCTTCTGCTTACGAAGATCCGTCAGAAGTGGTTGAGTTCTACAGCAAGAACAAAGAGCTGATGGACAACATGCGCAACGTGGCGCTGGAAGAGCAGGCTGTTGAAGCCGTGCTGGCGAAAGCCAAAGTGTCTGAAAAAGCCACTTCCTTCAACGAACTGATGAACCAGCAGGCGTAATTTCGCCGCGATTGTTCAAGGTTCGGGCAAAAACCCGTTGCCGAAAGGCGGCGGGTTTTTTTTTAGGCTAATGATAGCCTCAGGCACGGTGCTAAAACGCATTTACCATGATAGCGTTACAGCAAAAGCTTGTTATGCTTGAAATATGGCAACGCCATCCCCATTACCGAGGGAGGCAACTGCATCCGCAATCGCACGCGTGTTGAAGAGGCGGTGACGCGTTCAGCGGATAGAAACTGTGGCTGATAATCCGTCCGTAAGGTTACAATCAGTGCAGCAGGTATTTTAAAATTACTCCAGGAGACGGAAATGTCATACAGTGGCGAACGAGACAACTTTGCACCCCATATGGCCCTGGTGCCGATGGTCATTGAACAGACCTCACGCGGTGAACGTTCTTTTGATATCTACTCCCGTCTGCTTAAGGAACGCGTCATTTTTCTGACCGGCCAGGTCGAAGACCACATGGCAAATCTGATCGTGGCGCAGATGCTGTTTCTGGAAGCGGAAAACCCGGAAAAAGACATTTACCTGTACATTAACTCTCCGGGCGGGGTGATCACCGCCGGGATGTCGATTTATGACACCATGCAGTTCATCAAGCCGGACGTCAGCACCATCTGTATGGGCCAGGCCGCGTCCATGGGCGCGTTCCTGCTGACCGCCGGGGCGAAGGGCAAGCGTTTCTGCCTGCCGAACTCCCGCGTGATGATCCACCAGCCGCTGGGCGGCTATCAGGGGCAGGCGACGGATATTGAGATCCACGCCCGTGAAATCCTGAAGGTGAAAGGACGCATGAATGAGCTGATGGCGCATCATACCGGCCAGTCTCTTGAGCAGATTGAGCGTGACACCGAGCGTGACCGCTTCCTGTCTGCTGCGGAAGCCGTGGAGTACGGACTGGTCGACTCTATTTTGACCCATCGTAATTGATGCCCTGGGCGTAAGGGTGCCGCTTTACGCTTCATCCTTCTCGCCACGTTTGCTGAGCGGTTGGCATTTTTCCGGACGCTTGCCGGGCAGGCAGGCGGCCGGTCGCTTCGCTACCGCCGCGATGTAGCGCGAAGGATTTTGTGTATATACTAATGAAGGGCGGCACAACGCTATATGGCGGCTTGCGCCTGAGAATGGCATTTGCGTCGTCGTGTGCGGCACAAAGAACTTAAAAAGAGGTTTGGACTCATGACAGATAAACGCAAAGATGGATCGGGCAAATTGTTGTATTGCTCTTTTTGCGGCAAAAGCCAGCATGAAGTGCGTAAGCTGATCGCCGGGCCATCCGTGTATATCTGCGACGAATGCGTTGATTTATGTAACGACATCATTCGCGAAGAGATTAAAGAAGTTGCGCCGCACCGCGAGCGCAGCGCGCTGCCGACGCCGCACGAGATTCGCCACCACCTTGATGACTACGTCATCGGTCAGGAACAGGCGAAAAAAGTGTTGGCGGTCGCGGTATACAACCACTACAAACGTCTGCGCAATGGCGATACCAGCAATGGCGTAGAGCTGGGTAAAAGTAACATCCTGCTGATCGGGCCGACCGGCTCCGGTAAAACGCTGCTGGCGGAAACGCTGGCGCGCCTGCTGGATGTGCCGTTTACCATGGCGGACGCCACCACCCTGACCGAAGCCGGTTATGTGGGTGAGGACGTAGAAAATATCATTCAGAAACTGCTGCAGAAGTGCGATTACGACGTGCAGAAAGCGCAGCGCGGCATCGTCTATATCGACGAAATCGACAAAATTTCGCGTAAGTCCGATAACCCGTCGATTACTCGCGATGTCTCCGGCGAAGGCGTGCAACAGGCGCTGCTGAAGCTTATCGAAGGCACCGTCGCCGCCGTTCCACCGCAGGGCGGGCGTAAACACCCGCAGCAGGAGTTCCTGCAGGTTGATACCTCCAAGATCCTGTTTATCTGCGGCGGCGCGTTTGCCGGTCTGGACAAAGTGATTTCCCACCGTGTGGAAACCGGCTCCGGCATTGGTTTTGGCGCGACGGTTAAAGCGAAGTCCGACAAAGCGAGCGAAGGCGAGCTGCTGGCCCAGGTCGAGCCGGAAGATCTGATCAAGTTTGGTTTGATTCCGGAATTCATCGGCCGTCTGCCGGTCGTGGCGACCCTGAACGAGCTGAGCGAAGAAGCGCTGATCCAGATCCTGAAAGAGCCGAAAAACGCCCTGACCAAGCAGTATCAGGCGCTGTTTAGCCTTGAAGGCGCAGAGCTTGAATTCCGCGACGAAGCGCTGGATGCCATTGCCAAGAAAGCGATGGCGCGTAAAACCGGCGCCCGTGGCCTGCGTTCCATTGTGGAAGCGGCGCTGCTGGACACCATGTATGATCTGCCTTCGATGGAAGATGTCGAAAAAGTGGTCATTGATGAGTCGGTTATCGCCGGTCAGAGCAAACCGCTGCTGATCTACGGCAAACCGGAAGCGCAGCAGGCATCTGGCGAATAATTAGCCATTTCACTCAAGCAGTTAACAAAAAGGGGGGATTTTATCTCCCCTTTTATTTTTCCTGCATTCCCGCCGTTGAATGTGTGGAATACATCCCCATATACTGGATTACATATTAACGACGATGCAGTGGAGTGTGGCGTCGTCGGCTACCTGGCGGACTTTAAACTAAGAGAGAGCTCTATGAATCCTGAGCGTTCTGAACGCATTGAAATCCCCGTATTGCCGTTGCGCGATGTGGTGGTTTATCCGCACATGGTCATACCCCTGTTCGTAGGGCGGGAAAAATCTATCCGTTGCCTCGAAGCGGCCATGGACCATGATAAAAAAATCATGCTGGTTGCGCAGAAAGAAGCGTCGACGGATGAGCCGGGTGTAAACGATCTTTTCACCGTTGGAACCGTGGCGTCTATTTTGCAGATGCTGAAGCTGCCGGACGGCACCGTGAAGGTGCTGGTCGAAGGGCTACAGCGTGCACGCATTTCTGCGCTGTCTGATAATGGCGAGCATTTCTCGGCGAAAGCGGAGTATCTCGACTCGCCGGCGATTGACGAACGTGAGCAGGAAGTACTGGTTCGTACCGCTATCAGCCAGTTTGAAGGCTATATCAAGCTGAATAAGAAGATTCCACCGGAAGTGCTGACGTCGCTGAACAGCATCGACGATCCGGCGCGCCTGGCGGATACCATCGCGGCGCATATGCCGCTGAAGCTGGCGGACAAGCAGTCCGTGCTTGAGATGTCCGACGTCAACGAACGTCTGGAATATCTGATGGCGATGATGGAATCGGAAATCGATCTGCTGCAGGTTGAGAAGCGCATTCGCAACCGCGTCAAAAAGCAGATGGAGAAATCCCAGCGCGAGTACTATCTGAATGAGCAAATGAAAGCGATTCAGAAAGAACTCGGCGAGATGGACGACGCCCCGGATGAAAACGAAGCGCTGAAGCGCAAGATCGACGCGGCGAAAATGCCGAAAGAGGCGAAAGAGAAAACCGAAGCGGAACTGCAGAAGCTGAAGATGATGTCGCCGATGTCTGCGGAAGCGACCGTCGTGCGTGGCTACATCGACTGGATGGTGCAGGTGCCGTGGAATGCGCGCAGTAAGGTCAAGAAAGACCTGCGTCAGGCCCAGGAGATCCTCGATACCGATCACTATGGTCTGGAGCGCGTGAAGGACCGCATCCTTGAGTATCTCGCGGTGCAGAGCCGGGTGAACAAAATCAAGGGGCCGATCCTCTGCCTGGTGGGACCGCCGGGGGTAGGTAAAACCTCGCTGGGGCAATCTATCGCCAAAGCGACCGGCCGGAAATACGTCCGCATGGCGCTGGGCGGCGTGCGCGATGAAGCGGAAATTCGCGGTCATCGTCGAACCTATATTGGCTCGATGCCGGGCAAACTGATCCAGAAAATGGCGAAAGTGGGGGTAAAAAACCCGCTGTTCCTGCTGGATGAGATTGACAAAATGTCTTCCGACATGCGCGGCGACCCGGCTTCTGCGTTGCTTGAGGTGCTGGATCCGGAACAGAACGTGGCCTTTAACGACCACTATCTGGAAGTGGATTACGATCTCAGCGACGTGATGTTCGTGGCGACTTCCAACTCCATGAACATTCCGGCGCCGCTGCTGGACCGTATGGAAGTGATTCGCCTCTCGGGTTACACCGAGGATGAAAAACTGAACATCGCCAAGCGTCACCTGCTGCCGAAGCAGATCGAACGCAACGCGCTGAAGAAAGGCGAACTGACCGTCGACGACAGCGCCATTATCGGCATTATTCGTTACTACACCCGTGAAGCGGGTGTTCGTAGCCTGGAGCGTGAAATCTCCAAGCTGTGCCGTAAGGCCGTTAAGCAGCTGTTGCTGGATAAATCGCTGAAACACATCGAAATTAATGGTGAGAATCTGCATGATTATCTCGGCGTGCAGCGCTTCGACTATGGCCGCGCCGATAGCGAGAACCGCGTCGGTCAGGTGACCGGTCTGGCGTGGACGGAAGTGGGCGGCGATCTGCTGACCATCGAAACCGCCTGCGTACCGGGCAAAGGCAAACTGACCTACACCGGATCGCTGGGCGAGGTGATGCAGGAGTCGATTCAGGCTGCGCTGACCGTGGTACGTTCGCGGGCGGACAAGCTGGGGATTAACGCCGACTTTTACGAGAAGCGTGATATTCACGTCCACGTACCGGAAGGGGCGACGCCGAAGGACGGTCCGAGCGCGGGGATTGCCATGTGTACGGCGCTGGTCTCCTGCCTGACCGGCAACCCGGTACGCGCCGATGTGGCGATGACCGGGGAAATTACGCTGCGTGGTCAGGTGCTGCCGATCGGCGGTCTGAAGGAAAAACTGCTGGCGGCGCATCGCGGCGGTATTAAGACTGTTCTGATTCCTGATGAGAACAAACGCGACCTTGAAGAAATTCCGGATAACGTTATCGCTGATTTGGATATCCATCCGGTGAAACGAATCGAGGAAGTTCTGACACTTGCGCTGCAAAACGAACCGTTTGGCATGCAGGTTGTGACCGCGAAATAGTGATTCTGCGCAAATTGCGCTAATAAAAATAGGGCTGGTAAGTCATTTCGGACTTGCCAGCCTTTTTTTGTGTAGCTAACTTAGATCGCTGGCAGGGGGGTCATCGACAACTGCTGTTGTAAGGGCATGACAGTCCTGATATAACTGCTGCGCGGTCGCACTATGAAGGACTCTGGTGCGATATAAATTATAAAGAGAGGAAGAGAACAGTGAATAAATCTCAACTGATTGACAAAATTGCTGCGGGTGCGGACATTTCTAAAGCTGCAGCTGGACGTGCGTTAGATGCTTTAATCGCTTCTGTTACTGAATCTCTGCAGGCTGGGGATGACGTTGCGCTGGTAGGTTTCGGTACCTTTGCTGTTAAAGAACGTGCCGCCCGTACTGGTCGCAACCCACAAACAGGTAAAGAAATTACTATCGCTGCCGCAAAAGTGCCGGGCTTCCGTGCTGGTAAAGCGCTGAAAGACGCGGTGAACTGATCGGCTTTCCCGTCAGGGAATGTGACGAAGTACAAGGGCGCATCGTGAGATGTGCCTTTTTTATTGCCTTTTCAGACCACTTTATGTGTGTTTATCGCCACTTGTGGGCTGACAATCACCCTGTTTTCTTGTCAAAATACGTCCTCACGCGCGGCGGCCATCACGTGCTATGCTGCGCGAGCTAAAGTCATCTACAGCGGAGCGTTGTTACACCATGATGGACAACCTACGCACGGCCGCCAACAGCGTCGTGCTCAAGATTATTTTCGGTATCATTATCGTCTCGTTCATTTTGACCGGGGTGAGTGGTTACCTGATTGGCGGTGGCAAAAACTATGCCGCAAAAGTGAATGGCCAGGAGATTGGCCGTGGGCAGTTTGAAAACGCCGTCGCCAGCGAACGTAACCGTATGCAGCAGCAGCTTGGCGACCAGTTCTCCGAGCTGGCGGCGAACGAAAACTACATGAAAACCATGCGCCAGCAGGTGCTGAACCGCCTGATTGACGAGTCGCTTCTGGATCAGTATGCCCGCGAGCTGGGCCTCAGCATCAGCGATGAGCAGGTGAAGCAGGCGATCTTCCAGACCCAGGCGTTCCAGACGAACGGTAAGTTCGACAACCAGCGTTTCAGCGGTATTGTCGCCCAGATGGGGATGACCACCGATCAGTACGCCCAGGCGCTGCGTAACCAGCTGACCACGCAGCAGCTGATTAACGCCATTGCGGGTACCGACTTCATGCTGCCCGGCGAGTCCGATCAGCTGGCGGCGCTGGTGTCTCAGCAGCGTGTCGTCCGCGAAGCGACCATCAACGTCAACGCCCTGGCGGCAAAACAGACCGCCAGCGATGAGGAAATCAACGCTTTCTGGCAGCAGAATCAGGCCCGTTTTATGGCGCCGGAGCAGTTCCGCGTGAGCTACATCAAGATGGATGCCGCCAGCATGCAGGAAAACGCCTCTGACGAAGAAATTCAGTCATGGTATGACCAGCACAAAGATCAGTTCACTCAGCCGCAGCGTAACCGCTACAGCGTGATTCAGACTAAAACTGAAGCTGATGCGAAAGCGGTACTGGCCGAGCTGCAAAAAGGCGCCGATTTCGCCACGCTGGCAAAAGAAAAATCGACCGATATTATCTCTGCCCGCAACGGCGGCGATATGGGGTGGATGGAAGATGCTTCTACCGTGCCTGAGCTGAAAGACGCCGGCCTGAAAGAGAAAGGCCAGCTCTCCGGGGTGATCAAATCCTCGGTTGGCTTCCTGGTGGCCCGTCTGGACGACGTCCAGCCGGCGCAGGTCAAGCCGCTGGCTGACGTGCGCAATGACATTGCGGCGAAAGTGAAGCAGGAGAAAGCGCTGGATGCTTACTATGCGCTGCAGCAGAAGGTGAGCGATGCGGCCAGCAACGATAATGAATCGCTGGCGGGCGCGGCGCAGGTCGCCGGACTGCAGGTGGTGGAAACCGGCTGGTTTGGCCGCGATAACCTGCCGGAAGAGCTGAACTTTAAACCGGTCGCTGACGCTATCTTCAACGGCGGTCTGGTCGGCGTGAACGGCGCGCCGGGCAGCAACTCCGACATCATTACCGTTGACGGCGATCGCGCCTTTGTTCTGCGTATCAGCGAGCACAAAGCCGAGGCGGTGAAACCGCTGGCCGAAGTGAAGGCACAGGTCAGCGATATCGTTAAGCACAATAAAGCGGAACAGCAGGCGAAGCGGGATGCCGATAAGCTGCTGGCGGCGCTGAAAGACGGCAAAGGCGATGAGGCGATGAAGGCGGCTGGCCTGAGCTTTGGCGCACCGCAGACGCTTTCCCGTACCGGCCAGGATCCGCTGAGCCAGCTGGCATTTACTCTGCCGCTGCCGCAGCAGGGCAAACCGGTCTATGGCGTTGGCAGCAACATGCAAGGCGATGTGGTGCTGGTGGCGCTCGATGAAGTGAAAGCAGGCAGCATGCCGGAAGAGCAGAAGAAGGCTATGGTTCAGGGGATTACCCAGAACAATGCCCAAATCGCTTTCGAAGCGCTGATGAGCAACCTGCGCAAGGCGGCGAAAATTAAGCTGGGCGACAGCATCGACCAGCAGCAGTAATTTCGCGTCATTTCGCAAAAATACGCAACACCATGTAATCCTCAAGGGCCGCTTTCGCGGCCCTTTCCATTTCTGTGATTTGCCTTTTGTCGGCCATCCGCACTGACGCTATCGTAGCCTTGCTGTCTATACACAAGGAGATATCAGCATGAAATATGGAATAAAAGCACTGATGGCCGCGGGCGTTCTGGTTTTCGCGGTAGGCGCACAGGGCGCGCTGGCTGCCCCCGCCAGCGGCAAAGCGGCGGTAACCAAAGAGCATGTCCAGGCGTCCTCTTCGGCGAAGGCGAAAGCGGAGCCCGGCGAGGCCGACAACGGGGCGACCAAAGTCAGCATTAACCACGCCAGCGCCGAACAGCTGGCGCAGGCTCTGAATGGCGTGGGGTTGAAAAAAGCCCAGGCGATTGTCAGCTACCGTGAGGAGTACGGACCGTTCAAAACCCTTGATGATCTGAAGCAGGTCCCGGGGATGGGCAGCGCGCTGGTGGAGCGGAATTTATCCCATCTGACGCTGTAAATTTTTTGCCAGCGCTTGCACAGCGGTGATTTTTTGCCAGGATAAAGAGGTTGCATTAAGTGGTGTGACCTCTTACCTCATAAACAACAATAACAGAAAGGCATTGATGCTATGCAGACACAAATTAAAGTTCGCGGCTATCATCTGGACGTCTACCAGCATGTGAATAACGCACGCTACCTGGAGTTCCTTGAGGAGGCCCGCTGGGATGGTCTGGAAAAGAGTCCGGCGTTTCAGTGGATGACCGAGAAAAACATCGCCTTCGTGGTGGTGAATATTAATATTAACTACCGCCGTCCGGCGGTCCTGGGCGATGTGCTGACGGTGAGCAGCAAACTGGAGCAACTCAACGGCAAAAGCGGCACGCTCAGCCAGGTGGTCACTCTCAACCCCAACGGCGAGGTGGTGGCCGATGCGCTGATTACCTTCGTCTGTATCGATTTGAAAACCCAGAAGGCGCTGCCGCTGGAAGGGGAACTGCGTGAGAAACTCGACCAGATGAACTTGCGCTGACAACCGTCGCGTGCGTGCCGGGCGGTGGCGCACCTCGACCCACGGAAGGTGATGAACCCCTTGCCCCGGTAAGCGTAGCGCTACCGGGGAAGTTGAACTGAAGCTTTTAGAAGATACCTCTGCGGAGGCTATGCCTGTATCAGCCCGGTTTTTTGCTTCATCACCGCCATTACCCCGACTTTATCGGCCAGATACTGGTTAAGCCCGTTAGCGCGCAGGTTGCAGGCGGCGCACTGGCCGCAGCCATCGCCCTTAATGCCGTTGTAGCAGGTAAGGGTTTCCCGGCGCACCAGATCTAACTGACCCCAGTAGTCGGCCAGCGCCCAGGTCTCGGCTTTGTTCAGCCACATCAGCGGTGTTTCAAAGCGAATGTCTTTCGCCATTCCAAGGCTGACGGCGTGGTGCAGCGCTTTGACAAACTCATCGCGGCAGTCCGGGTAGCCGGAGAAGTCGGTCTCGCACACGCCGGTGATGATAGCTTCGGCTTTTACCTGATAGGCGTAGATGGCCGTCAGGGTTAAAAACAGAATATTGCGCCCCGGGACAAAAGTATTGGGAATGCCCTCGGCATCAGGCTGATAGTCCGGTACCGGAATGTTATCGCGGGTCAGGCTGCTAACCGCCAGTTCATTGAGCAGGGTAACGTCCAGCACTTTATGCGCGACGGCGCCAAGTTTCAGGGCGAGTTCGCGCGCAACGTCGATTTCCGCGCGGTGGCGTTGGCCATAATCAAAAGTGACGCAATGCACTTCATCATACTGTTGCAGAGCCTGCACCAGACAGGTGGTTGAATCTTGTCCTCCGCTGAAGACAACTACGGCGCGTTTCATGGCAATTCCTGACTAAATGAGTAAAGGCGATATGGTAGCGCCAGACGCCCGCCACCACCAGCTCTGTCACGTCGACGCCGGCAGCCAGGCGCTGGCGAAGTCGAACCATCCGCGGGCGTTGAGGCGCAAGCCATTGACTCCCGGTGGGGCGCTGATGCGATAGTTGTATTTAAACAGCGGCGTCATGATGGCGTCTTCCATCAGGCTGTTAAATACGTTGCGCAGCGCATCGTTGCGGCTGCGGGCTTCCGGTTGCGCCTGTACCGCGTCTAATGTCGCCTGCAGATGGGCATATTGCGCCCCGGTCAGCAAATTGGGCCACAGCATATCGCAGCGCAGCCACTGCTCCAGGGCATACTCCGGCGCTTCGCCGATCAGGCGGTCGCCCATCATCAGGTCGGCCTGCCCCAGATGCTGGCAGCCTTCCCAGTTTTTGGCGTCATGGAACAGCAGCGTCAGCTCGCAGCCCAGCACAGCCAGCCGCTGTCTCAGCTGTTCGGCCATGGCGTGGAGTTCGACCGGCAGATGGTAGAGCAGCGTGAGCCTCGCCGGCAGCGGCACCGCGCTGTTTTCCGGCCCCTGCGGGATGGACCATCCTGGCAACACCTCATGGCTTGGCGTAATCAGATCCTCGTCGAGCGGCAGCGTATCCAGCAACGACGAGCGGTGAATTATCGATACCAGCCGCTGGGCCTGCGCTTTGCTAAGCCGAGGGCTGTGACGCAGGGTCAGATAGCAGAAGCCAAGACTGATGCTGTTGCTGACCTGGCGCAGGTTATGCAGCTCTTCGCGATCGCCAATAGTGATCTGCACCGGGTGGCGGCAGCTGGTCCCGAGATCGCGATCGAAGAGCTGGGGGGTGATCCAGTACTCCACCGCCTGGATCAGCGGATGCCGCAGGTGGTAGCGAGGATGGTTCTCCAGGCGGACGAGTTCTGGACTAAACCGCTTCAGGCGGAACGGTCCGCAGCCGATGGCCGGATCGTCAGGATGGGCCAGCACGCTGCAATAGCTGGCGAGGCGGAACGGCAGCCAGTAGTCAGGACGATGCAGTGTGATAGTCAGACACTGGGCGTGAGTGACATCGATGCGGCTGATGCTGGCGAAGAGGGTCCGCAGGGCGGGCAGTTCCAGCAGCAGCAGTAAGCGCTGCCGCAGCTGTGCGGTTTCCACCGCATCGCCGTTGTGCCAGCACAGTGTGGAGCGGATATAAAACTGCCAGCGCAGGCCGTCAGGGGAGACCTGCCAGTGGTGCGCCAGATCGCCGATCGGCATATTGTCACCTTCGTCGAAGCGCGTCAGCCCGGCATAGATCTGCCCGGCCAGATGCTGCTCGGCGCGTCCGGGCAGAAAGCCGGGACGCAGCGGCTCCAGCGGGCGATAGTAGGGAATACGCAGCGTCGGGGTATTGTTTTGCCATTGACCGCCCAGAAAGGGGTGGAGCAGGGCTTTCAGCTCCACCGGGGCCAGCTGCGCCAGCTCCAGCGCGTTTTGCTGCTGACCTTTATGCAGCGCCTGCTCCATCATCTCATTGCGCAGACGTTCCGGCGTTTTGTAAAAAGAGAGCAAGCCGCGCTTGCCGCGCCCGGAGCTGGCCTGCCAGCTTAACCATCCAGCTTCCTGCGCCTGACGCAGTAGGGTACGGACGTGGCGTTCGCTGCAAAAACAGCGTTCCGCCAGCTCGCCGACGGTGACCTGCTGCGGCGCCCCGGCAGAGGGCTGCCACAGCCGCTGGTACTGGTTTAAACGGTGTAAGAGTCGCATAAGCGCTGTCGCCCACCGGGCCGCAATAAACCCGGAACAATTTATATTATCTATTCACTATTACTTCCGTATATCCCAGGTGATACTGCAACACAAGCGAAGCCCATCACACATCGGGGAAAACATCATGGCAAAACTGGCAGCATTTGATATGGACGGCACCTTACTGATGCCGGACCATCGTCTCGGAGAAAAGACGCTCACCGCGCTGAAACGGCTGCGGGAACGCGATATCACTCTGACGTTCGCCACCGGCCGCCATGCGCTGGAGATGCACCATGTGATGGGTGAATTTTCCCTGGACGCATTTCTGATCACGGGCAACGGGACGCGCATCCACTCGCTGGAAGGGGAGGAGCTGTACCGTCAGGATCTCAATCCCGAGGTAGCGGAAGACGTGCTGCATAGTCGATGGGATACCCGGGCCAGCATGCACGTGTTTAATGACGGCGGTTGGTTCACCGGCCAGGCAAGACCTGAGCTGCTGAAGGCGCATGTCTTCAGCGGGTTTCGCTATCAACTGTGCGATCCGAAACGTATGTCGGCGCATCATGTCACCAAGATCT
The DNA here is from genome assembly GCF_040065235.1 of Klebsiella sp. GB_Kp047. Classification (NCBI taxonomy): domain Bacteria; kingdom Pseudomonadati; phylum Pseudomonadota; class Gammaproteobacteria; order Enterobacterales; family Enterobacteriaceae; genus Klebsiella; species Klebsiella sp. GB_Kp047. Next base: position 132,261 of record NZ_JBEAJG010000039.1, on the reverse strand, counting down.
GCTTCTGCGGCGATCATGACGATCTGCGCCGCCTGCGGATCCAACTGAATGAGGCGCTGGGCCAGCGCGCGTTTCTCTGCTTCTCGGCGATGGACTGTCTGGAAGTGCTGCCGGTTGGCTGCAATAAAGGCGCGGCGCTGGCGAGGCTGAGCCAGCACCTGGGACTCTCCCTACAGGAGTGCATGGCCTTCGGCGATGCGATGAACGATCGCGAGATGCTTCGCAGCGTCGGGCGGGGGTTCATCATGGGCAACGCGATGCCGCAGCTGAAAGCCGAGCTGCCGCATCTCCCGGTTATTGGCGACTGCCGGCATCAGGCGGTCTCCCATTTTTTAACGCATTGGCTGGATAATCCTGATCTTCCTTATTCCCCCGAATAGAGAGACCCTTCCAGCAAGCCAGATAGCATTCTATCTGGCTTTTTTTATGTTCTGCCGACCAGCCGGGCGATCTCCGCCTGCCAGGGGGCGATATCGCCGATGTTGGCCGCCACCCACTGCGGGTTGTAATAGCTTTCCAGATAACGCTCGCCGCTGTCGCACAGCAGGGTGACGAGGGAACCCGTGCGTCCTTCCTCGCGCAACCGCGCGGCCAGCTGCAGCACGCCCCACATGTTGGTCCCGGTCGAGGCGCCGACTTTTCGCCCAAGCTGCGTTTCCAGCCACAGAGCAGTGGCCACGCTCGCCGCATCCGGCACGCGCAGCATCTCATCGACAACATCGGGAATAAACGATGGCTCGACGCGCGGGCGGCCGATGCCTTCAATTTTGCTGCCGATCGGGCTGCGCAGGCTGGCGTCGCGGGTCTGCCAGTAATCGAGGAATACTGAATTTTGCGGGTCGACAACCATCAGCTGCGTCTCGTAACCCTGGCTGCGAATATAGCGGCCAATGGTCGCCGAGGTCCCCCCGGTGCCGGCGCTCATCACGATCCACGACGGCTGCGGGTGCGGCTCATGGCTCATCTGGCGGAAAATACTGTCGGCGATATTGTTATTGCCGCGCCAGTCGGTGGCCCGCTCGGCGAAGGTAAACTGATCCATATAGTGGCCGTTCAGTTCACGCGCCAGCGTTTCGGAAGCCGCGTAGATTTCGCAGGCGCTCTGCACAAAATGGCAGCGTCCGCCGTAGAACTCGATCTGTTCGATTTTGCGTCTGGCGGTGCAGGAGGGCATCACGGCGATAAACGGCAGCCCCAGCAGGCGGGCGAAATAGGCCTCAGAAACTGCAGTCGAACCCGAAGACGATTCGATAATCGTGGTGCCTTCTTTGATCCAGCCGTTGCACAGGCCATAGAGAAACAGCGACCGCGCCAGACGATGTTTGAGGCTACCGGTCGGATGCGTACTTTCATCCTTCAGATAAATCGGGATCCCCGGAAAACCAGGCAGCGCCAGGCGAATCAGGTGTGTATCGGCGGAACGCTGATAGTCGGCGTTAATTTCACTAATGGCGTGTTTTACCCAGGCGCTATTCATCTCGGATTCCTGTTTGTCATTTTGTGCCCAGCTTAGCGGATTGTGCGGGAAAAATTGTTGCTATTTGACCTTTCAATTACAATTGCGGGAGTAAATTATTCTCTCTGGTGGCCTTATGTTAGATAAAATTGACCGTAAGCTGCTGGCGCTGCTGCAGGAAGATTGCACCCTCTCTTTGCAGGCGCTGGCCGATGCCGTTAATCTGACCACGACCCCTTGCTGGAAACGCCTGAAACGACTCGAGGATGAGGGTATTCTCCGCGGGCGCGTCGCCTTACTGGATGCGGAAAAGGTGGGGCTGGGACTGACGGCGTTTGTCCTGATCAAGACCCAGCATCACAGCAGCGACTGGTATTGCCATTTTGTGAGCGAAGTGACGCAGATGGCTGAAGTGCTCGGCTTCTGGCGGATGGCGGGGGAGTATGACTATCTGCTGCGGGTGCAGGTGGCCGATATGAAGCGCTATGACGACTTTTATAAACGGTTGGTGAACAGCGTGCCGGGGCTGTCGGATGTCACTTCGAGTTTTGCCATGGAACAGATAAAATACACCACCGCCTTGCCTGTCGAATAACGGTATTGCGCCGTAACCCATAACAAATCAGGATCTTACTGCTTGCGATTATTTGCACAACTCAGCTGGTATTTCCGCCGGGAGTGGCGCCGCTATCTTGGCGCAATTGCCCTGCTGGCCATTATTGCCGTCCTGCAGCTTGTTCCGCCGAAGGTGGTGGGCATTGTGGTCGACGGCGTGACGCAACAACATTACACCGCGGAGAAGGTGTGGATGTGGATCGGCGCGCTGGTGCTGATCGCGGTGATGGTCTACCTGCTGCGCTATGTCTGGCGCGTGCTGCTGTTCGGCGCCTCTTACCAGCTGGCGGTCGAACTGCGGGAAGACTTTTACCGGCAGCTGAGCCGCCAGCATCCGGCGTTCTATTTGCGCCATCGCACCGGGGATCTTATCGCCCGCGCCACCAATGACGTGGACCGGGTGGTGTTTGCCGCTGGTGAAGGGGTGTTAACCCTGGTGGATTCCCTGGTGATGGGCTGTGCGGTGTTGATTGTGATGTCGACGCAGATTAGCTGGCAGCTCACCCTGCTGGCGCTGCTGCCGATGCCGCTGATGGCCCTGGCGATCAAACGCAACGGCGATGCCCTTCACGAACGTTTTCGCGTCGCCCAGGCGGCCTTTTCCAGCCTCAACGATCGCACGCAGGAGAGCCTGACCAGCATCCGCATGATTAAGGCGTTCGGGCTGGAGGATCGCCAGTCGGCGCAGTTTGCCGCCGATGCGGCCGATACCGGAGCGAAAAATATGCGCGTGGCGCGAATTGACGCGCGCTTCGACCCTACCATCTATATCGCCATCGGGGCGGCGAACCTGCTGGCCATCGGCGGCGGCAGCTGGATGGTTATCCACGGCAGCCTGACGCTGGGGCAGCTGACCAGCTTCGTGATGTACCTTGGCCTGATGATCTGGCCGATGCTGGCGCTGGCGTGGATGTTTAACATCGTGGAGCGCGGTAGCGCGGCCTATGGTCGTATCCGCACCCTGCTCGAAGAGGCGCCGGCGGTGGACGACGGGACCGAGACGGTGCCGGCAGGCCGCGGCGTCCTGCAGGTCGCTATCCGCGATTTCATCTATCCGCAGGCGAGCAAACCTTCACTGGAACAGGTTAATTTTACCCTTCAGCCGGGGCAAATGGTGGGCATCTGCGGGCCGACGGGCGCCGGCAAAAGCACCATTCTGGCCCTGCTGCAGCGCCATTTTGACGTCACCAGCGGCGAGATCCGCTTTCACGATCTGCCGCTACCGCGTCTGCAGCTCGACAGCTGGCGCGAACGGCTGGCGGTGGTCAATCAGACGCCGTTTTTATTCTCCGATACCGTCGCCAATAATATCGCGCTGGGAAAACCGGACGCGACGCCGGAACAGATTGAGCGGGTGGCGCGGCTGGCCAGCGTGCATGACGACATTCTGCGTCTGCCCCAGGGGTACGATACCGAAGTGGGCGAGCGCGGCGTGATGCTCTCCGGCGGCCAGAAACAGCGTATCTCTATTGCCCGCGCCCTGCTGCTGGAGGCCGAAATTCTGATCCTGGATGATGCCTTATCGGCGGTGGATGGTCGCACCGAACACCAGATCCTGCATAACCTGCGCCAGTGGGGAGAGGGCCGGACGGTGATCATCAGCGCCCACCGGCTGTCGGCGCTGACCGAGGCCAGTGAAATTCTGGTGCTGCAGCATGGGCATGTCGCCCAGCGCGGCCGCCATGAGGCGCTGGCCGTGCAGCCAGGCTGGTATCGCGACATGTATCGCTATCAGCAGCTGGAGGCCGCGCTCGACGAGGTTCCCCAGGAGCAAGAGGAGGTCCTGGATGCGTAGCTTTACCGAACTCTGGCCGACGCTTAAACGCCTGCTGGCCTATGGTTCACCGTGGCGTAAGCCGCTGGCCATCGCGGTGGCGATGATGTGGATCGCGGCGGCGGCAGAGGTGAGCGGTCCGCTGCTTATCAGTTATTTCATCGACAATATGGTGGCGAAACATACTCTGCCGCTGAAGCTGGTGGCAGGCCTGGCGGCAGCCTATATCGGTCTGCAGCTGCTGGCGGCGTTACTGCACTATAGCCAGTCGCTGCTGTTTAACCGCGCCGCGGTTGGCGTGGTCCAGCAGTTACGCAGCGATGTGATGGATGCCGCCCTGCATCAGCCGCTCAGCGAGTTTGATACTCAGCCGGTCGGGCAGCTTATCTCCCGGGTAACCAACGATACGGAAGTCATTCGCGACCTGTACGTGACGGTAGTGGCGACGGTGCTGCGTAGCGCGGCGCTGATCGGCGCGATGCTGGTGGCGATGTTTAGCCTCGACTGGCGGATGGCGCTGGTGGCAATCGCGATTTTCCCGGCGGTGCTGATCGTGATGATCATTTATCAGCGCTATAGCACGCCGATCGTGCGCCGGGTGCGCGCCTGGCTTGCCGACATCAACGATGGCTTTAACGAAGTGATCAACGGCATGGGTGTCATTCAGCAGTTCCGCCAGCAGGCGCGTTTTGGCGAACGGATGCGTGAGGCCAGCTACGCCCACTACCTGGCGCGGATGCAGACGCTGCGCCTCGACGGTTTTCTGCTGCGTCCGCTGCTGAGTCTTTTTTCCTCGCTGGTGCTGTGCGGGCTGCTGATGCTGTTCGGCTTTAGCGCGGCGGGCACAATTGAGGTCGGGGTCCTGTATGCGTTTATCAGCTATCTCGGACGCCTTAACGAGCCGCTCATTGAGCTGACCACCCAGCAGTCAATGCTGCAGCAGGCGGTGGTCGCCGGCGAACGCGTTTTCGAGCTAATGGATCGTCCGCGCCAGGCGTGGGGCGCCGATGACGCGCCGCTGAGCAGCGGTCGGGTGGAAATCGACCATCTCTCCTTCGCCTACCGCGGGGATCGTCTGGTCCTCCAGGATATCACGCTGGATATCCCTTCCCGCAGCTTTGTGGCGCTGGTCGGGCATACCGGCAGCGGGAAGAGTACCCTCGCCAGTCTGATGATGGGCTATTATCCGTTAACCCACGGGGAGATCCGCATCGATGGCCGGCCGCTCGCTTCTCTTAGCCACAGCGCGTTGCGTCGGGGCATCGCGATGGTGCAACAGGATCCGGTGGTGCTGGCGGATACCTTCTACGCCAACGTCGCGCTGGGCCGGGACATCAGCGAAACCCAGGTCTGGGAAGCGCTGGAGGCGGTGCAGCTGGCGGCGGTGGCGCGCAGCATGAGCGACGGCCTGTACACCCAACTGGGCGAGCAGGGCAATAATCTCTCCGTCGGACAGAAGCAACTGCTGGCGCTGGCGCGCGTGCTGGTGGACACCCCGCAGGTACTGATTCTGGATGAGGCGACGGCAAACATCGACTCCGGTACCGAGCAGGCGATCCAGCAGGCGCTGGCGAAGGTTCGCCAGCATACCACCCTGGTGGTTATCGCCCATCGGCTGTCGACCATCGTCGAGGCGGATACCATTCTGGTTCTGCATCGTGGTCAGGCCGTCGAGCGGGGCAACCACCAGCAGCTGCTGGCGGCGAAAGGCCGCTACTGGCAGATGTATCAGCTACAGCTGGCTGGTGAAGAGCTGGCGGCCAGCGCCAGAGAAGAGTCGCTCAGCGCCTGATGCACCACCAGCAGGCAGCGAAGGCTGGGCGGCCTGTCGTGGTGCAAAAACGTTACATCAAATGCACCGCTGTGGTGCATTTTTGCCCGTTAAATGCCTTTACGCCGGCTAATGCCTGACCTCTCGCCTGTTTTTTGCCATCAAAGGGCCGCTCAGCGGCCTTTTTTCATTTCTGGCATAGCCCTTGCTTTATATCCATCGTGTTAGCTGCGGCCATTACCGAATACTGACTGGAGGGGACTTATGAAGCTGGTTACCGTGGTAATCAAACCATTCAAACTGGAAGACGTGCGTGAAGCCTTGTCTTCCATCGGCATTCAGGGCCTGACGGTCACTGAAGTCAAAGGATTTGGCCGTCAGAAAGGACATGCGGAGCTCTACCGCGGCGCCGAGTATAGCGTCAACTTTCTGCCAAAAGTGAAGATTGATGTGGCGATCGCCGACGATCAGCTGGATGAAGTTATCGATGTCATCAGCAAAGCGGCTTATACCGGAAAAATTGGCGACGGCAAAATTTTTGTCGCTGAATTGCAGCGCGTCATTCGCATCCGTACCGGCGAAGCTGACGAAGCGGCACTGTAATTTCCAGACCACACAGTGATGGGGAACGAAACAATGAAAATGGCAACAATGAAATCGGGTCTGGGGGCATTAGCCCTTCTTCCGGGGCTGGCGATGGCCGCGCCTGCGGTAGCGGACAAAGCCGATAACGCGTTTATGATGATTTGCACCGCGCTGGTTCTGTTTATGACTATCCCGGGGATTGCGCTGTTTTACGGCGGCCTGATCCGCGGTAAGAACGTTCTTTCCATGCTGACGCAGGTGATTGTCACCTTTGGCCTGGTCTGCGTACTGTGGGTCATTTATGGCTATACCCTGGCCTTCGGCACCGGCGGCAGCTTCTTCGGCAGCTTTGACTGGGTGATGCTGAAAAATATTGAACTGAAAGCGCTGATGGGCACCTTCTATCAGTATATCCACGTCGCCTTCCAGGGCTCGTTCGCCTGCATCACCGTCGGGCTGATCGTCGGGGCGCTGGCTGAACGTATCCGTTTCTCCGCCGTGCTGATTTTCGTGGTGGTGTGGATGACGCTCTCCTACGTGCCGATTGCGCATATGGTCTGGGGCGGCGGTCTGCTGGCGACGCATGGCGCGCTGGATTTCGCCGGCGGCACCGTTGTGCACATCAACGCCGCGGTCGCCGGGCTGGTGGGCGCGTATATGATGGGCAAACGCGTGGGCTTCGGCAAAGAAGCGTTCAAACCGCATAACCTGCCGATGGTGTTCACCGGCACCGCTATCCTCTACGTGGGTTGGTTCGGTTTCAACGCCGGGTCTGCCAGCGCAGCGAATGAAATCGCGGCCCTGGCGTTCGTTAACACCGTCGTGGCGACCGCCGCTGCTATCCTGGCGTGGACTTTTGGCGAATGGGCTCTGCGCGGCAAACCTTCACTGCTGGGCGCCTGCTCCGGGGCAATTGCCGGTCTGGTTGGCGTTACGCCGGCGTGTGGTTATATCGGTGTCGGCGGCGCGCTGATCGTCGGTATCGCCTCTGGCCTGGCGGGTATCTGGGGCGTGACTGCGCTGAAACGCTGGCTGCGTGTGGATGACCCTTGCGACGTCTTCGGCGTTCACGGCGTCTGCGGCATCGTCGGCTGTATTCTGACCGGTATCTTCGCGGCGACTTCTCTGGGCGGCGTCGGTTATGCGGAAGGCGTCACCATGGGCCATCAGCTGCTGGTGCAACTGGAAAGTATCGGCATTACCGTGGTCTGGTCCGGCGTCGTCGCTTTTATCGGCTACAAAGTAGCGGATATGACCGTAGGGCTGCGCGTGCCGGAAGAGCAGGAGCGCGAAGGGCTGGACGTCAACAGCCATGGCGAAAACGCTTACAACGCCTGACAGAAAACCCTTCTCCATGTAGCAAAAAGCCTCCCGTAGGGGAGGCTTTTTTTATGCGTTGCGGTTGCGCATCACCCCTTCCTGCACCGTTGAGGCAACCAGCGTGCCATCCTGGGTGTAGAACTCGCCGCGGACGAAGCCGCGGGCGCTGGAGGCCGAGGTGCTTTCGACGCTGTACAGCAGCCACTCATTGATATTAAACGGCCGATGGAACCACATCGAGTGATCGATAGTGGCGACCTGCATGCCGGGCTCAAGGAAACCAACGCCGTGCGGCTGCAGCGCCACCGGCAGGAAGTTAAAGTCCGAGGCATAGCCCAGCAGATACTGATGAATGCGCAGATCGTCGGGAACGGCGCCGTTGGCGCGCAACCACACCTGACGCACCGGCTCGGCGATATGGCCTTTCATCGGGTTATGAAACTCCACCGGGCGGATCTCCAGCGGCTTATCGCAGAGGAATTTGTCTTTCACCTGCGGCGGCAGGAGATGCGCCAGCTTGCGGGCAATGTCGGTTTCCGAAGGCAGCCCATCAGGGGAGGGGGCGGCCGGCATCGCTTTCTGATGTTCATAGCCGTGCTCTGGCGCCTGGAAGGAGGCGGTCATATAGAAGATCGGCTTCCCGTTCTGGATGGCGGCGACCCGGCGGGCGCTAAAGCTGTTGCCGTCGCGCAGCACCTCCACATCGTAGACGATCGGTTTTTGACTGTCGCCGGGGCGCAGAAAGTAGCTGTGAAACGAATGCACCAGACGTTCAACGGGCACGGTCTCTTTTGCCGCATACAGCGCCTGGCCCACCACCTGGCCGCCAAAAACCTGGCGCAATCCCAGGTCTTCGCTCTGTCCACGGAACAACCCTTCCTCAATTTTTTCCAAATCTAATAATGCCAGCAGGTTAGAGAGTGCCTGACTCATACTTTTCCTCAGTTAACAATGGCGGCGCCGCGCGCGTAATGTGGCAAAGTATAACCTGGAATCGCAAGTGGTCCGATGGGTGTAATAATCTGAATAACAACCGGTCAACAGGAAGAAATCTGCGATCTGTGCCACACTTATTGACGACACGAAAGTTCCTGCCGGCGAAGCGGCGGAACATCCTCCTGGGTATTAAGGGATGATAAGGAGAACATCATGAAATTTGCCTATATGTTTAGTGCCTTAGCCGTCGCCGCGACGCTGACCGCCTGTGCTAATCACCACTCGAACAATTCTTCGACGCAGGCGGCTGCACCCGACCCTTACGGTATTGCGACGCTGAGCGTGGCGCAGCAGCAGCCGAGCGTCACGGGGACGATTAATATCCGCCAGAGAATCGCTTTGCCGCCGGATGCGGTGCTGACGGTGACCCTGTCGGATGCTTCTCTGGCCGATGCGCCAGCCCGCGTATTGTCGCAAAAAGCGGTGCGTACCGAAGGCAAGCAGGCGCCATTCAACTTTGCACTGCCTTACAACCCGGCAGATATTCAACCGAACGCCCGCATTCTGTTGAGCGCAGCGATTACGGTTAACGGCCAGTTGATGTTCATTACCGATACCGTGCAGACGGTGATCAACCAGGGGGGCACCCATGCCGACCTGACGCTGGTTCCGGTTCAGCAGACCGCCGTGCCTGTCGCACAGTAAGCTCGCTAAGCCCCCGAATGGGGGCTTTTTTTTGGTCTTCAGTAAACCCAGCGATAGCGCTGGAGATCGATATGGCCGCCGCCGGAGACCTGCACCCCTTCGGCCAGCAGCGCCTGACGCTGCCGCTGCAGATCGGGGCCGGTGAGGGAGATATCGCCATGGCGATTGACTACCCGATGCCAGGGCAGAGTGGACCCTTCCGGCAGACGCTTCAGCACACCGCCCACCTGGCGCGCCGCGCGCGGCGAACCAGCCAGCCTGGCGACATCGCCATAGGTCGTGACATACCCTTCCGGTATCGACGCCACAATGTGCCAGACACGTTGGGGAAATGTATCGTGCGGATCCATATTCAGTCCTGTTACCCGAAAAACGCCAGCATAAGCGCTGATCTTCAGGCTGTACAGCCTGCCCGATCAGGCGGGCTGTTCGACGGTGAACGTCAGAGCGAGGCCGAGGATCTGCATGCCATGGACATTGTCGGAAGGTGAACTGGCGATGAGGCTCTCAAGGAATTTTAACCGCTGCGAGGTCGCGTTGATGATCAGCTTCGCGCGCAGGCCCGGCATGGTCAGCGACGAGATGGGGTATACCACCCGACCGCTGATGTAGACCGGTAGCTTGCGCAGTTCCACCTGGCGCAGGACGCCGACGGTGGAATAGAGCAGCGCCAGCGGCGTGACCGCCCGCACCGGCGCCTGACTGATGGTCACGAAGTCGAGCATTTTTTCAGGGCGCAGATAATTCACCCCCTGAAAGGCGATGGTCATCCCTTCAATGGCGGGTAAAGGCAGAGTGATGGTCTGTGGTGATGAGTCAGTCATTCGATTACCGTCGAGACAAGGTGCTGATGATAAAAGGGGACGCAAGATGGCTAAGTATGGTGGATATCCCGACTGTGTGCTGAGCGCGCGCTCGCAATCTCACAGGTTGAGCGTGAGTGACTGGTTTTATTCGCATTATTGCGCAATAAACCAGCAGGCAGTCGGGGCGTGCTTGCAATTCACCAGGTCAGCAGGGATAATGCGCCAGCGCGTTGGGTAACAACGCTCTCAATGGGGGCTCTGTTGGTTCTCCCGCAACGCTACTCTGTTTACCAGGTCAGGTCCGGAAGGAAGCAGCCAGAGCAGACGACGTGTGTGCCGGGATGTAGCTGGCAGGGCCCCCACCCATTTCGGCCTTCGTAATTTTCCCCTTGTATTTGTGCGGTCTTCTCTGCTGGCCAGAATTTATTCCTAATACAGATCACATATTATTTTTAGTTGCTAAAACACCCTCTACTTATTCCATAATATTTACTTGTCATAAATCTGAAATGCTACTGAAATATTAATGTCATTTGCGTGTCATAAATAAAGCGCATCTTATTGGTGGGAATTTGTTGCCAGATCCATGCTATAAAATATATCTCTGGATCAGCATGTTAACTTCGTGTATTAATTATGATGATTTTATTGCACGGGAAGCGTAGCTATGACCACAGTGGTTTTGAATGTAAAAATTGACGCTGAGTTAAAAGAGAAGTTGCGTCATTATGCGGAAGTGAATAACGAGAACCTGGGTACGGCAACGGAAAAGCTGCTGCAGCTGGCTTTTCAGCTGGAGGCGTCAGCAGATGAGGCGGGGGTGACGGAAGAGGACATTGACAGCCAGCATACCGAAGAGGAAGCGACGCCATTAACCCCTAAAGAAATCAAAGCATTAAGAAAACTTCTGAAGAAGAAAAAATGAAACAACAATTCTCTACAGCCAGCAACTATAGCGAAGCCTGCGATATGTTGCGCTCAGGATACGTGAAACACGTTCGCCTGAACTGGAATATCGGTAGTGATGAGTTCTTTCGCATTGCCTCCGACTGGTGTGACACCGGCGCTAAAATTAAAAAAGATGAAGATGGCTTTATTATTTCCTTGAAAGGGTTTCCTATTCCGCGCCAGCATTAATGAAATTGCCTTATTTCCGTCACCGGGTTGCCATAACCAGATGGCAGGATACCCAGGCAATTTTATAAAAACATCTCATATACCTCATGGATGACGGACTTTTGACGGGCTGAAGCCAGCCCGTCGATATTTTCTTATATTATTTTCCGCAAACGCGCACTTTCCCGCTGTTCTGCAAGGCTGTGCCACAATGGTTGTAGCGTGGAGAAGGCCTGGCGCAATGCTTCATCCGGCAGCGTAAACGGCAGACGTAAATAGCGATCGAACGCGCCCTCCAGACCAAACCGCGTGCCGGTGCCGATATGGATCCCCTGGCTTTCCGCACGTGCAGAGAACAAAGTGGCTAGCATGTCAGGGAGTTCCACCCAAAAAGAGAGCCCGCCTTCCGGTGGCGTAAAGCGCCAGCGGGGAAAATACTCTTTCATCAGCTCTTCGCACATGTCCCGGCGCGCCTTCAGCATCTCCCGTCGCGGCGGCAGCAGCGTGGCGGCGTTTGCCAGCAGCCAGCTGCAGGCCAGCTGCTCCAGCAGCGGCGTACCCAAGTCCAGAGAGTCGCGGGCCTGAATAAGCGAGGCGATTGTTCGCGTGCTGGCGCGGATCCAGCCGATGCGCAGTCCCCCCCAGAAACTTTTCCCGGCCGAACCGATGGTGATCACCGCGGCGTCGGGATTAAAGCAGGCCAGCGGCGGCGGGGGCGGGGCGTTATACCAGAGGTCGACCATGGTCTCATCGATCACCAGCGTTGTTCGCGTCCTGGCCGCGATGTCCGCGACCCGCTGGCGGGTGAGGGCATCCATACAGCGCCCGGTGGGGTTGTGAAAATCCGGCATCAGCCACGCCAGACGCGGCGCGGTCTGCGCAATGATCGCCGCGAATCCATCGCAGTCCCACCCCTGCTGTGGGAGTGCGACCCCAATGGGCCGGCAGGAGGCGCCCTGAATGGCGCTGATGGCCATTGGATAGGTCGGGGCATCAATGACCACCCGGTCACCGGGGCCGGTGAACAGACGCAGGATCAGCGCGAAGGCGCTGAGCGCGCCGTTGACCACCATCACTTCATCGGGCCGCGTCGGCAGGCCACGTTCGCTGTAGCGCCGGGCAATCGCTTCCCGCAGCACCGGGAGCCCCTGCTGATCGTAACCGGTCTGGGCGAGATAGGGCGGCAGCAGGGTCATGGCATGCTGGAAGGCCTGATGGACCTCCGGACCGGCGCTGAGGGCGGCGGTAGAGAGATTGATCGTCGAGGGGGTCGCAGAGGACGGCGGCAGGTCGGCAGGGCGTTCCGGCAAAACAATGCGCGACCCGCTCCCCTGGCGGCTTTGGAGAAATCCCTCCTCCCGCAGCTGGCCGAGGGCGCTGGCGATGGTCGTCCGGCTGACGTTGAGTGCCGCCGCCAGCTCGCGCTCGCCGGGCAGGCGCGTCTGTAGCGTCAGACGGCCATCGAGGATCAGCAGGCGGAGCGCTTCCGCCAGCTGGCGCCATAGCGGTGTGCGAGAACTGGACTCCTGCCAGTTGCCGAGCAGGCGTACCAGGGACTGTGTTCCAAAGCGTCGGGCTGACATAGCGATCCACTTTTCCAAAACTGGCCATTAATTATCAGTCCATTTTTGCTGATGATGAGGGCATTCGCAATGATGTTGAGGAAAAAATATGCTTCGTCGCCTGCTGCAGTTATATATCGGTCTGGTGCTCTACGGCGTGTCCACGGCGCTCTTCGTGCATGCTAATCTCGGCGCCGATCCGTGGGACGTCTTTCATCTTGGAGTGGCTAAACAGATGGGGATCAGTTTCGGGACTGTGATTATTCTGACCGGCGCCGCGGTGCTGCTGCTATGGATCCCGATCCGGCAGATGCCGGGGCTCGGCACGGTGAGCAATGTGATCGTGCTGGGGCTGGCGGCGGACGCCACGCTGGCCGTCCTGCCGCCGCTGGAATCGCTGGTGGCGCGCAGTGCGCTGCTGGTGGTGGCGATTGTGCTGAACGCTATCGCCACCGGGATGTACATTGGCGCGGGGTTTGGCCCGGGTCCGCGCGATGGCCTGATGACCGGCCTGCACGCTCGCACCGGCTGGTCATTGCGCGGTATCCGGACGGCGATCGAGCTTTCCGTGCTGCTGATTGGCTGTCTGCTGGGGGGCAAGTTTGGCGTCGGAACCGTCATTTACGCGCTGTCGATTGGACCGCTTATCCAGCTGTGCCTGCCGTGGTTCAGTCAGCCCGTCAACCGCAACGCGGTCAGCCCTCCCCGGGAAATAGTCTCCTGAATTAACCCATCGCCCTCTTCATCACGGAGAGGGCCTTTCATCGCTTACAGGCCGCTCAGGCCATGAAGCATCATGTAGATCCCCACCACAATAATCAGTAAGCCTGAGAACCAGGGTGCCTTGCGCGAGAGGTCGTTAAGCCACGACCAGCGGCGGGTGGCATGTTTCATGCTCAGGGCGGCGATAGCCCCTGAAGCCACCAGCGTCAGCGCCAGACCGACGCTAAAGCCCAGCACCAGCGTGGCGCCCAGCGAGAATTTCTTCAGCTGTAAACAGATAAGCAGCACGGTAATGGACGCCGGGCAGGGGATCAGCCCGCCGGTCAGGCCAAACAGCACGATCTGCCCGGTGGTCACCTGGCGGCCATCGAAGCGCCGGTTAATCTCCTGAGCATGGGCCCGCTGATGCGCATCCTGCCACTCTTCCGCCACCAGCGGCGCGGCGGATGAGGACGCATGGTGATGGTCATGGTGGTGATCATGTTCGTGGTGATGATCATGTTCGTGGTGGTGATCATGGTGCGTGTGGGGCTGCGATTCGCGCCAGGTGCGCCAGAGCATCCAGCAGGCAATCAGCACAATGACAATCCCTGAGACCAGCTGAAACCAGGGTTCAGAGGTTTGGGCGTTCCAGCCGCGGCCAAACCACAGACCGGCCATGGCGATCAGCCAGACCACCGCCGTATGCGAAACCGTGGCCGCCAGCCCCAGCAGTACCGCCTGTTTTAAGGTTCCTCGCACCGCCACGATAAAGGCGGCCATCATTGTTTTTGAGTGCCCGGGTTCGAGGCCGTGCAGCGCGCCGAGCAGTATTGCGCTGGGAATAAACAGCCAGGCATTGCCCTGCTGCAAAAGGGAAGTGAAATCGTTCATATCGGGATCCTTGCCAAAAGTGCGTTTATCCTACTCCCCCCCAGTAGTAAAATACTACCCCCCAGTAGATAAAGCGGCTAATAAAAAGGATCATGGTATGCTGGCAGGCGTTGCTGACCACGCAGGTCGGTAATCCCGGACAGAAAAAAACGGTGGATCGCGTAATGTCACACACAGTGAGAGACAAAAAGAAGTTACTGACCCGGCTGAAGAAAATTCAGGGGCAGAGTACCGCATTAGAGAAAATGCTTAATCGCGAGCATGAGTGCGCTGAGGTGCTACAGCAGCTGGCGGCGATCCGCGGCGCGGTCAATGGCATGATGCTGCAGGTTATCCAGGGACATCTCACCGACCATGTGGTGAAAGAGCCAGACGAGACGCAGCGTGAGGCGGATCTGGAGACGGTGATGCAGGTGATTAAATCCTATCTGAAGTAGCCTCCGGCAGAGGGCGGCGAAGAGGCCGCGCCCGCTGACCTTCTGCGCAGGCCGCCTGCCGCTTAATGCGCATGGAGGTTCTCTTCCGCCCACAGAATAAACGACTCTTTTGGCAGCGCTTTGCTGTACAGCCACCCCTGGGCGTACTGAACGCCATGCTGTCTCAGCCAGTCGCGCTGGCTTACGGTTTCCACCCCTTCGGCGACGGTGGCCAAATTGAGCGCCTTGGCCATTTCAATAATGTGCGGCGTCAGCGGCCGGTACTCGAGGGTATCGACAAAGGATTTATCGATTTTCAGCGTGTCGACGTCCAGCTTCTGCAGATAGCTCAGGCTGGAGTAGCCGGTACCGAAATCGTCAATCGAAATGCGGTGCCCGGCCTCGCGGTAGTGTGCGATCACCGGCATGGTGGTCTCCGGGTCAACAAACCCGCGCTCGGTGATCTCAAGGATAATCTGTTCCGCGGCGATCCCCCAGTGCTGCAGCTGATCGTGTAATAGCTTGGGTAGGGTGGGAGAGCGTAAGTCATCCACCGACAGGTTGATGGAGATATGCACTTCCGGCCGCTGCCTCAGCCAGGGGCCCAGGTCGGCAAAAATTTTCCTGACGATATCTTCCGTCAGCTGGGTGATCAGTCCGGTTTGCTCGGCCAGGGGAATGAAGATATCCGGCGATAAAAAGGTGCCGTCGGGTTGCTGCCAGCGCGCCAGCGCTTCGGCCCCGGCGATTTTTCCGTCCTGCAATGAAATAATCGGCTGATAGTGAACCTGAATCGCCTGGGAATTGAGGGCGTCCAGCATACTGTTGCGCGGTGAACGCAGGTGTCTCAGCAGGCGCAGCAGCAGCCAGGTGGCAAGCAGGCTGGTGAAGATGCCGACAGGGAGCCAGAAGATCAGCTGCTGGCGAATACGCTGCTGTAGCGGCAGCGTGGATGACCAGGTCACAATGCCGGATCCCAGCTCGGGAATGCGCTGGATCCGGTAGACCGTATTATCCAGGGTCAGCATATTCAGGTGCGGATCTTTAATCCGTTGCCAGACCTTCGCCGGCAGCGGCTGGCTGCTGATCACCATTTTCAGATGGTCCAAACCAAACAGCATGGTATGGATCTTCTCCTCGCTGGCGGGCACCACATCAATGAAGGAGATGGGATCGATCATTACCATATGCTGCCGGCTGGCCATGGCCGTCATCTGGTGATTAAGGCCAAGATCGTTAATCGAGGTCAGCCAGGTGCGATAGCCGTCGGGGGCAATGTGGTCCGGTGGCGGGAAGGTCACCGCAACGCTATGGTCTTCCAGGGAGGAGCATTGCGGTACGGAATCTTCCAGCCAGAGCACTTCCTGCACGTAGCGATGGGTATAGGCGATCCGGCGGAGGGCGAGCAGATGCTCCGGGCTACAGGAAGCGGCAGAGTGTGAGTCGGCCTCCCGCAGTGCTTCCCGGGCCTGATCGGCGACCTGCAGCGTGCGGACGACAATACGGTTGGAATAATCATCCAGCTCACGATAGAACTGCATTTTGGCCTGCCGCGCCGCCTGCCAGATGCTGAGCGAGATAGGCAGGATGATGGCCAGTATCAGCACTCCTGTAAACAGCGCCATCAGATGCCGGGTCCTCATGCCTGTATCCTTATCGTTCGCCGGGTGTCATCAGTATATGCGAAAGATAAACCGGGCGCAGCGGGAGAAATCGTGCTGCGTGGGCAAAAAAACCGGCATCACAATAACCTGCGATGCCGGGAGAGAAGGATGATTCCGATGCAGCAGAATAAAAATGAGGGTGTGAATGCCGGGCAGTATGTTTTCCGGCATTCAGTCGCAGCATACGCTGCGCAGATGACAGCAATATGTTGGCTTAGTGGGCGTCCGGCGCCGTGATATCGGCGCTGATGCGCAGATCGTTCTCATCAAACACCATGCAGAAGCGGTCATCGAAGGCCAGATTAATCTTCTGCCACGGGCGGAAATGGACGTCGCCGGGCAGCAGAACCTTGACGTTATCGTGACCGTAGCACTGGCCGAACAGGTAGGTATTGTTGCCCAGACGCTCCACCACTTCACATTGAAACTCCACCACGGTACCGGTGGAGACTTCCGGCGTGAGGTGCTCTGGCCGGATCCCCAGCGTGACCGCGGCGCCGGGCTTCAGCGGTTGGGTGGCAACGTTCAGGGTGAGCTGATGGTCCTGGGCGAGGGTGACCGTTAAGCGCTCTGCCTGCCAGTCGCTGACGGTGGCCGGCAAAAAGTTCATCTTTGGCGAGCCGATAAAACCGGCGACGAACTTGTTGACCGGATTGTAGTACAGCGCCATCGGCGAACCCATTTGTTCGACCTTCCCGTAGTTCATGACTACGATTTTATCGGCGAGCGTCATCGCCTCCACCTGATCGTGCGTGACATACACCATGGTGGTCTTCAGCTCCTGGTGCAGTCGGGCGATATGCAGGCGCATATCGACGCGCAGCTCGGCATCGAGGTTAGAAAGCGGCTCATCGAACATAAACACCCGGGGATTACGCACGATAGCGCGGCCAATGGCCACACGCTGCCGCTGGCCGCCGGAGAGCTGCTTCGGTTTACGATCCAGCAGGTGAGAGAGCTGCAGCGTTTTGGCCACCATTTCCACCTGGCGACGGATCTCCGCTTTCGGCACTTTATTCACTTTCAGCCCATAGCCCATATTCTCCGCCACCGTCATGTGCGGATAGAGCGCATAGGACTGAAAAACCATCGCCACGCCGCGGCGGGCGGGGACCACATCGTTCATCACCTCATCGCCAATCAGCACTTCCCCGTCACTGACCTCTTCCAGCCCGGCAATCATACGTAACAGCGTCGATTTTCCACAGCCGGAAGGGCCGACGAAGACCGCAAACTCGCCATCTTCAATATCGAGATTGACCTGGTGCAGCGTCACCGTGCTGCCGAACCTTTTGGTGACATTCCTCAGTCGTATATTGGACATCCACATTCCCCGAAGTGAGTAGCCGTTGTTTGCCGTTGGCGTGTCGCTGATTTGAGTGTGTTTGTATTACGTGTAACAAATCAGCGTGACGATATTCAACAGCGCTAAAATCATGTCCTGACTATAACTTCCGCGGTTTTTGCGCCATACAGCGGCGTTTCATTTCTGCAAGGATGATCACACAACTGGCAGCTTATGGTAGTTTTATCCCCAATCAAAGCGTAGCGTATAACAAAAGCGAACCAGAGTCTGTTTTCTATGTAACAAGGCAGTTTGAAATGATTTTTTTTCTAACTGGCAGACGTAAGTCAAATAAAAACCATTAAATTGTTATACCTTCACATGAGGTTGATAATGAAAAAGAACACGCTTGCTGCACTGATCCTTACCACCCTCGCGGCGGGGCAACTTACCAGCCTGCAGGCGCATGCCGCCGGGCAGCTCAACGTTTGGGAAGACATTAAAAAATCCACTGGCATCAAAACCGCGGTCAGCGATTTTGAGAAGCAGTACAACGTGAAGGTCAATCTGCAGGAGATGCCTTATGCCCAGCAGCTGGAAAAGCTGCGCCTCGATGGCCCGGCGGGCATTGGGCCGGACGTGCTGGTGATCCCGAATGACCAGCTCGGCGGCGCCGTCGTTCAGGGACTTCTCTCGCCGCTCAACGTTGAGCAGGCGAAACAGGATGCCTTTACGCCAGCCTCTATCAACGCCTTCCGCATGGACAACGCGCTGTATGGGATCCCGAAAGCGGTGGAAACCCTGGTGCTTATCTACAACAAGGACCTGATCGACAAGCCGCTGGACAGTCTGCAGGCCTGGCTGGACTACTCGAAGACCCAGCGCGAGCAGAACAAATACGGCCTGCTGGCCAAGTTTGATCAGATCTACTACAGCTGGGGGGCGATTGGCCCGATGGGCGGCTATATCTTCGCGAAGAACGACGGCGGCGGTTTTAATCCGCAGCAGGTGGGGCTCAATACGCCCGGCGCCGTGGAAGCCGTGACCTTCCTGAAAAAATTCTATGCCGAGAAGGCCTTCCCCGCAGGGATCCTCGGCGATAACGGGCTGAACGCCATTGATTCGCTGTTTACCGAGAAAAAAGCGGCGGCGGTGATCAACGGCCCCTGGGCCTTCCAGCCGTATGAAGCCGCCGGTATCAACTATGGCGTGGTGCCGCTGCCGACCCTGCCGGACGGCAAGCCAATGAGCTCCTTCCTCGGCGTTAAGGGCTACGTGGTATCGACCTGGAGTAAAGACAAGGCGCTGGCGCAACAGTTTATCGAGTTCATCAACCAGCCGCAGTATGTAAAAGCCCGCTATGTCGCCACCGGCGAAATCCCGCCGCTGAAGGCGATGATTGACGACCCGGTGATTAAAAATGACGAAAAGGCCAGCGCCGTCGCCGTCCAGTCGGCTCGGGCGATGGCTATGCCGGGCATTCCGGAGATGGGGGAAGTGTGGGGGCCGGCCAATGCCGCGCTTGAACTGAGCCTCACCGGCAAGCAGGCGCCGCAGGCCGCGCTCGATAATGCGGTGAAACAGATCAAGATGCAGATTGAAGCGATGCAGGCCAGCAATCAGTAATTTACCGTCACGTGAAGTCACCGAGCGGGAGGGGGACCTCCCGTTTGTAGAAGGAGTCGAGTGTGAGCATCCATTCCAGCGAAAATTTTAGCGACGCGCGCGGGCCCGGGCGCCATGCGTGGTGCGGCCTGTTGCTGGCAATCGTGCCGGGTTGCGGCCAGTTTTATCATCGCCAGTGGCTGAAGGGGCTGGTCTTCCTGGTGCTGCTGAGCAGCTTTTTGGGTATTTTTTACGATTTCCTGCGCGAGGGGCTGTGGGGGCTCTATACCCTGGGTGAAGAGGTGCCCCGGGATAACTCTATCTTCCTGTTAGCGGAGGGGATTATCAGCGTGCTGATCGTCGCTTTTGGCGTGCTGATCTATTTTCTCTCGCTGCGGGACGCGTGGCTGAACGGCAAAAAACGCGATGAAGGGGTCGCGCTGAACAGCGTGCGTAAGCAGTACCAGATGCTGCTGAGCGACGGCTTCCCGTACCTGATGATCACCCCGGGCTTTATTCTGCTGGTCTTTGTGGTGATCTTTCCCATTCTGTTTGGTTTCGCCATCGCCTTCACCAACTACAACCTGTACCACACGCCGCCGGCGAAGCTGGTGGACTGGGTGGGGCTGAAAAACTTCGTCAATATTTTCACCCTCTCCATCTGGCGCTCCACCTTTCTGGATGTGCTGCAGTGGACCGTGGTGTGGACGCTGCTGGCGACCACCCTGCAGTGTACGGTGGGCGTGCTGTTGGCGATTCTGGTGAACCAAAAAGATCTGCGCTTTAAGCCGCTGATCCGCACCATCTTTATTTTGCCGTGGGCGGTGCCGGGGTTTGTCACTATCCTCGTCTTTGCCGGGATGTTCAATGACTCCTTCGGGGTGATTAACAACGCGATCCTGTCATTCTTCGGCATCAGCCCGAAGGCATGGCTAACCGACCCGTTCTGGACCAAAACCGCGCTGATCATGATGCAGACCTGGCTTGGCTTTCCGTTTGTCTTTGCCATGACCACCGGCGTGCTGCAGGCGATCCCGGACGATCTGTATGAAGCGGCGACGATGGACGGCGCCAGCGCCTTTACCCGCCTGCGCACCATCACCCTGCCGCTGGTGCTGTACGCGATCGCGCCGATCATCATCACCCAGTACACCTTCAACTTTAATAATTTCAACATTATTTATCTGTTTAACAACGGCGGCCCTGCGGTGGCGGGATCTAACGCCGGCGGGACGGATATTCTGGTGTCGTGGATCTATAAGCTGACGATGTCCTCGTCGCAGTACGCCATCGCGGCGACCATCACTATCCTGCTGTCGATCTTCGTCGTCGGCCTGGCGCTGTGGCAGTTCCGCGCCACCAAATCCTTCAAAAATGACGACATGGCGTAAGGGAAGCAACATGGCTCAATCACCCAGTATTAAACGCGAAAAGTGGATCCGACTCTCTCTCACCTGGCTGGTGGTTATCCTGGTCTCGGTGGTGATTATCTACCCGCTGGTCTGGACCGTCGGGGCGTCGCTGAACGCCGGCAATAGCCTGCTCAGTACCTCGATCATTCCGGAAAACCTGTCGTTCCAGCACTATGCCGATCTGTTCAATGGCAATGTGAATTACCTCACCTGGTACTGGAACTCGATGAAAATCAGCTTTCTGACCATGGTGCTGACCCTGATTAGCGTCAGCTTTACCGCTTACGCCTTCTCCCGCTTCCGCTTTAAAGGGCGGCAGAACGGGCTGATGCTGTTCCTGCTGCTGCAGATGATCCCGCAGTTTTCCGCGCTGATTGCCATCTTTGTGCTGTCGCAACTGCTTGGCCTGATAAACAGCCATCTGGCGCTGGTGCTGATCTACGTCGGGGGAATGATCCCGATGAACACCTGGCTGATGAAGGGGTATCTCGACGCGATCCCTAAAGATCTGGATGAGTCCGCCCGCATGGACGGCGCCAGTAGCTTTCGCATCTTTATTGAGATCATCATGCCGTTGTCGAGGCCGATCCTCGCGGTGGTGGCGCTGTTCTCCTTCACCGGCCCGCTGGGGGATTTCATCCTCTCCAGCACCATCCTGCGTACCCCGGATAAATACACGCTGCCTATCGGTCTGTATAACCTGGTGGCGCAAAAAATGGGGGCCAGCTACACCACCTACGCGGCGGGGGCGGTGCTGATTGCCGTGCCGGTCGCGATCCTCTATCTGGCGTTACAAAAATACTTCGTCTCCGGCCTGACCTCGGGCAGTACTAAAGGATAAGCACATGAAAAGATTTACACCCGCATGGCTTGCGGTTTGTCTGGCATGCAGTTTTTCCCTCCCTTCGCTGGCAGCGGACGCGCTTGAAACCCGCGCCTTTCAGGGTATGCCGGCGGACTTTATTAAAGGCGCGGATATCTCCACGCTGCTGGATGCCGAAAAGCACGGGGCAATTTTCTACGACCAGAATAACCAGCGTAAGGATCCGATCGCCATTCTGAAAGAGAACGGCGTCAACTATGTTCGCCTCCGCCTGTGGGTGGATCCGCAATCGGCAAGCGGCGAGGGCTATGGCGGCGGGAATAACGATCTGGCCACTACCCTGGCGCTGGCGAAACGGGCGAAAGCCCAGGGAATGAAGCTGCTGCTCGACTTCCATTACAGCGATTTTTGGACCGATCCCGGCAAGCAGTTCAAACCGAAGGCCTGGGAAAAGATGGATTATCCGCAGCTGAAAACGGCGATTCATGACTATACCCGGGATACCATCGCCCGCTTTAAGCAGGCGGGCATCCTGCCGGATATGGTGCAGATCGGCAATGAGATCAACGGCGGTATGCTGTGGCCGGAAGGGAAAAGCTGGGGGCAGGGGGGCGGCGAGTTCGACCGGCTGGCCGGGCTGCTGAACGCGGCCATTGATGGTCTGAAGGCGAATCTGCGCAATGGCGAGCAGGTGAAAATCATGCTGCATCTGGCTGAAGGGACTAAGAACGATACCTTCCGCTGGTGGTTTGACGAAATAGAGAAACGTCATGTGCCCTATGACGTGATTGGTTTGTCGATGTACACCTACTGGAACGGGCCGATCAGCGCCCTGAAGGCCAATATGGATGACATCAGCAAACGCTATAACAAAGATGTCATTGTCGTCGAGGCGGCCTATGCCTATACCCTGGCTAACTGCGATAACGCGGAAAACAGTTTTCAGGCCAAAGAGGAAAAGGACGGAGGCTATCCCGCCTCCGTGCAGGGGCAATATCGCTATATTCACGATCTGATGCAGGCCGTAATAGATGTTCCCGACCAGCGCGGCAAAGGTATTTTTTACTGGGAGCCGACGTGGATTGCTGTGCCGGGAAATACCTGGGCCACCCCGGCGGGGATGAAATATATCCATGACGAATGGAAAGAGGGTAATGCGCGGGAAAATCAGGCGCTATTTGACTGCCAGGGAAAAGTATTGCCGTCGGTAAAAGTATTTAATTAATTATTTGTCGTTCTTTTCAGGAAGTTTATTATGAATAAATTTGCACCTTTACATCCAAAGGTTAATACGCTGCTGCATGGCGCGGATTATAATCCGGAACAATGGGAGAATGACCCCGACATTATTGATAAAGACATTGCCATGATGCAGCAGGCAAAATGCAATGTGATGTCGGTGGGCATATTTAGCTGGGCGAAACTTGAGCCGCGCGAAGGGGTATTTGATTTCGCCTGGCTGGATACTATTCTCGATAAACTGTATGCCGCCGGCATTCATGTATTTCTGGCCACGCCGAGCGGCGCGCGTCCAGCGTGGATGTCTCAACGCTATCCGCAGGTTCTGCGGGTGGGGCGCGATAGGGTGCCGGCCCTGCACGGCGGCCGTCACAACCACTGTATGTCATCGCCGATCTATCGTGAGAAGACCCTGAAAATTAATAGCCTGCTGGCGGAGCGCTATGCTGCGCACCCGGCGGTGCTGGGCTGGCATATTTCCAATGAATATGGCGGCGAATGCCATTGCGATCTCTGCCAGGCCCGCTTTCGCGGCTGGCTGAAGGCGCGGTATCAGACCCTGGAGAACCTCAACCAGGCCTGGTGGAGCACCTTCTGGAGCCATACCTATAGCGACTGGTCGCAGATTGAATCGCCTGCGCCGCAGGGCGAGGTGTCGATCCACGGTCTGAATCTGGACTGGCATCGCTTTAATACCGCCCAGGTGACCGATTTCTGCCGCCATGAAATCGCCCCGCTGAAGGCGGCGAATGCCGCCCTGCCGGTGACCACCAACTTTATGGAGTATTTCTACGATTACGACTACTGGCAGCTGGCGGAGGTGCTGGACTTTATCTCGTGGGACAGCTATCCGATGTGGCACCGCGATAAAGACGAAACCGCGCTGGCCTGCTACACCGCGATGTATCACGACATGATGCGCAGCCTGAAGGGCGGCCAGCCGTTTGTGCTGATGGAGTCCACGCCGGGCGCGACTAACTGGCAGCCGACCAGCAAACTGAAGAAACCGGGCATGCATATTCTCTCCTCGCTGCAGGCGGTGGCGCATGGCGCCGACTCGGTGCAGTATTTCCAGTGGCGGAAAAGTCGCGGTTCGGTTGAGAAATTTCACGGCGCGGTGGTCGACCATGTCGGGCACATCGATACCCGTATTGGCCGTGAAGTCAGCAAACTCGGTGAGATACTGAGCAAGCTACCGGAGGTCCGGGGCTGTCGCACCGAGGCGAAAGTGGCGATTATCTTCGACCAGCAGAATCGCTGGGCGCTCGATGACGCCCAGGGACCGCGCAATCTGGGGATGGAGTATGAGAAGACGGTCAATGAGCACTACCGTCCGTTCTGGGAGCAGGGCATCGCCGTCGATGTGATTGACGCCGACGCTGATTTAACGCCGTACCGGCTGGTCATTGCCCCGATGTTATACATGGTGCGCGACGGCTTTGCCGCGCGGGCGGAGGCGTTTGTCGCCAGCGGCGGCCATCTGGTGACCACTTACTGGACCGGCATCGTCAACGAATCCGATCTCTGCTATCTCGGCGGCTTCCCTGGCCCGCTGCGCAATCTGCTGGGCATCTGGGCGGAAGAGATCGACTGCCTGAATGACGGCGAGTTTAATCTGGTGCAGGGCCTGGCCGGGAATCAGTGCGGTCTGCAGGGCCCGTATCAGGTGCGCCATCTCTGTGAACTGATCCATACCGAAAGCGCGCAGACGCTGGCCACCTACCGGGATGATTTTTATGCCGGAAGGCCAGCGGTGACGGTGAACGGCTTCGGGAAAGGTAAAGCCTGGCATGTGGCCTCCCGCAACGATTTGGCCTTCCAGCGCGACTTCTTTGCCGCCCTGAGCAAGGAGCTGGCGCTACCGCGGGCGATCGCGGCGGATTTACCGCCCGGCGTGGTGGCCACTGCGCGCACCGACGGTGAGAGCACGTTTGTCTTCCTGCAGAACTACAGCGCGCAAAGCCATACCCTGAGCCTGCCGTCAGGGTATCGGGATTGCCTGACCGACGCGGCGGTGTCGGACCCGCTGACCCTGTCAGCATGGGATTGCCGTATTCTCCGTCGCCACGCCTAATCCTTTTTTCTCCACGCCTGCTCTGCCGAGCAGGCTTTTTTGTATCTATTACCCTGGAGTTTATGATGGTGAGTTTAAAATCTTTCCTGCACTATTTCTCTCCTGCACGTCCGGCACAGCCGTTAAGCGAAGCGGAAAAACAGCAAATCGAGGCGTTGGTTCAGGCCTTCGGCGGTGAAGCGAATATTACCCAAGTGGACGCCTGTATTACCCGTCTGCGGGTAACGGTTCGTCATCTGGCAGCCGTGGACTCGGACGCATTACAGCAGCAGGGCGCGCTGGGTGTCATTATTCTTGGCCAGCAGGTTCATGCTATTTTCGGTAAGCAGTCCGATGCGCTACGTCAATTGCTGGATGACCATTTTGCCGCGCGGAAATAAATAAAACGGGATAACCTGAAAACAGGTTATCCCGAAAATAAGACAAAGACAGCAGTGGCAATAATGATTACCGGAGGGAAATTAATGACCTTACAGTTGGAGATATAAATAACGTATTTGTCTTACCAGCGCGATATTACCACCAGGCTTCAACCTGTACGCCGAAATTCCAGGTATTATTCGCCGTCTGGTCTTCAAACGGTTTACCATCTTCGGAATCATTCAGATACGACGCGAAAATACGTAATTCCGGGCGTGACATAAAGTCCGGCCCGTCCGCCAGGCCCAGCGCAATGGTATATTTCTCACCGGCCTGTTTGTAGCTGGTGCCATTGTTATAGCTGTCTTTCTGATAGAAACCGCCGACTTCGCCAATCAGGCGCACGTAGTCGGTGAACTGATACTGCCCGCGGGCGACCAGCGACAGCATCCGCGTTTTATCGGTATAGTCGGTAATGTCATCCGCCGAGCCCCAGGTCAGAACGTGGTTGATGGAGAATTTCTCGGTAATGGGGATCAAACCGGTGTTAATCACGCGATAGCCGGTGGCGTCGTTCACGTAGTTCCACATATCGTACCAGCCGCCGCCCTGGGAGACCATATTCTGCGCCAGACCTTTGTTGGCATACTGCAGCACGGTTTTGTTATAGCCGCCCAGCATATCCTGACTGATTTCACCGGTCAGCATCACGCCATTTTCGGCATCGTACAGCCCGCCGTAGCTGTCCTGTTTTTTGGTGGTGTTCGGCATGGCGTAGTCGATGCCGAATTCGGTCCACGACCCGGACCACGGCTTCCATCCCGCGTAGCGTAAATCGATATAGTTGATATTGACGTTGCTGTCGCCATCGACGCGATAGTCAACGTCGTTGGCATCGCCGCGGATCCACGCCAGCGAGACGGCGCCCGGGCCAAGGGTGTAGTTTTCCACCCCGGCCCCGGAGCCGGAAATGTTCCAGTATTTAGTATCGATGATGTGCAGGTCGTGACGCTGGTAGTAACGTTTGCCGCCCCAGATCACCGCATTCGGATCGCCCGGGATCAGCCCTTTGATCTGCAGGTTCAGCTGACGTAAGCCGAACTGCGCGTCATCGTTCAGCGTGGTTTCATTATCGTTAGAGCCATCGGAGACCATGCTGACCATGCTGTCGAGATAGAAACTGACATCATCTTTTTTGTAGACCTCGGAGCCTAGCTCCAGCTCGCCGTAGGTATCCGATTCGTTCCCCAACCGGCCCAGCTTGTTCTTTTGCCATTCCGCTTCGCTACCGTCGCCGGAGACCCCAACCCCGGCACGCAAATAGCCATGAAAATCAACGGTCGGGATCGCAGCGGTAGCCGCAAAGGCGGAAGGGGCGATTAGCGCAGCGGCTAATGCTGTGGAAAGGACGCGCAGTGTCGTATTCATCTCTATCCTCTTATTGTTTTGTATTACGTTCACATAACTGATGTCATAAAATGCCTAAATGTAACTTCAGGCAAATGAGATATGATTATTGTGTGACTAAGTGCAAATAATAACGCTGGTTTTTGTTGTGATGAGTGAGGTGATTCACAATTAACCTGGTTGTGAACGTAATACTTTTTGTGGTGTAATTTTGCGATGAGAGGTAGCGGTGAGCGTTTTTTCAAATGGCCCCTGTTACAATCATGGGATAACAACATAAGGAACCGGACCATGAAGTCTAAAAGCGCTACTCTGGAAGACGTCGCTCGTCATGCGGGCGTCTCTTACCAGACCGTGTCCAGGGTACTCAACAAATCTGCCAATGTATCCGAAGCGACGCGCCGCAAGGTGGAGAAATCGATAGAGGCTCTGCGCTATGTGCCAAACCGGCTGGCGCAGCAGCTGGTGGGGAAGGAGAGCCAGACGGTCGGACTGGTGACGATTTCGCTGGCCTGGCATGCCCCCTCCCAGGTGGCGGCGGCGGTAAAACGCTATGCCAATCTGGAAGGTTACCAGGTCCTGATTTCAATGATTGATGAGAGCGTCAACCAAAGCATCCAGGATTCCATCAATGAGCTGAAGTCTCAGCGGGTGGATAAGGTCATTATCAACGTGCCGCTGGAGACTGAACAGGCGCAGAAAATCGCCGCTGACAATGATGATATCGTCTGCCTGTTTCTCGACGTTGATCCCTACAGCTCCGTGTTTAACGTTTCGTTTAACCCGGCGGACGGCACCCGGGCCAGCGTCAAATATCTCTATGAGATGGGGCATCGGGAGATTGCGTTGCTGGCAGGCCCGGACAGCTCTGTATCGGCGAAACTGCGGCTGAAAAGCTGGCTCGAGACCCTGGATGGCTACGGTCTGAAGCCGGTGACTGTCCTGCGCGGCAACTGGGATGCGCAGAGCGGCTACGCCGGCGCGCTGCAGATGCTGCGGGAAACGCCTAATTTCAGCGCCGTGCTGGTGGGCAATGACCAGATGGCGCTGGGGGTGCTCAGCGCCTTCCATCAGCATCAGGTGGCGGTGCCGGGAGAGAAGTCGGTGATTGGCTATGACGATACCTACGAAAGCTCCTTTTTCTATCCGGCATTGAGTACGGTCTCGCTGGACCTCGACCTGCAGGGGAAAGAGGCGGTACGGCGGATCCTCGCCAGTACCAGCGGCGCGGCGCATACCTCATCCATCCTGCCGGCGCGCCTGGTGATTCGCCATTCCAGCGGCGCCAGAGTCGAGCAGGGGAAAGATCTGCAGGCTATCGCGGAGCAACTTCGCGCTATCGCCCACCGTCTGGCGCCCTGAAGCCAAAGGCGAGGAAACTCGCCTCTTTGTTATTACCCCTGATATGACCATGGTTGATCTTTGTCGTGGAACGGCGTACCTTAATTGTTATGTTATAACATAATTACGAGGTCATCATGAAAGCCCATATCCATCCTCCCTATCGCACGGTGGTGTTTCACGACACCAGCGCCAATGAATATTTTAAAGTTGGCTCAACCATCCGCACCGAACGCGTGATTGAGCTCGACGGTGAGACGTATCCGTATGTGACGATCGACGTCTCCTCGAAATCGCATCCGTACTACACCGGCAAACAAAAAACGTTCGCCAGCGAGGGTAGCGCGGCCCGTTTCCGCCAGCGCTTTGGCGGCTTCATTGATGCAAAAAGGAAGGCATGATGCAGGTCGTTAACTCATTACGCAGCGCCAAACAGCGCCACCCGGATTGTCAGCTGGTCAAACGCAAAGGGCGGCTGTACGTGATCTGTAAGAGCAACCCCCGCTTCAAAGCAGTGCAGGGGCGCAAAAAACGTCGTTAACGGAAGCTTTCCAGGGGACGGCGCTGCTGGCCGTCGGCGGTAAAATTGTCGGCGGCCAGCCATTGGCGCATGGCGCTATCCAGCTGCGGCCATTCGCCATCAATCACTGAAAACCAGTCCGTGTCCCGGTTGTGTCCTTTGCTCACCAGTGCCTGACGAAAACGTCCTTCGTACTGAAATCCCAGTCGCCTTGCCGCCCGGCCTGACGGCGTATTGAGGCTATTGCATTTCCATTCATAGCGACGGTAGCCGAGCGTCTCGAACACATACTGCATCAACAGCCAGTGCGCTTCGGTGGCCATAGCCGTTCGGCTCAGCAGCGGAGAGAAATGGACATGCCCCACCTCGACCACGCCATGGGTGGCATCGATGCGCATTAACGCCAGCGAGCCGACCGCCGTTCCACGCTGCTGGTCAACGACGGCGAAATGGATCGGATCGGCCAGCGTCGCAACCTGCGCCACCCAGGCGCTAAATTCAGCCAGGCTGGTTTCCGGTTCGCGCAGCAGCCACGTCCAGCTGCGGGCGTCGGGCGCCAGCTGATGGGCAGCAAACAGATCGCTGGCGTGGGCGAGGGTGAGTGGTTCGAGCCGACAGCGGCTGCCCTGAAGTACCTGCCGGGTCGGCCAGGGGCGGGGTTGCCAGTCGGGCAGCGCGGCGCCGAGCGCCTGTCCAAACTGATTGTATTCACACATTGCGGTTTCCTTATTGGGGATGTACAGGCAGCGTACGCGCTGGCTGGTTCCATAAAAAGTGCCATTAGAGTATGTTTTTATGGATCCACGAGGAGGCGACATGAATATACCGGACGATGCGTTTTATGGGTTGGTGACGCAGGGGATGCGGCAGCGAACGGACGAAACCCTGCAGCGCGCCCTTTACCACACTTTGCGCCATGCCATCCTGCAGGGAACCCTGGCGGCCAGCTGCCGTTTGCCAGGATCGCGCGTGATTGCCGGTCGACTGCATCTGTCGCGTAATACGGTGAATGCCGCACTGGAGCAGCTGACGCTGGAGGGATACCTGACGCGAAGCCGTCAGGGGACGCAGGTGGTGCCGCTCGCCGCTAGCCGTCGGCAGGAGGTAATCGCGCCACCCGTTGTGCTGTCTGAGCGGCTGCAGGGGCTGCCAGCCGCTATGCGCCGTGACTCGCCGGCGCTGCCGTTTACGCCTGGCATGCCGGCGGTGAACTATTTCCCGCTGCCGCTATGGCGGCGGTTAATCGATAAGGCATTGCGCGACGAAGGCAGCACGCTGCTGGGCTACGGTGAGGCCGCGGGCGATCCCCAACTGCGGGAGGCTATCGCCCGCCATCTGGCGCTCTCCCGGGGCATCCGGTGCGATATCCGGCAGATCGTCATCACCGAGGGGGCGCTGGAAGGGGTCAACTTATGCGCCTCGCTGTTGACCAACCCGGGCGACAGCGTGTGGCTGGAAGAGCCGGGGTACCTGGGCGCCAGGAGTGGTTTCCAGCGAGCGGGGCTGCGGGTCTGTGGGATGGCCGTCGATGGTGAAGGGATGTGTATTGCCAACGGCGTGGCAGAGCCACCCCGGCTGATTTTCACCTCTCCCTCTCATCAGTATCCCCTTGGGAGCGTCATGAGCGCCGCGCGGCGTCTGGCGCTGGTGGAGTATGCCCATCGGCACGGCGCGTGGATTGTGGAGGATGACTACGACAGCGAGTTTCGCCACAGCGGAGAGCCGATCCCGGCGATGCTGGGGATGGTCCCGGATGCCCCGGTGGTCTATCTCGGCACCTTCAGCAAAACCCTGTTTCCGGCGCTGCGTATCGGTTTTATGGTCATGCCGTCCGCGCTGGCGGATGCCGCTCAGGAGGCCATTGGCGCGCTGCTGCGCGGCGGGCACCGCGCTGAACAGCGTGCGCTGGCCAGCTTTATCGAGATGGGACACTATGCGCGTCATCTGGCAGCGATGCGTCGTCTGTACCGCAAACGTCAGCAACAGCTGCGCGAGGCGCTGGCACAAGAGATTACCGTGCCGTGCGAAGTCCTCGGTGGGGAAGGGGGACTCCATCTGACGTTGGCCATAGAGGGGATCGACGATCGAACGATTGCGCAGCAGGCGCGTCAGTTTCAGCTGGCGCCCGCTGCGCTAAGTCATTTCTATCTCGACCCGCGGCGGGGGCGGAGCGGCCTGGTGCTGGGGTATGGCAATACTTCGGCTTCCCGCTATCCGCTGGCGCTGCGGACGCTGAATCGTCTTATTGCGCAGTACCGGCGCGGGTCAGCGTAAAGACATCGTAAAAGGAGAGCTCGCCTTTGGTGTCGACCATTTTTTTAAGCTGTGCCTTCTGCTCGCTATCGACGTCCGGCGACTGCAGGATACGGTCGATCAGCTGTCGGGGGACAAAGCGGGTGTTGTACCATTCGCCGTTGTAACACACGCGAAAGTCGAGGACATCGATATCTTCGTAACGATAGCGTGGATAGACATCAAAGAAGAAAAAAGCGTTGAACAGGATGAACAGCACCACCAACAACCAGACCGAATCCACCAGCGTTTCAGAGCGCAGCATGACCACCAGCGTCGCCAGAAACGCGGCATACATGGCAACAAACAGGCCCGGATGGTTGCGGATAAAACTGATGCTAAAACGCGGGCGATTATCGCGTTTTTCCTGCACGTTAAGTTCGTCAATGGTGTGAGTCAGCAGGCGTTGTATTTCTGTCATCTTGGTCCCCGAATTCTGCAATAAGCCCGCCCCGTGCGCCCGATGGATCAGGTGCGGCAGGCTCAGCCTGAAGGTTATTTTATGTTGCAGTATTCTGCGGAGAAAGTAACAGATCAGTTACAGAAAAGCATAACAGTTACGCATTCGGCGGCGGAAGGCGCTTGATGATCTGCGCCGGGTTGCCGCCGACAACG
This sequence comes from Klebsiella sp. GB_Kp047, assembly GCF_040065235.1. Taxonomy (NCBI): domain Bacteria; kingdom Pseudomonadati; phylum Pseudomonadota; class Gammaproteobacteria; order Enterobacterales; family Enterobacteriaceae; genus Klebsiella; species Klebsiella sp. GB_Kp047. Next base: position 100,966 of record NZ_JBEAJG010000039.1, on the reverse strand, counting down.
GTACTGGCGGGAACGTCTTTAGTGACCACCGCTCCGGAGGCGATGACCGCATTATCGCCAATGGTCACCCCGGGATTGATCACCGCCCGACCACCAATCCACACATTGTGGCCAACGGTCACCGGTTTGCCATATTCCTGGCCGCTGTTTCGGGCCTCAGCATCCAGCGGATGGGTGGCGGTATAGATATGGACGCCCGGCGCCAGCATGCAGTTATCGCCAATATGGATAGGGCAGACGTCCAGCATCACACAGTCGAAATTGGCGTAAAAACCGGCGCCGAGAAAGATATTGTAGCCGTAGTCGCAGCGAAAGCTTGGCTCGATATACGCATCGCCAGCGCGACCGAACAGCTCGGCCAGAATATGCTGACGCTCTTCCTGCGCATTCGGGGCGGAATGATTATAACGGTGCAGCAGCTGTCTGGCGCGCAGGCGATCGGCGCGAAGCGTTGGGTCGCCAGATAAATAGAGCTCACCGGCGATCATTTTGCGTTTTTCTTCACTCATTGGTCTTCCTTATACCTGACGTTAGAGGGTCGCAACAGTATAAAAAAGAAACCGGTTACAAGTTTGCTGTTGGCTGAATGCTGTGATGACTATCACAAAGATGTCCTGCTGAGGCTGGCGATTACCATCCGGTCAGCAGACCGCGTCGGGCGCACTAATTAGCGGATAAATTTCCAGACGGACGTCGGGATTTTATCGTACAGCTTATTCATAGTCAGTTCAGCCAGACGATGATCGGCGGCTGAGTAAAATACCGCCAGCTCATTATCAGAAAGTTCATATTTGTTTTTTTCAATGACGCGCTCCAGCGTGTCAATTGTCTGGCAACGACGTAAGCGCATCAAATAGTCTGTTTTAGTTAATGGCTTATCAGACATAATTCCACCTTTTGATTGTAATAATCCTAACACGAAAGACTGGCCGGATTTTCCCGGCTGGCGTTGACAAAACAACGAAATAACCGATTACCGGATTTTTTCCACTTTTGCAAATCCGTAGAGTTAATGCCGTAGTTACTGAACAACGTAAATGTGTCGTCCAGATATTCGTCAACCTGAGCGATCAGCTTATTATCCTCAGCGTACTTAATTTTATAATTAAGGGCGAATGTGGCAATGTGCTCGATCAGTTCATTTAACTGGAGATTGACAGCCGATGTCGGGTCGTTGACCCAGCCATGGTTGCTCTCTTCCAGGTTTGCAAGGCAGTCATGATACAGCGTTTCGCAGAGAAAGCGTAGTTGTGCGATATCATGTCTTTTTGGCGAGTATTCGTCCATAACGCATCCCCTTTTGAGTGGTTTAAACGACGACTAACAAACACCGTTGTGGGATGAACACGACTAACTGACCTGACACTAACTGAGTAATCCTGCTGATTTAACTATAATCCACTCTCCAGGAGATTTCATCGTGCTATTACGAAAAATTACAATTATCAGAGAGAAATTATCTTAAAAATAGACGAATTAATTTCTGCGGCCCGGGCGCGCAGCCTGAAAAATAGAGATGTCTTATCAATCATTGGTTTAAGACAGGCAGTCGTCGCGTTCAGAAACCGCCGGCCGTGAATGATGATATTAGGATTATTCCTGGTAAATGAGCGTAAGAAGATCCTAAGGGCTAAACAGCGCGATAGATATAGTCTGCAACACATCAATAGATATTAAATGCAGCGCGAAAAATAAACAATGGCAATATGTGCCCTGTCGGTAATGAACAAAAAAAGGGCCGCGGTGGCGGCCCTTTGTTCAGTAGTGCAGATTAATGATGCTCAACCTGATGGCTGTGCTCAATATCTTCCGTTTTCTTACTAAAGCGGCGACGAACCACCACAAAGAACACCGGCACGAAGAAGATAGCCAGGATCGTCGCGGTCACCATCCCGCCCATTACGCCTGTACCGACGGCGTTCTGCGCACCGGAGCCAGCACCGGAGCTGATAACCAGCGGCATAACCCCAAGGATAAACGCCAGAGAGGTCATCAGGATCGGACGCAGACGCATACGCACCGCTTCAAGCGTCGCCTCAATCAGCCCTTTGCCCTCTTTCTCCATCAGGTCTTTGGCGAATTCAACGATCAGTATCGCGTTCTTCGCCGACAGGCCGATGGTGGTCAACAGGCCAACCTGGAAGTAAACGTCATTGGTTAAACCGCGGAGGGTGGCGGCTAACAGCGCGCCGACCACACCTAACGGTACGACCAGCATGACCGAGAACGGAATCGACCAGCTCTCATACAGCGCTGCCAGACACAGGAAGACGACAATCAGCGAGATGGCATACAGGGCAGGGGCCTGGTTACCGGACAGCCGCTCCTGATAAGACATCCCGGTCCAGTCGTAGCCAATACCCGACGGCAGTTTACCCGCCAGCTCTTCCATCAGGCTCATCGCCTCACCGGTACTCTTGCCTGGCGCTGCCTGGCCAAGAATTTCCATCGATGGCAGACCGTTGTAGCGTTCCAGACGCGGCGAACCGTATTCCCAACGCGAGGTGGAGAAGGCGGAGAACGGCACCATCTGGCCATCGCTGCCGCGAACATACCACTTGCCGATGTCCTCCGGCAGCATACGGTATTTCGCTTCGGACATGATGTACACTTTCTTCACGCGGCCGCGGTCGATAAAGTCGTTGACATAGCTTCCGCCCCAGGCAGCGCCTAGCGTGGTGTTAATGTCGCTGATGGAGACGCCCAGCGCCTGGGCTTTTTCCTGATCGATATCGACTTTGAACTGCGGTGTATCTTCCAGACCGTTAGGACGCACGCCGGTCAGCACGTCAGGATGCTGCGCCACCATGCCAAACAGCTGATTACGTGCCTGGGTCAGTTTTTCGTGTCCCAGGCCGCCCTGATCAATCAGCTGGAAGTCAAAGCCGGTCGCGGTACCCAGTTCAACGATAGCCGGCAGGTTAAAGGCGAAGACCATCGCGTCTTTAATCTGCGAGAAGTAGCCCATCGCCCGACCGGTGATCGCTTCAACTTTGTTTTCTTCGCCCGGACGTTGGCTCCAGTCTTTCAGCGAGACGAACGCGATACCGGTGTTCTGGCCGCGGCCGGCGAAGCCGAAGCCGTTAACCGCAAACACGGATTCCACGTTGTCCTTCTCTTTGGTGAGATAGTAATTCGTCATCTCATCCAGCACTTTCTGCGTGCGCTCCTGGGTGGCGCCGGCAGGCAGCTGGGCCATACTCAGGAATACCCCCTGGTCTTCGTCCGGCAGGAACGAGCTCGGCAGACGAACGAACAGCCACGCCATGCCCACCACGATGATCAGATACAGCACCAGATAGCGACCGGTGCTGCGCAGAATGTTGCCTACGCTGTCGGTGTAATGGTGCGTGCTCTTATCGAACATGCGGTTAAACCAGCCGAAGAAACCGGTGGTCGCGCCGTGGCTGCCTTTCTGAATCGGCTTCAGCATCGTGGCGCACAGCGCCGGCGTCAGGATCAGCGCGACCAGTACCGATAGCGCCATTGCGGAAACAATGGTGATGGAGAACTGGCGATAGATGGCGCCGGTTGAACCGCCGAAGAATGCCATCGGGATAAATACCGCCGACAGCACCATGGCGATACCTACCAGCGCGCCCTGAATCTGCCCCATCGATTTACGCGTCGCTTCTTTCGGCGGCAGGCCTTCTTCGGCCATGACGCGCTCGACGTTCTCGACCACCACGATGGCGTCATCCACCAGCAGGCCGATGGCGAGCACCATCCCGAACATCGTCAGGGTGTTTATCGAGAAGCCAAACGCCGCCAGCACCGCGAAGGTCCCTAACAGGACCACCGGCACCGCGATGGTCGGGATCAGCGTGGCGCGGAAGTTCTGCAGGAACAGATACATCACCAGGAAGACCAGGATGATCGCTTCCACCAGCGTTTTAACCACTTCGTGAATAGAGATTTTCACGAACGGGGTGGTGTCATACGGGTAAACGATTTTCATCCCCGACGGGAAAAACGGCTCCATCTTCGCCAGTTCAGCGCGGATCGCGTTGGCGGTATCCAGCGCGTTCGCGCCGGTAGCCAGTTTAATACCCAGACCGGACGCTGGCTGGCCGTTATACTTCGCCACCACGTCATAGCTTTCGCCACCCAGCTCAATTTTGGCGACATCACGCAGACGAACCTGGGAACCATCCTGGTTCACCTTCAGCAGGATGTTGCCAAACTCTTCCGTATTGGTCAGACGCGTCTGTGCGACGATGGACGCGTTGAGCTGCTGGCCTTTCACCGGCGGCGTACCGCCTAACTGACCAGCGGCTACCTGGGCGTTCTGCGCTTTCAGAGCGCTGATCACGTCCACCGGCGTGAGCTGGAAGTTATTCAGTTTATTCGGATCCATCCAGATACGCATCGCGTACTGGGAACCGAAAAGCTGAACGTCGCCGACGCCGCTGGTACGGCTGATCGGGTCCTTCATGTTGGCCGCCACGTAGTCCGAAATATCGTCCTGGTTCATGGTGCCGTTGGTGTTAATAACGCCGACAACCATCAGGAAGCTGCTGGACGCTTTCTCAACGCTGATCCCTTGCTGCTGTACTTCTTGCGGCAGCAGAGGGGTGGCCAGGGCCAGCTTGTTCTGAACCTGAACCTGGGCGATGTCCGGATCGGTACCGGATTCGAAGGTCAGGGTGATGGTCGCCGTACCGGTGGAGTCGCCATTCGAGGACATGTACATCAGGTGATCGATACCGTTCATATTCTGTTCGATAACCTGAGTCACGGTGTTTTGCACGGTTTCGGCGTCAGCACCGGGGTACATGGCGGTAATGGAAATTGCTGGCGGCGCAATCGTCGGATATTGCGCCACCGGCAATTTGAGGATCGATAATCCCCCAGCCAGCATGATGATGATGGCGATCACCCATGCAAATATGGGGCGATCGATAAAGAAATTAGGCATGTCTTAACGGCTCCTGTTTAAGTTAAGACTTGGTTTGTTCTGATGGCGCGTTGCCTGCGGCTTGCTGTTTATCATCAGAAGCTACTTCCTGCGCTTTTACCTGCACGCCTGGTTTGATTTTTTGCAGGCCGGTGACGATAACGCGATCGCCGGATTTCAGACCGTCAGTGACCAGCCATTTATCGCCAATCGCTTGAGAAGCAGTGACCTGGCGGACTTCGACCTTATCGCCTTCACCCACTACCATGACGCTGGCATCGCCGCGCGGCGTACGGGTGACACCCTGTTGCGGCACCAGCAGGGCGTCAGGGTTAACCCCTTCTTCCAGACGGGCACGGACAAACATCCCCGGTAGCAGGGTGTGATCCGGGTTAGGGAAAATAGCGCGCAGCGTGATAGAGCCGGTGGTCTGATCGACGGTGACATCCGAGAATTCCAGCGTGCCGGCCTGCGGATACTTAAGACCGTCGTTAGTCACCAGCTCCACTTTCGCTTTCCCGTTTTCCTGTTTCAGACGGCCATCGGCCAGCTCCTGTTTCAGGCGCAGGAAATCATTGCTCGACTGGGTGACGTCGACATAGATCGGATCCAACTGCTGAACGGTTGCCAGGGCGGTTGTTTGACCATTTTGCACCAGCGCCCCTTCGGTCACCGCGGATTTACCAATGCGGCCGCTAATCGGCGAGGTGACTTTGGTGTAGGCCAGATTGATGCGCGCGGTTTCAACGGCTGCTTTCGCCGCGACCACGGCCGCATTGCTCTGCTGCGCCGTCGCGACGGCGGTATCGTAGTCTTGTTGACTGATATATTTAGTGCCTAACAGTTTCTGATAACGCTTGACCGTCAGTTGATCCATGTTTGCCGCCGCCTGGGCTTTTGCCAGGTCGCCTTTGGCGCTGTCATAGCTGGCCTGATAGGTGGCTGGATCGATCTGATACAGGGAAACGCCGGCCTGGATATCGCTACCTTCCACGAAGTTACGTTTTAAAATAATGCCACTGACCTGAGGACGAACTTCCGCAATGCGATAGGCGCTGGTGCGGCCTGGCAGTTCGGTGGTTATTTGTAGAGGTGCGGATTTGAGCGTCACAATACCGACTTCCGGCATGTGCTGGGCTCCTTGTTGAGCCGGTTTATCGTCACATCCTGTTAGCGCTAAGCTGCCTGAGAGCATCAGAACGACCGCCAGAGGCGTTAACCCTCTGTTTTTGTTCATATGTAAACCTCGAGTGTCCAATTTCAAAATGTTCAGTGGCTCAAACAACCACAAACCCACTACAGTCTTTCTATTATGGTCGTGCTATGGTACATACATTCACAAATGTATGTAAACGTAACCTCTGTAAAGTCATTAACCTATGGCACGAAAAACCAAACAACAGGCACGTGAAACCCGGCAACTGATTCTGGATGTTGCTCTGCGTCTGTTTTCGCAGCAAGGCGTATCATCTACCTCGTTGGCAACAATTGCAAAAGCTGCGGGTGTAACGAGGGGGGCTATCTACTGGCATTTCAAGAATAAATCAGATTTATTCAACGAAATTTGGGAGCTGTCAGACGCCAGTATTAGCGATCTCGAAATTGAGTATCGGGCAAAATTCCCCAACGATCCACTCTCAGTTATCAGGGAGATATTAGTCTATGTTCTTGAAGCGACAGTGACAGAAGAGCGTCGTCGGTTGATGATGGAGATTATCTTCCATAAGTGCGAATTCGTCGGAGAAATGACCGTAGTGCAGCAGGCCCAGCGGCAGCTCTCCCTGGCGAGCTACGAGCGTATCGAGCAAACCTTAAAAGAGTGTATCGCGGCGAAGCTGTTGCCTGCCAATTTACTCACCCGGCGAGCGGCGATTTTAATGCGCAGCTACCTTTCAGGCCTGATGGAGAATTGGCTGTTTGCTCCCGACTCGTTCGACCTGCATGCGGAAGCGCGTGACTACGTCGCCATCCTGCTGGAGATGTATCAATTCTGCCCCACGCTTCGCGGCCCGGAGAGCCTGCCAGCTTAACGAAGCGTGCGGATGAGCGTGAATTTTTAGCGCGGTCCGCCGCTATTCGCCAGCGATGAGAAGTGCTATTCTGCGCGCTTGCGACGACCCCCGGTATTCTCCGGCATTTGCATTCATTCATATTAACTATGCTGCACACGATCTCCAGGCAACGCGCCACGTTCATCTTTACCATTATGCTGCTCTGTTTTATTGGCCTTTTCAGTCCAGTTCAGGGCCGCGCCGCAGACCTCCCTGACCGGGCGGAGGTGCAGAGTCAGCTCAACACATTAAACAAGCAAAAGGAACTGACTCCGCAGGATAAACTGGTCCAGCAGGATTTGACCCAGACCCTGGAAACGCTGGATAAAATCGATCGCATCAAGAGCGAGACGACGCAGCTCCGCCAGCAGGTCGAGCAAGCCCCGGCGAAGCTGCGCCAGGCGGTGGATAACCTTAACAACCTGAGCGATGTCCCGAACGACGACGCGACGCGCAAGACGCTGAGCACGCTCTCCCTGCGTCAGCTGGAATCACGCGTCACCCAAACGCTGGACGATCTGCAGAATGCGCAAAACGATCTGGCAACCTACAACAGCCAGCTGGTTTCCCTGCAAACGCAGCCGGAACGGGTGCAAAATGCGATGTACAACGCCTCCCAGCAGCTGCAGCAGATCCGTAATCGTCTGAATGGCACCTCGGTGGGCGATGAGACTCTGCGTCCGACCCAGCAGGTGTTGCTGCAGGCCCAGCAGGCGTTGCTCAACGCGCAGATCGAGCAGCAGCGTAAGAGCCTCGAAGGCAACACTATCCTGCAGGATACCCTGCAGAAGCAGCGTGACTATGTAACCGCCTGGAGCAACCGGCTGGAGCATCAGCTGCAGCTGCTGCAGGAGGCGGTGAACAGCAAGCGGCTGACGCTGACTGAGAAAACCGCCCAGGAGGCGGTCACGCCGGATGAAACCACGCGTATTCAGGCCAACCCGCTGGTCAAGCAGGAGCTGGATGTTAACCACCAGTTGAGCGAGAAGCTGATCCAGGCGACGGAGAATGGCAACCAGCTGGTGCAGCGCAATATCCAGGTAAAGAACTGGCTCGACCGCGCCCTGCAGTCTGAGCGGGATATTAAAGAGCAAATTTCCGTGCTCAAGGGCAGCCTGCTGCTGTCGCGCATTCTTTATCAGCAGCAGCAGACGCTGCCGTCGGCGGATGAGCTGCAGGATATGACTAATCGCATAGCCGACCTGCGGCTTGAACAGTTTGAAGTTAACCAGCAGCGCGACGCCCTGTTCCAGAGCGATGCCTATGTCGCTAAGCTGGAAGAGGGGCACAGCGCTGAAGTAACCGATGAAGTGCACGCCGCGCTGCTGGAAGTGATCGACATGCGTCGCGAGCTGCTTGACCAGTTCAATAAACAGCTGGGGAACCAGCTGATGATGGCCATCAACCTGCAGATCAACCAGCAGCAGCTGATGAGCGTCTCCAGCAGCCTGAAAGAAATCCTGACCCAGCAAATTTTCTGGGTGAACAGCAATAAACCGATGGACTGGGAGTGGATTAAGGCCTTCCCGGAAGCGCTGAAAGGTCAGTTTAAGGCGATGAAAATCACCGTGAACTGGGAAAAAGCGTGGCCGGCGGTATTTATCGCTTTCCTCGCCGGATTACCGCTGCTGCTAATTGCCGGCCTGATCCGCTGGCGTTTGCAGTGGCTCAAGGATTATCAGGCGAAGCTGGCTTCTCAGGTAGGCCAACTACGCAATGATACCCAACTGCATACGCCGAAGGCGATCTTTATCGACCTGATCCGCGCCTTACCGGTGGTGCTGGTGATTCTGGCGATTGGCCTGATCTTACTCACCATGCAGTTAAATATCAGCGGACTGCTGTGGGCGTACAGTAAAAAACTGGCGATGTTCTGGCTGGTGTTTGGCCTGTGCTGGAAAGTGCTGGAAAAGAACGGCGTGGCGGTCAGCCACTTTAATATGCCGGCGCAGTTGACCAGCCACTGGCGGCGGCAGATTGTCCGCGTCAGCCTGGCGCTGCTGCCGCTGAATTTCTGGTCGGTGATTTCCGAGCTGTCGCCGCTGAACCTGATGGACGATGTGCTGGGGCAGCTGGTGATTTTCTTCAACTTACTGCTGATCGCGGTGCTGGTCTGGCCGATGTGCCGGGAAAGCTGGCGCGATAAAGAGTCGCACAGCCTGCGCCTGCTGACGATCACGGTGCTGTCTATCGTTCCGGTGGCCCTGATGGTGCTGACGGCGACCGGCTACTTCTACACCACGCTGCGCCTGGCGGGACGCTGGATCGAGACGGTTTATCTGGTAATGATCTGGAACCTGCTGTACCAGACCGTGCTGCGCGGCCTGAGCGTGGCGGCGCGGCGTATCGCCTGGCGCCGGGCGCTGGCGCGCCGTCAGCATCTGGTGAAGGAGGGCGCGGAAGGCGCCGAGCCGCAGGAGGAGCCGACTATCGCCCTCGAGCAGGTTAACCAGCAGACGTTGCGCATCACCATGCTGGTGATGATCGCGCTGTTCGCGGTCATGTTCTGGGCGATTTGGTCGGATTTGATCACCGTTTTCGCCTATCTCGACAGCATCACCCTCTGGCATTACAACGGCACCGAGGCGGGGGCCAGCGTGGTGCGCAGCGTGACGATGGGCAGCCTGCTGTTTGCCATTGTGGCGTCGATGGTTGCCTGGGCGCTAATCCGCAACCTGCCGGGGCTGCTGGAGGTGCTGGTCCTGTCGCGGCTCAATATGCGTCAGGGGACTTCCTACGCCATCACCACCATTCTTAACTATGCGATTATCGCCATTGGGGCGATGACGGTATTCGGGTCGCTGGGCGTCTCCTGGGACAAACTGCAATGGCTGGCGGCCGCGCTGTCGGTTGGTTTGGGTTTTGGTCTGCAGGAGATCTTCGGTAACTTTGTCTCCGGCCTGATTATTCTGTTCGAACGTCCGGTGCGCATCGGGGATACGGTGACTATCGGCACCTTCTCCGGTACGGTAAGCAAAATCCGTATTCGCGCCACCACCATTACCGACTTCGATCGCAAAGAGGTGATCATCCCGAACAAGGCGTTCGTTACCGAGCGCTTGATCAACTGGTCGCTCTCCGACACCGTGACCCGCGTGGTGATCCGCCTCGGCGTCGCCTACGGTTCCGACCTGGATAAGGTGAAGGAGGTGCTGCTGAAGGTGGCGCACGATCATCCGAAAGTGATGCAGGAGCCAGCGCCGGCGGTCTTCTTCACCACCTTCGGCCCCAGTACGCTGGATCATGAACTACGTCTGTATGTCCGTGAACTGCGCGATCGCAGCTACACGGTGGATGAGCTCAACCGCGCCATCGACCGTCTGTGCCGGGAGAATGACATCAACATTGCCTTTAACCAGCTGGAAGTCCATCTGCGAAATGAAAAGGGTGATGAAGTCACGGAAGTGAAGCGGGATGGAAAGGGCGACGATTTAGCTCCGTCCGTCGCGTCTTAACTGAAGAGGGGCGGCGCAACGCCGCCCCTGCTGCATCAGGGCGCCAGCGCGGCGAGCTCCTCGTCGCTAAGCCCGGTGAGTTCCCGCACGATTTGTCGTTCGAGGCCGCGCGCCAGCATTCTGGCGGCGATGCTGCGAGTGGCGGCTTCTCGACCTTCCTGCTCGCCCTCCTGCTGCCCCTGTTTACGGCCTTTCTCTTCCAGCCATTCGGCAATGGTCATCATCAGCTCCTTATGCCTGGGCGACTGCGCCGCCAGCGCGCGGATCAGCGCCCCCGGATGTTCCGTTGTACCCGCCTGCAACATATAGCGCAGCAGCGTATTCAACTGCGCTTCTGTCAGATAGCCTTGCGTCATCAGCGCGATCAGCGGCACCTGCAGCTCGGCCAGATCGCGATGGCGGATATGCTTTTGCAACAGCTCCAGCATGGCCATTCGCCGATGACGGACTATCTGATTATCTGGCATAACGGTGAGGTCCACCAGCGGAAAATCACCGCTATAGAGCGCCTTCGCCAGCGCCGGTTCGGCGAATAGCTGTTGCCAGTTGCGGGGCCAGGGCCAGGGGCTGACCTTGCCGTGATAAAACAGAATCGGCACCACCAGCGGCAGCGTGTCGTGGCCAGCGTCCAGATGACGCTGCATGGCGGCCAGCGCGTAGCGCAGCAGGCGAAACGCCATCAGCTTGTCCGGGGTACTCTGGTGCTCAATCAGCGCGTAAACATAGCCCGGTCCGTGGCGGGTGCGCAGTGAGTAAAGGATATCGGAATAGCTGGCGCGCAGGTCCTCTTCAACAAAGCTACCGGAGACCAGCTGCAGCGAATCCAGCTCGCAGATTGCCAGAAACGGCGCGGGCAGATACAGCTGCAGGAAATCCTTCGCCACCGCCTGATGCATCAGCATCTGGCGAAAAACCGCATCTTGCGGGGTTTGACTGACCTTTTCCATCAATATTGCCTCCATCGGCGTCATGCGCAGAGGACCACTCTGCCAGCACTCCGCCGTGGGCAACATCTTACTTCTGCGGCGTTTGCGAGGCGCTTTCCGCGTTTTTTAACTTGTTTGCATAATCCCGCCTGACAATTTCCAGCGCGTCCAGCACGGTTTGCGCCGGGATCTGATGTGATTCCAGCAACATGATTAAATCGACGGCCAGTTTGACCTCATCGGGGGCATTTTCCAGCGACATCGGACTCTCCTGTTAGCGCGTCAGCCGCGCCAGTACGTTTTCAATCTTATCCAGCGCCTGTCGGCAGCGCGCCAGCCGTCCACTGTAGACCTCGACTTCCCTGGCCAGCCGCTGCTGCTCGTCGAGGCTGGTAGCCTGCGTCTGCTGGCGCTGGCGTTGGTCGCGCATCGCCAGCAGGCGGCGCTCATACTCCTGATGCTGTAGGCGACGGCGCTGCCAGCGGCTCAGCGTTGGCGAGGCATGGTCCCAACTGCGCAGCGACCAGGTGGCGGTTTCGCGACGCAGCGCAGCGATTTGCGCCGCCAGACGCTCGGCGATCCAGGCTACCTGCGGCAACTGCTGGCGCTCGACGGCCTGGCGGAGCTGGTGAAAGTTGTGTTGGGCTTCCGCCAGATAGGCCTGCATCAGCGTGCTGCGGGTGTGGAAGAGCTGGCGGTCAAAGCGCGGGCTGAGGGTCGCGTGCTCCGCCAGCGGCGCCACCTGCGCGGCCAGCTCGCTAAGCTGATTGTTCAGCGTTTGTAAAAGTTGAGCTGTTTTCACCAACCCCCTCCATTCTCCATCAGCCAACTGTGCTACAGTAGCCGTATCTGTTTGATAACGATTCGCATTATGCCACCTGTTATTTTAACCATTATCGGCTGGCTGGCGGTAGCGCTGGGTACGCTGGGCGTCTTCTTACCGTTGCTGCCGACGACGCCGTTTATTCTGCTCGCCGCCTGGTGCTTTGCCCGCTCATCGCCGCGCTTTCACCAGTGGCTGCTGTATCGCTCATGGTTCGGCGGCTATCTTCGCCACTGGCAACAGTACCGCGCCATGCCTCGCGGCGCCAAACCGCGCGCCATTGCCATGATCGTGGCGACTTTTGCTATTTCGCTGTGGCTGGTTAAGCTTACGTGGGTGCGCATCATGCTGTTGGTCATTCTGGCCTGTCTGCTGATCTTTATGTGGCGCATTCCGGTGGTTGACGCAAAGCAACAAAAGCACTGATGCGCAATAATGCCTGTTGCAATTGTTGCTGACAGCCAGTAAATTCTGGCGTTTTCGAGCGCGGGTAAGCCTGGTCAAAGGTTAAACAAATGTTTCTTTGGCCCCTTTTGCACGCCCGTGGGTAACACCGTTTCAATCAGGCATACACTTATGACCGCAACTGCACAGCAGCTTGAATATCTGAAGAACAGCATCCAGAGTATCGAGGATTATCCAAAACCGGGCATTCTTTTCCGCGATGTCACCAGTTTACTGGAAGACCCGAAAGCTTACGCGCTCAGCATTGAACTGCTGACCGAGCGCTACAAAGACGCGGGAATTACCAAAGTGGTAGGGACTGAGGCGCGTGGCTTCCTTTTCGGCGCACCGGTTGCGCTGGCGCTGGGCGTGGGCTTTGTTCCGGTACGCAAGCCGCGTAAGTTGCCGCGTGAAACCATCGCTGAGAGCTATGAGCTGGAATACGGCACCGATCAGCTGGAGATCCACGTTGACGCCATCAAACCGGGCGACAAAGTGCTGGTGGTGGACGATCTGCTGGCGACCGGCGGAACCATCGACGCGACGGTCAAACTGATCCGCCGTCTCGGCGGCGAAGTGCAGGATGCCGCTTTCATTATCAATCTCTTCGATCTGGGCGGCGAACAGCGCCTGGAGAAGCTGGGGATCCACTGCTTCAGTCTGGTGCCGTTCCCGGGCCACTAAGCAAATCCCTCCACATAGCCTCGCCGATCGGGCGGGGCTGTGATAGCATGACCCCTTCGTGATTTCACCTTCCAGCGTTTCAGAGCCAGCCCATGAGTTATCAGGTCTTAGCCCGTAAATGGCGCCCACAAACCTTTGCTGACGTCGTCGGCCAGGAACATGTGCTGACCGCACTGGCGAACGGCTTGTCGTTAGGGCGCATTCATCACGCTTATCTCTTTTCCGGTACCCGCGGAGTCGGTAAGACCTCCATCGCCCGCCTGCTGGCGAAAGGGTTAAACTGTGAAACCGGCATCACCGCCACCCCCTGCGGCGTGTGCGATAACTGCCGGGAAATTGAACAGGGGCGCTTTGTCGATCTGATTGAGATTGACGCCGCCTCACGCACCAAAGTCGAAGATACCCGCGACCTGCTGGATAACGTCCAGTACGCGCCGGCCCGCGGCCGCTTCAAGGTCTATCTCATCGACGAAGTTCATATGCTGTCGCGCCACAGTTTCAATGCGTTATTAAAAACGCTGGAGGAGCCGCCGGCGCACGTCAAATTCCTGCTGGCGACGACGGATCCGCAGAAGCTGCCGGTGACGATCTTATCCCGCTGCCTGCAGTTCCACCTGAAGGCGCTGGACGTTGAACAGATCCGCCATCAGCTGGAGCATATTCTTGGCGAAGAGCAGATTGCCTTCGAGCCCCGCGCGCTGCAGCTGTTGTCGCGCGCCGCCGACGGCAGCCTGCGCGATGCCTTAAGCCTGACCGATCAGGCGATTGCGAGTGGAGAAGGGCAACTGACGGCGGCGTCGGTGAGCACCATGCTCGGCACCCTCGATGACGATCAGGCACTGTCGTTGATTGAAGCCCTGGTCGCCGCCGATGGCGAGCGAGTCATGGCGGGCGTCAATGACGCCGCCGCGCGCGGCGTTGAATGGGAGGCGCTGCTGGTGGAGATGCAGAGCCTGCTGCACCGCATCGCCATGGTTCAGCTGTCCCCTTCGGCGCTGGGCGCCGACATGGCCGCGGTCGAAGTGCGGATGCGCGAACTGGCGCGCACCGTACCGCCGGGCGACGTTCAGCTCTACTACCAAACGCTGCTGATTGGCCGCAAAGAGCTACCCTATGCCCCGGACCGGCGGATGGGCGTCGAAATGACGCTGCTGCGCGCCCTGGCGTTTCATCCGCGTAAGCCGCTGCCGGAGCCCGAGGTGCAGCCGGCGCAGGCCGCCGCGCCCGCGCCGCGCCAGCCGGTTTCCCCCGCAGCGCCGCCGCCACAGCCGCCGCAGAGTTTGCCGCCGACCACCAGCCAGGTGCTGGCGGCCCGCAGCCACCTACAGCGCAGCCAGGGAGCAACCACCCCAAAAAAGAGTGAACCGGCAGCCGCTTCCCGCGCGCGGCCGGTGAATAACGCTGCGCTGGAGCGACTGAGTTCGATTACCGAGCGCGTCCAGGCTCGTCCGGCCGCGGCGGCGCTGGAGCAGGCCCCGGCGAAGAAAGAGGCTTATCGCTGGAAGGCGACGACGGTGGTTGAAGAGACCAAAGTCGAAGTCGCCACGCCTAAAGCGCTGAAAAAAGCGCTGGAGCATGAAAAAACGCCTGAGCTGGCGGCCAAGCTTGCCGTTGAAGCGGTCGAGCGCGACAGCTGGGCGGCGGAAGTGAGCCAGTTGGCAGTACCGAAGCTGGTCGAGCAGGTGGCGCTCAACGCGTGGAAAGAGCAGGAGGGCAATCGCGTCTGTCTGCATCTGCGCTCCAGCCAGCGCCACCTCAATTCCGCCGGCGCACAGCAAAAGCTGGCTGAAGCGCTGGGGGTGTTGTACGGTACGCCCGTTGAATTGACCATCGTGGAAGACGATAATCCCGCGATGCGCACGCCGCTGGAGTGGCGGCAGGCTATTTATGAAGAGAAGCTCGCGCAGGCGCGCGAAGCGATTATTGCGGATAATAACATTCAGACCCTGCGTCGTTTCTTTGACGCCGATCTGGATGAAGAGAGTATTCGCCCCATTTGACTGCAAGTTTGACTTGCAGTCAGTACCTTTAATGATGACTGACTGAGAGAGAAGCCTATGTTTGGTGGAAAAGGCGGCCTGGGTAACCTGATGAAGCAGGCCCAGCAGATGCAAGAAAAAATGCAGAAGATGCAGGAAGAGATCGCTCAGCTGGAAGTGACCGGCGAATCCGGCGCGGGTCTGGTGAAAGTGACCATTAACGGCGCGCACAACTGCCGCCGCGTGGAGATCGACCCAAGCCTGCTGGAAGATGACAAAGAGATGCTGGAAGATCTGGTGGCTGCCGCGTTCAACGACGCTGCGCGCCGTATCGAAGAGACTCAGAAAGAGAAGATGGCTTCCGTCTCTGCCGGTATGCAGCTGCCGCCAGGCTTCAAGATGCCGTTCTGATGCAAACCAGCCCGCTGTTAACTCAGCTTATGGAAGCACTGCGCTGTCTGCCGGGCGTCGGCCCGAAGTCGGCGCAGCGCATGGCGTTTACCCTGCTGCAGCGCGATCGCAGCGGCGGGATGCGTCT
Organism: Klebsiella sp. GB_Kp047; assembly: GCF_040065235.1. Classification (NCBI taxonomy): domain Bacteria; kingdom Pseudomonadati; phylum Pseudomonadota; class Gammaproteobacteria; order Enterobacterales; family Enterobacteriaceae; genus Klebsiella; species Klebsiella sp. GB_Kp047. The sequence continues at coordinate 85,169 of NZ_JBEAJG010000039.1, read as the reverse complement.
GGCGCAGGCGCTGACGCGCGCGATGTCGGAGATCGGCCACTGTGCCGATTGCCGCACTTTCACCGAGCAGGAGGTGTGCAATATCTGCAGCAACCCGCGTCGCCAGGAAAACGGCCAGATCTGCGTGGTGGAGAGTCCGGCGGACATCTACGCCATTGAGCAGACCGGGCAGTATTCCGGCCGCTACTTCGTGCTGATGGGGCACCTGTCGCCGCTCGACGGCATCGGGCCTGATGACATCGGGCTCGATCGCCTGGAGCAACGGCTGGAGGCGGAGTCGATCACCGAGGTGATCCTTGCCACCAACCCGACCGTTGAGGGCGAGGCGACAGCCAACTATATCGCGGAGCTGTGCGCGCAGTATGGCGTCGACGCCAGCCGAATCGCCCACGGCGTGCCGGTGGGCGGCGAGCTGGAGATGGTCGACGGCACCACGCTGTCCCACTCGCTGGCCGGTCGCCACAAGATTACTTTCTGAACAAATGGAGGCGGCTATCGCCGCCTCCGCTTGAAAAATTTCCCCGCTGTCCCCATCTCCCACTCAACGGTTTTTTACCCATTTAAAATGGCATTGTTGAGGTTGAATCAGATGAAAGGACAAGAAACTCGTGGTTTTCAGTCAGAAGTAAAACAGCTTCTGCACCTGATGATCCATTCCCTCTATTCCAACAAAGAAATCTTTCTGCGTGAGCTGATTTCCAACGCCTCTGATGCGGCCGATAAGCTGCGTTTCCGCGCGCTGTCGCAGCCGGATTTGTATGAGGGAGACGGCGAGCTGCGCGTGCGGGTTTCGTTTGATAAAGACAACCGCACCCTGACCATTGCCGATAACGGTATCGGTATGAACCGGGAAGAGGTTATCGACCATCTCGGCACCATCGCCAAATCCGGCACCAAAGCGTTCCTCGAATCGATGGGTTCCGACCAGGCAAAAGATAGCCAGCTGATTGGCCAGTTCGGTGTCGGCTTCTATTCGGCCTTCATCGTGGCGGATAAAGTGACCGTCCGTACCCGTGCGGCAGGCGATAAACCTGAGAACGGCGTGTTCTGGGAATCCGCCGGCGAAGGGGAATATACCGTGGCCGACATCACCAAAGCCGATCGCGGGACCGAAATCACCCTGCATCTGCGCGAAGGTGAGGACGATTTCCTCAACGACTGGCGCGTGCGCTCCATCATCAGCAAGTATTCCGACCATATCGCGCTGCCGGTTGAGATTGAGAAACGGGAAGAGAAAGACGGCGAAACCGTTATCAGTTGGGAAAAAATCAACAAGGCGCAGGCCCTGTGGACTCGCAGCAAGTCTGAAGTTAACGACGACGAATACAAAGAATTCTACAAGCACATTGCCCATGACTACAGCGACCCGCTGACCTGGAGCCACAACCGCGTGGAAGGTAAGCAGGAGTACACCAGCCTGCTGTATATCCCGTCGCAGGCGCCGTGGGATATGTGGAACCGCGATCATAAACACGGCCTGAAGCTGTACGTCCAGCGTGTGTTCATCATGGACGACGCCGAGCAGTTTATGCCGAACTACCTGCGCTTCGTACGCGGCCTGATAGACTCCAACGATCTGCCGCTGAACGTCTCCCGTGAAATTCTGCAGGACAGCAGCGTGACCCGCAACCTGCGCACCGCGCTGACCAAACGCGCGCTGCAGATGCTGGATAAGCTGGCGAAAGACGACGCCGAAAAATATCAGACCTTCTGGAAACAGTTCGGCCTGGTGCTGAAAGAGGGGCCGGCGGAAGATCCGAGCAACCAGGAGGCGATCGCCAAACTGCTGCGCTTCGCGACCACCCATACTGACTCCTCCGCGCAGACCGTGTCGCTGGAAGAGTACGTCTCGCGCATGAAAGAAGGTCAGGAGAAGATCTACTACATCACTGCCGACAGCTATGCGGCGGCGAAGAGCAGCCCGCACCTCGAGCTGCTGCGTAAGAAAGGGATCGAAGTGCTGCTGCTCTCCGATCGCATCGACGAGTGGATGATGAGCTACCTGACCGAGTTCGACGGTAAAGCGTTCCAGTCTGTCGCTAAAGCCGACGAGTCGCTGGACAAGCTGGCGGATGAAGTGGACGAGTCCACCAAAGAAGCCGAAAAAGCGCTGGAGCCGTTCGTTGAGCGTGTGAAAAACCTGCTTGGCGACCGGGTCAAAGAGGTGCGTCTGACCCATCGTCTGACCGATACCCCGGCGATTGTCACCACCGATGCCGACGAGATGAGCACCCAGATGGCGAAGCTTTTCGCGGCTGCGGGCCAGGCGGCGCCGGAAGTGAAATACATCTTCGAACTGAACCCGGCGCATCAGCTGGTGAAACGCGCAGCCGATACCCAGGATGACGCGCAGTTCGGCGAATGGGTGGAACTGCTGCTGGATCAGGCGCTGCTGGCCGAGCGCGGCACGCTGGAAGATCCGAACCAGTTTATCCGCCGTATGAACCAGCTGCTGGCTTCCTGACGCGAACCTGAACGAGTAGCCCGGCCGAGCGACGCGACGCCGGGAACGGGATAAATGCCCCGTCTGAGCGATTTGCTCAGACGGGGCATTTCACATTGGATTGCATAAAATATCTCACCATTAACCGTTTCAGCCGCACCGCCTTCCTTGAGCCATCGCCGTTCTGGTGGTATGGTTTAGCGTTTTTGAAAAATTGAATCGACTTTTGAGGGGATTTTCGTAATGCGTATTATTCTGCTTGGCGCTCCGGGCGCGGGTAAAGGAACTCAGGCTCAGTTCATCATGGAGAAATACGGTATTCCGCAAATCTCCACCGGCGATATGCTGCGCGCTGCGGTAAAATCCGGCTCTGAGCTCGGTAAGCAGGCGAAAGACATCATGGACGCCGGCAAGCTGGTGACCGATGAGCTGGTTATCGCGCTGGTTAAAGAGCGTATCGCCCAGGAAGATTGCCGTAACGGCTTCCTGCTGGACGGTTTCCCGCGCACTATTCCGCAGGCTGACGCCATGAAAGAAGCGGGCATTACCGTTGATTACGTGCTGGAATTCGACGTGCCGGACGAACTGATTGTCGACCGTATCGTTGGCCGTCGCGTTCACGCGGCATCCGGTCGCGTATACCACATCAAATTCAATCCGCCGAAGGTGGAAGGCAAAGACGACGTGACCGGCGAAGAGCTGACCACCCGTAAAGACGACCAGGAAGAGACCGTGCGTAAGCGTCTGGTGGAATATCATCAGATGACGGCGCCGCTGATCGGCTACTACACCAAAGAAGCGCAGGCGGGCAACACCAAATACGCCAAAGTTGACGGCACCAAAGCGGTGGCTGACGTGCGCGCCGAACTGGAAAAAATCCTCGGCTGATAAAGCCTTTTCTCATCCTGCTGCGGCAGGATGAGAACTCCTCTCATTCCTACCTTTTGCTATGATTGGTTCCGTTTAGCGCCATTTCAGCTACAATTGGCTGCGATTCAAATGGTTAAGAGGCGGTAATGCATCAGACGAAAACAGGTATCTTGCTGGCCAATTTAGGCACTCCCGATGCGCCCACCCCCGGTGCGGTGAAGCGTTATCTGCGACAATTCCTCAGCGACAAACGGGTGGTGGATACGTCTCGTCTGCTATGGTGGCCGCTGCTGCGCGGCGTCATACTGCCGATTCGCTCTCCCCGCGTGGCTAAACTCTATCAGTCCGTCTGGATGGAAGAGGGGTCGCCGCTGATGGTATACAGCCGTCGCCAGCAGCAGGCGCTGGCCGCCAGACTGCCGGATACCCCGGTGGCGCTGGGCATGAGCTATGGAACGCCGTCGCTGGCCAGCGCGGTGGATGATTTACTGGCGCAAGGGGTGGGGCACATCGTGGTGCTGCCGCTGTATCCGCAATATTCCTGCTCGACGGTGGCTGCCGTCTGGGATGAGCTGGCGCGGATCCTCGCGAAAAAACGCGCCATTCCCGGTATCTCGTTTATTCGCGATTACGCCGGGCACCCGGACTATATCCATGCTCTGGCGGCCAGCGTGCGCGCCTCGTTTGCCGTTCATGGGGAACCGGATCTGCTGCTGCTTTCCTATCATGGGATCCCGCAGCGCTATGCCAACCAGGGAGATGATTATCCTCAGCGCTGTCGTGATACCACGCGGGAACTGGTCTCCGCGCTGGGGCTGCCACCGGAGCGGGTGATGATGACCTTCCAGTCGCGCTTTGGCCGGGAACCCTGGCTGACGCCGTACACCGATGAGACGCTGAAGATGCTCGGCGAGAAAGGGACGAAGCATATTCAGGTGCTGTGCCCGGGCTTTGCCGCCGACTGTCTCGAAACGCTGGAAGAGATCGCCGTCCAGAACCGGGAAATCTTCCTCGAAGCGGGTGGCAAGCAATATGAATACATTCCGGCGCTTAACGCGGACGCCGCGCATATTGAGATGATGGTCAATCTGACCGCGCCTTATCGCTGATCGCGCGCAGGGCGGGGAATATGCTACTATTTCCCGCTTGTTCCCTGTTATTTAAGCGCCACTATGAAATTTCCCGGTAAACGCAAATCCAAACACTATTTTCCCGTTAACGCCCGCGACCCGCTGCTACAGCAAATTCAGCCGGAGAATGAATCCAGCGTCTCCTGGGTGGTGGGTATCGACCAGACGCTGGTGGATATCGAAGCGAAAGTGGATGAGGCGTTTATCGTGCGCTACGGCCTGAGCGCGGGCCACTCTCTGGTGATTGAAGATGATGTCGCCGAGGCGCTGTACCAGGAGCTGGTGCGCAATAATCTTATTACTCATCAGTTTGCCGGCGGCACGATCGGCAATACCATGCACAACTACTCGGTGCTGGCGGACGATCGCTCGGTGCTGCTTGGCGTCATGTGCAGTAATATCGAAATCGGCGGCTATGCCTATCGCTACCTGTGCAATACCTCCAGCCGTACCGATCTGAACTATCTGCAGGGCGTTGACGGCGCCATTGGCCGCTGCTTCACCCTGATCGGCGATAGCGGCGAGCGCACCTTCGCCATTAGCCCGGGTCATATGAACAAACTGCGCCCGGAAAGCATTCCGGAAGCGGTGATCGCTGGCGCCTCGGCGCTGGTGCTGACCTCCTACCTGGTACGCTGCAAGCCGGGCGAGCCGATGCCGGACGCGACGATGAAAGCCATCGAGTATGCCAAAAAGCATGATGTGCCGGTGGTGTTAACTCTTGGTACCAAATACGTGATTGCCGATAACCCGGCGTGGTGGCAGCAGTTCCTGCAGGATCATGTCTCGATTCTGGCGATGAATGAAGAGGAAGGGGAAGCGCTGACCGGTTTTGCCGATCCGCTGTCGGCGGCGGACAAAGCGCTGGACTGGGTCGACCTGGTGCTGTGCACCGCCGGACCGGCGGGGCTATATATGGCGGGCTTCACCGAAGAAGAGGCGAAGCGTAAAACCCAGCATCCGCTGCTGCCGGGGGCGATCCCGGAATTTAACCAGTTTGAATTCAGTCGCGCGATGCGTCACCAGGACTGCGTCAATCCGCTGCGTATTTATTCGCACATCGCGCCGTATATGGGCGGCCCGGAGAAGATCATGAACACCAACGGCGCAGGCGACGGCGCGCTGGCGGCGCTGCTGCATGACATCACCGCCAATAACTACCATCGCAATAACGTACCCAACTCCAGCAAACACAAATGCAAATGGCTGACCTACTCCTCGCTGGCGCAGGTGTGTAAATATGCCAACCGCGTGAGCTATCAGGTGCTGAACCAGCACTCGCCGCGTTTAACCCGCGGCCTGCCGGAACGTGAGGACAGCCTGGAAGAGGCGTACTGGGATCGATAAGCGAGTCCCTCTCCCGACGGGAGAGGGCTGTACATCAGCCAGTGACCACTTCACCGGCGGGTGGCGTTTCCAGAAGCTGCAGCATGGCGCGGGCAATTTCCCGCTCGCCCATCACCACCTGATTGGCCCCACGGTCGATAATGTAATCCACTTCATCATCGTAATGGGCGCGGGCGATAATCTCGATATTCGGACATTTTTCCCGTGCGGAGGCGACAATCTCGCCGGCCTCATAGCCGTTGGGAATGGTCAGCAGCAGCCAGCGAGCGCAGTCGAGATGCGCCAGCTCCATGATCTCTTCATTGGCGGCATTGCCCAGCACCGCGCTGATCCCGCGCTCGCGTAGCTCATCCACGCGGGTGCGCGAGGTTTCAACCACCACCAGCGGGATCCCCTGGGCCATCAGCTTCTCGCCCAGCAGGCTGCCGACGCGGCCGAAGCCGACCAGCAGCGCGTGGTTGCAGATATCGACCGGCACCTGCTTCTCGTCTTCCAGCACCTCTTCCAGGGTCTGCTCGTCGAGGGTTTCGGTTTTATCGAGATATTTCTCCAGCAGGGTAAACAGCACCGGGTTGAGCATAATCGAGATGATCGCCCCGGCCAGCACCAGGTTTTGCCCGGCCTGCGGCAGCAGGTTAAGCGCCATCCCCAGGCCGGCGAGAATAAAGGCAAATTCACCAATCTGCGCCAGGCTGGCGGCAATCGTCAGTGCGGTACGCGGCGAGTGGCCAAACATACGCACGAGGAAAAAGGCGGCTGCGGATTTACCAAAGATAATGATCGCCAGCGTCGCCAGCACCGCCAGCGGCTGCTGGACCAGCACCATTGGGTCAAACAGCATGCCGACGGAGACAAAGAACAGCACCGCGAAGGCGTCGCGCAGCGGCAGGGTGTCATGGGCGGCGCGGTGGCTCAGCTCGGATTCATTAAGCACCATGCCGGCAAAGAAGGCGCCGAGGGCGAAGGAGACATCAAACAGCTCCACGGCGCCGAAGGCGATGCCCAGCGCCAGGGCCAGCACCGACAGGGTGAACAGCTCGCGCGAGCCGGTGGCCGCGCTGCGCGACATGATCCACGGCACCAGCCGACGGCCGACCAGCATCATGATGGCGATAAAGGCCACCACTTTGCCAATGGTGATCCCGAGGTCGAGGGCGAGGGAAGCGAAGCCGACGTTGCCTTTCTCCGCCATACCGGCCACTGCCGGCAGCAGGACCAGCGTCAGGACCATCACCAGGTCTTCCACAATCAGCCAGCCGATGGCGATCTGCCCGCGCTGACTGTCAATCAGCTGTCGTTCCTCCAGGGCGCGCAGCAGCACCACGGTACTGGCGGTGGAGAGACACAGGCCAAAGACGATGCCGGTCATCAGCGACCAGCCAAGGGCGGCGGAGAGCGCCATACCCAACAGCGTCGCCACAGCTATCTGGGCGATGGCCCCGGGAATGGCGATCGACTTTACCGCCATCAGATCCTTGAGGGAAAAATGCAGCCCGACGCCGAACATCAGCAGGATCACGCCGAGTTCCGCCAGTTCCGGAGCCAGTTTGGTGTCAGCAACAAAGCCAGGGGTGAAAGGTCCGGCCAGCACGCCCGCTAAGAGATATCCCACCAGAGGAGAAATACGTAGCTTATTGGCAATCATGCCGAGAATAAAGGCGAGCACGAGGCCGCCGACAATGGTGGTGATTAGCGGTGTTGCGTGGTGCATTCCGTCTCCTTTCCAGTGGTGAATCGGTCCATTTTGCTACCCTGTCCGCGTAATAGTTTATGACAAAAACGTTCACTTTGTTTATGAATAATTCTTGAATTGTGCAAAAAAATGCAATTAGGGGATGAAAAGGCACAGAAGGGAAAATCGAGGGAGGAATGCGCGCATCAGGCCGATGGCGCAAGGGGTAACGGCGGCCAACGTTACACTTTGGCCGCCGGATAATCAGGCTTTTTGCCGGTTATCAGGAAGAAATATCGTCAGGAATCCCAGCAGCGGCAGGAAGGCGCAGATTTTATACACCAGGTCGATACTGGTATGGTCCGCCAGCAGGCCCAGCACCGCGGCGCCAAGGCCGCCCATGCCAAAGGCGAAGCCGAAAAACAGACCAGAAACCATACCGATACGTCCCGGCAGCAGCTCCTGGGCATAGACCAGGATAGCGGAGAAGGCCGAGGCGAGGATAAAACCAATGATCACCGTTAAAATCCCGGTCCATTCAAGGCTGGCGTAGGGTAAAACAAGGGTGAAGGGCGCCACGCCGAGGATAGAGCCCCAAATAACATATTTTCGCCCAATCTTATCGCCAACGGGCCCGCCAATCACCGTCCCGGCGGCCACCGCGAACAGGAAGGCAAACAGATGCAGCTGGGCATTTTGCACCGATAAGCCGAATTTATGCATCAGATAAAACGTGTAATAGCTGCTGATGCTCGCCATATAGAAATATTTCGAGAAAATCAGCATCAGCAGAATACCTACCGCCAGAATCACCTTATTGCGCGGCAGCGGATTGACGATCGCCGGCTTCGGTTTGCCCTTATTCATCCGGTGCTGTGCGGCGTACCAGCGGCTGATTTGCGACAGCACGACGATAGCCAGCAGGGCGGCCAGTACGAACCAGGCGACGTTGCCTTTACCATACGGGGCGATGATCACCGCCGCCAGCAGCGGACCAAGCGAACTGCCGAAGTTGCCGCCGACCTGGAACAGCGACTGGGCCAGGCCGTGACGGCCGCCGGAGGCCATCCGCGCTACGCGGGACGATTCCGGATGGAAAACCGAGGAGCCGGTACCCACCAGCGCGGCGGCCAGCAGCACCATACCGAAGCTACCAGCCAGCGCCAGGAGGATCAAACCGCAGAGGGTAAAGCACATGCCCACCGGCAGCGACCACGGCATCGATCGTTTATCGGTAATATAGCCAATCACCGGCTGGAACAGCGATGAGGTGAGCTGGAAGGTGAGAGTGATCATCCCGATCTGCACAAAGGTAAGGGAGAACTCGGCCTGCAGCAGCGGGTAGATCGCGAGAATGAGCGACTGGATCATATCGTTAAGCAAATGGGACAGGCTGATCGCGCCTAAGATGCCAAACGAGGTGCGCGCTTTTTGCGGCGGCGCAGCGGGGCCGGACATGGGTTGAGCGGTCTGATTGATTGCCATAGGTTCACGTCACTTTTTTATATAGCTTTCGTTATTTGTACGCCATGCGACTGCCCTGATTTTCCCGGCTACTGCATGGGAAATATGACGAACGGGCTAACGCACTGCCATACAACGCGAAGGCGTATAGAGGATGCAGGTGGAATTATTATCCAACTAACATACCTGCTGACAAGGTTTGAAGGAAGTCGCAATTCTGAAAACATATTTGTCAATGCGGCTAACTCGCTATACTTTCGGCACTTGGGATTAAGTCAGGGAGTGAAGCATGCATTGTTTAAAACACAGCGTGGCGCTGGCGTTATTCGCCGCGTTATCGCTGGGCAGCCTGTCCGCGCAGGCCTATGAGCAGGATAAAACCTATAAAATTACCATCCTGCACACCAACGATCACCACGGCCATTTCTGGCGCAATGACTACGGCGAATATGGCCTCGCGGCGCAGAAAACGCTGGTGGACGGTATTCGTAAAGAGGTGGCGGCTGAAGGCGGTAGCGTTCTGCTGCTGTCCGGCGGGGATATCAATACCGGGGTGCCGGAGTCTGATTTACAGGATGCAGAGCCCGATTTTCGCGGCATGAACCTGATCGGCTACGACGCGATGGCGGTGGGGAACCACGAGTTTGATAATCCGCTGAGCGTGCTGCGCCAGCAGGAAAAGTGGGCGAAGTTCCCGTTCCTGTCGGCCAATATTTATCAGAAAAGCACCGGCGAACGGCTGTTCAAACCCTGGGCGCTGTTTAAGCGCGGCGGGTTAAAAATCGCGGTGATTGGCTTAACCACTGACGATACGGCCAAGATTGGCAATCCAGAATATTTCACCGATATCGAATTCCGCAAACCGGCGGAAGAGGCGAAGCTGGTGATCCAGGAGCTGCAGCAGAATGAAAAGCCGGACGTGATCCTGGCCACCACCCATATGGGCCACTATGACAACGGCAACCACGGCTCTAACGCGCCGGGGGATGTCGAGATGGCGCGGAGTTTACCCGCGGGCTCGCTGGCGATGATCGTCGGCGGTCACTCGCAGGATCCGGTGTGCATGGCGTCGGAAAATAAAAAGCAGGTCGACTATGTGCCAGGGACGCCGTGCGCCCCGGATCGTCAGAACGGCATCTGGATCGTCCAGGCGCATGAGTGGGGCAAATACGTCGGCCGCGCCGATTTTGAGTTCCGCAACGGCGAGATGAAGCTGGTGCACTATCAGCTGATCCCGGTCAACCTGAAGAAAAAAGTGACTTACGATAACGGCCAAAGCGAGCGGGTGCTGTATACGCCGCAGATCGCGGAGAACCCGCAGATGATGTCGCTGCTGACGCCGTTCCAGAACAAAGGTAAGGCGCAACTGCAGGTCAAGATCGGCAGCGTGAATGGTCATCTGGAGGGCGATCGCAGTAAAGTGCGTTTCGTGCAGACCAATATGGGCCACCTGCTGCTGGCGGCGCAGATGGCGCGCAGTAATGCGGATTTCGCGGTGATGAGCGGCGGCGGGATCCGCGACTCCATTGAGGCGGGCGATATCACCTACAAGGATGTGATGAAGGTCCAGCCGTTTGGCAATGTGCTGACCTATGTCGATATGAGCGGCAAGGAGGTGGTGGATTACCTGACCGCCGTCGCGCAGATGAAGCCGGATTCCGGCGCCTATCCGCAGTTTGCCAACGTCAGCTTTGTGGCCAAAGACGGCAAGTTGAACGATCTGAAAATCAAAGGCGAACCGGTGGATCCGTCGAAGACCTATCGGATGGCGACGCTGAGCTTTAACGCCACCGGCGGCGATGGTTACCCGAACATCGCCGATAAACCCGGGTATGTGAATACCGGCTTTATCGATGCCGAAGTGCTAAAAGAGTATATCGAGAAGAACTCGCCGCTGGATGCCGCCGCCTATGAGCCGAAAGGCGAGGTGAGCTGGCAGTAAGCCTGGGTTTCGGGTGAGCTATTTCCACGGTGGCGCTACGCTTACCGTGGCTATGAGTTGGGGAGCCCGGATAAGGCGCGTGCGCCGCTATCCGGGATAGTGTTATCAATCGCGGCGGGCGATATCGGCGAACTTCGCATCCAGAAGCTGCGCCAGATCGCTGGCCGCCAGCTCAATATCCAGCCCGCGTTTGCCGCCGGAAATATAGATAGTGGCAAATTCCTGCGCCGGGGCGTCAATCACCGTCGGCAGGCGCTTCTTCTGCCCCAGCGGACTGATACCGCCCACCAGATAGCCGGTGATACGCTGCGCCACCATCGGGTCGGCCATGTCGACTTTCTTGGCGCCCAGCGCTTTCGCCACTTTCTTCAAATCCAGTTGCCCGGCGACCGGGGTGACGGCGACCGCCAGATGCTTCATATCGCCATTAACGGCGACCAGCAGGGTCTTGTAAACCTGATCGGCATTGAGGCCGAGCTTGCGCACCACTTCATCACCGAAGTTGGTCTCATTGGGATCGTGATCGTAACTGTGGATCTGAAAGGGAATTTTGTTTTTTTCGAGTAATTTAACGGCGGGAGTCATAGCTATCCTTCTTACCAACCGGTTTTGCGTGACGTCAGAATACGCCCGCAGGTTGTCTAAAAAATAGTACCATCTTGCGCAATAGTGTTGGCAGTGATGGTCACTTTGAGCGACAATCAGACGATCCGGGATACAAATCCCGGGATAATAATAATGATGAAATTCCTCTTTGACGGGCCAATAGCAATATTGGCCATTTTTTTATGTCAGCATATCCGGCAGATTCCCTTCGCCATACAGATGCAGCGCGCCGACGGCGACCACGTAGCGCCCCGGCGGCAAGGCCAGCAGCGTCTCGCGCCAGGCGAGATTGCGCTGATGCATCAGCACATCATATAAAGACTGGCTGAAGGTCGTCGGCAGCGATACCGCACCGCGCGACGGCGGTTGCTCCAGCCACCAGCCGATCATGACCTGCAGTAAACGGGCGTTGGTGCGCCAGTGGGTCAGCGTATCTTCCAGCAGCGCCATTCCGCCATCGGGCAGGTCGCGCAGCAGCGCGATCTGGCTGTCGGCGCCTTCCAGCTCCATCACCGCTATGTTGCTCTCGCGGGCGGCCATCAGCAACTGATAATCGATACCGTAATCCGGCCGCAGCCCCAGCTTCTGCGCCTGGGTGGCCTGCAGAACCATCGCCACCTGCCACAGCGGCTGGCTGTCGAACAGCTCGACCGACAGGCCCAGCTCGCCGGCTCGCGCTTGTAGCTCGCTCAGCTGCGCGTCGCTCAGGCGCTCCGCCAGCGGCGGATAAGCGGGGAGATTGCTAAACGGGGTTTCATTGCCGCTGATATCGGCCTCGACGATTAACGCATCGGCCTGGCGTATTTTTTTCAGCAGTTTCGCTGGCGGCGGCGCCATGTCGCGGGTGCCCATATGGATGCTGCCGACGAGGTGCAGATAGCGTTCGCCGGGCAGGACGATATCCATCGCAGGCCAGGAATAAGACGAGCCGACGGCGGCTCGCCACAGCATTTTTATCCGGTTTAACAGGCCCATACGCGCTCCGAAGTGTGAGGCATTCATGCTAGCGCATATGGTGATACACGTCACCCTTCCGGCGGGCTTTTCTTGTCCCGGAAAAAAAGCGGGCGCCGATCCTGTCAGCGTCCGCTTTCCTGCAGCAGCGTTTACTCTTTTGGTTTAAAGCGCAACAGGCGGTTAGCGTTACTCACCACGGTGATCGACGATAGCGCCATCGCCGCGCCGGCGACCACCGGATTGAGCAGCGTGCCGGTCAGCGGCCAGAGGATCCCGGCGGCAATCGGGATGCCCAGCGAGTTGTAGACAAAGGCCCCCAGCAGGTTCTGCTTCATATTGCGTAAGGTCGCCTTCGAAATCGCCAGCGCATCGGCCACGCCGTGAAGACTATGGCGCATCAGGGTGATCGCCGCGGTTTCAATAGCGACATCGCTGCCGCCGCCCATGGCGATCCCGACATCCGCCTGCGCCAGCGCGGGGGCATCGTTAATCCCATCGCCAACCATCGCCACTTTGTGCCCCTGGCTCTGCAGACGCTTAATGGCGTCGGCTTTACCGTCCGGCAGCACGCCGGCAATCACTTCATCAATGCCGGCTTCTTTGGCGATGGCATTCGCGGTAGTGGGGTTATCCCCGGTGAGCATCACCAGGCGGTAGCCCTGACGATGCAGGCGCGCCAGGGCGTCGACGCTGTCTTCGCGCAGCGGGTCACGGATGGCGAACAGCGCGGCCGCCTGACCATCCACCGCCAGCAGCACCGGCGTAGCGCCGCGCGAGGCCTGCGCCATCATCTCGCTTTCTATATCGCTGGTGGCGATATGCTGCTCGTTGAGCAGCGCCTGGTTGCCGAGCAGCAGGCGATGACCTTCCGCCTCACCGCTGACGCCAAGGCCGCGCAGGGTGCGGAAGCCGCTCACTTCCGGCAACGGGCTGTCTCCGGCTTTATCGAGGATCGCTCGCGCCAGCGGATGGCTTGAGCCCTGCTCGAGCGCGGCGGCAAGACGCAGCGCGGTAATCTCATCAACGCCAGCGAAAGTTTTCACCGCCACCACCTGCGGCTTACCTTCGGTCAGGGTGCCGGTTTTATCGAACACCAGGGTGTCGAGTTCACTGGCGCGCTGCAGCGCATCGGCGTCGCGCACCAGTACGCCGTATTCCGCCGCCCGGCCAACGCCGGAGATGATCGACATTGGCGTCGCCAGCCCTAAGGCGCACGGACAGGCGATAATCAGCACCGTGGTGGCGATCACCAGGGTATAGACGATCTGCGGCGCCGGGCCGAAGAAGTACCAGATCGCCGCGCTAATCAGCGCAATGGCGACCACCGCCGGGACAAACACCGCGGAGATTTTATCCGCCAGCTGGCCGATCTCCGGCTTGCTGCTCTGCGCCTGGCGCACCATGCGGATAATACGTGCCAGCGTGGTCTGGCTGCCGACGGCGCTGGCGGTGAACAGCACGCTGCCGTCCTGCACCACGGTGCCGGCGTGAATGGCATCGCCATCGCCTTTTTGCTGTGGTACCGGTTCGCCGGTGAGCATCGCTTCATCAAACCAGGCTTCGCCCTGGCTTATCACGCCGTCAACCGGAACGCGATCGCCAGTGGTCAGGCGCAGCGTCATGCCGGCCTGAACTTCAGCGAGCGGCAGATCCTTTTCTCCCTCAGGGGTCACCACGCGGGCTGAAGGCGGCGTCAGGTCGAGCAGTTTTTCCAGCGCTTTTGAGGAGCGCTGGCGGGCGCGGGCCTCCAGCATATGGCCGAGGTTAATCAGGCCGATAATCATTGCGCTGGCTTCGTAATAGAGATGGCGGGCTTCCATCGGGAACCACTGTGGCCACAGGTTGACGCTCATCGAGTACAGCCAGGCGACGCCGGTACCGAGGGCCACCAGCGTATCCATGGTGGCGGTGCCGTTTTTCAGGCTTTTCCACGCGCTGCGGTAGAAGTGCCCACCGGCGAAGACCATCACCGCAAGGGTGACGAGGCCGATGACCAGCCACAGCGAACGGTTGTCGTCGCTGACCATCATGTTATCGCCGATCATGCCCCAGACCATCACCGGCACGCCGACCAGCAGGGCGACAATCGCCTGCCAGCGAAAACGTTTCATGGTGGCGATGGCGGTTTCCTGCTGACGTTCGCGGCGTTCCAGATCGTCCTCGATCGCCTCCGCGCCGTAGCCCGCTTTCTCCACCGCCTGCACTAATTCTGCGGCGGACGCACTGCCCATCACCAGCGCCGTGCGTTCCGCCAGGTTAACCCGCGCCTGTGAGACGCCCGGCACCGCGGCAAGCGCGTTCTGTACCCGGGAGACGCAGCTGGCGCAGCTCATGCCGTTGATCAGCAGCTGTTGACTGTCATCTTCGTCATGGGCTGCCGGAAGCTCAGGAGTGGCCGCTGTCAGTGCTTCCGACGGGATTGATGATTCTGCCAGCGGTTTAGCCTTTGGGTGGCTGAGCTCCGCGCCGTATCCGGCTTGTTTAACGGTTTCAATCAGCGCTTGTGCGCTGGCGCTGCCCGTCACATGGGCTTCAGTGAGGGTGACTTCCGCTTGCTCAACGTCAGGACGCTGCTCCAGACTCTCTTTCACGCGTTTGACGCAGTGGCCGCAGGAGAGGCCATCCAGCGTCAGGTCGATAGTGTTAGACATAAATAACTCCTGAATAATTTTCCGGTCAACGATTGACCAGAACCACTCTTTCATCGAGTATTAAGAAGGTTAAACCTTCCAGCAAGGGGAAGGTCAAGGAGAAAAAATGAATATCAGCGATGTGGCGAAAAAAACCGGCTTAACCAGCAAAGCGATTCGTTTTTACGAAGAAAAGGGGCTGGTGACGCCGCCGTTGCGCAGCGAAAACGGCTACCGCACCTACGGTCAGCAGCATCTCGATGAACTGACGCTGCTGCGCCAGGCGCGGCAGGTGGGGTTTAATCTGGAAGAGTGCCGCGAGCTGGTGGCGTTATTCAACGACCCGTCACGCCACAGCGCCGATGTGAAAAAACGCACGCTGGAGAAAGTGGCGGATATTGAGAACCACATTCGCGAGCTACAAAATATGCGCGCGCACCTGCTGGCGCTGGCCGAATCCTGTCCCGGCGACGACAGCGCGGAATGCCCGATTATCGATAATCTTTCCGGCTGCTGTCATCGCAAGGCGCAGGCTTAACGAACGACGGGTCTGATCCGTAGCGTAATCCCTTCCACGGCGACCACTTCGACTTGACTGCCTGGGGCGAGGTCCTCGTCAGCCATCACCGGCCATGAGCTGTCGCCCACGCGCACGTGGCCGCGGCCGTTTACCAGCGGGGCATCCAGCGTCAGACGGCGGCCTATCAGCTGCTGCCCGCGCTGGTTGAGTTGAGCATCGGCAGGACGCTGCAGTTTGACGCGCTTGCGCAGCCACTTCGACCACAGCCACGCCGCCAGCAGAGTGAGGACGGCAAACAGCGTGCCTTGCCATTCCCAGCTCAGCGGCAGGAGCCAGGTCAGGGCGCCGGTCACCACGCCGGCGACGCCGCTCCACAGCAGGTATCCGCTGCCGCCCAGCATCTCGGCCGCCAGCAGCAGCCCGCCGAGGCTTAGCCAGAACAGATGAGGGTGGGCGAGGATCATGTCGATCATGATTTTTTCCGATCGCCAGCGCCTTCTTTGATCAGCTCGCTGATCCCGGCGATCGATCCCATCAGGCTGCTGGCATCCAGCGGCATCAGCACCACTTTACTGTTGTTGGCGGCGCCAATCTGCTGCAGCGCATCGGTGTATTTCTGCGCCACGAAGTAGTTGATCGCCTGAATATCGCCTGAGGCGATCGCTGAGGAGACCATCTGGGTGGCGCGGGCTTCCGCTTCAGCGGAACGCTCGCGGGCCTCCGCCTGCAGGAAGGCGGACTGCCGCTCGCCCTCCGCCTTGAGGATCTGCGACTGCTTTTCCCCTTCCGCTTTCAGAATTTCCGCCTGACGCACCCCTTCGGCCTCAAGGATATAGGCGCGTTTGGTACGTTCGGCTTTCATCTGGGCGTTCATCGAGGCGATAAGCTCCGCCGGTGGGCGAACGTCGCGAATTTCGACGCGGGTGATTTTCACCCCCCACGGGTTGGTGGCGTCGTCAACGATATGCAGCAGGCGGGTGTTAATGCTGTCGCGCTGGGAGAGCATTTCGTCCAGCTCCATCGAGCCGAGCACGGTACGAATGTTGGTCATCGTCAGGTTGACGATCGCCTGCTCAAGATTGCTGACCTCGTAGGCGGCCTTTGGCGCGTCAACCACCTGAATAAAGCAAACGGCGTCGATGGTGACGTTGGCGTTATCTCTGGAGATAACCTCCTGTGAGGGGATGTCGAGCACCTGCTCCATCATGTTCACTTTGCGGCCGATGCGGTCCATAAACGGCACGACTAAGCTTAATCCCGGCTGCAGCGTCTGGGTAAAACGCCCGAAGCGCTCCACCGTCCACTGGTAGCCCTGCGGGACGATTTTCACCGCCGCGGCCACAATGACCAGCGCGACGAAAATAAGGATAGGAATAAAAATCAGCATCAAAAACCTCCTGTCTTGTTGCCTGGTGAAGCGCTACAAAGAAATAGCGCGTGTTTAAACTGAGTATATCTTTCTCCACCACCGGGAGAAAGGAAAGTGCGGTAAACTAGCGGTGTTTCAGAAAATAATCAGGAAGCCTCATGAAGGAAAATAACGCGCTTTTGCGTCTCGAGGATGTGGGATTTAAGACCGACGACGCAGTTATTTTACACAATATCAATCTTGAGCTCAGACCCGGGGAATTTAAGTTGATTACCGGGCCTTCCGGCTGCGGGAAAAGCACCTTGCTGAAAATTATCGCCTCGCTGCTCAGTCCGACCTCCGGACGCCTGTTTTTCGACAATGCCGATGTCGCGACGCTGTCGCCGGAAAGGTATCGCCAGCAGGTCTCTTACTGTGCGCAGACGCCGGCGCTGTTCGGGGATTCGGTTTACGATAACCTGATTTTTCCGTGGCAGATCCGCAATAAACAACCGGATCCGCAGGCGCTGGTGGCCGACCTGCAGCGCTTTGGTCTTGGCGAAAATATGCTGGAAAAATCGATTAATGAACTATCCGGCGGGGAAAAGCAGCGCGTCTCGCTGATCCGCAATTTACAATTTCTGCCGCGCGTGCTGCTGCTGGACGAAATTACCAGCGCGCTGGATGACAGTAATAAACAGAATGTGAATGACATTATTCATGGCTATGCGACGGAAAAGCAGGTCGCTGTTCTGTGGGTCACCCACGATCGCAACGAAATTTCGCATGCCGATGAAGTGATTACCTTGCAGCCTGCCGGCGGAAACATGCAGGAGGTACGGCATGAACGGGCATAACATTACGAACGAATCGCTGGCGCTGTCGATGGTGCTGGTGCTGATCGCTATTCTGGTGAGCTATCGGGAAAAGCTGGCGCTGGAAAAAGATATTCTCTGGAGCATCTGCCGGGCGATCGTGCAGCTGATTATCGTCGGCTATGTATTGAAATATATCTTTAACGTCAATCATGCGGTTCTGACGCTGTTGATGGTGCTGTTTATCTGCTTTAACGCGGCGTGGAATGCCAAAAAGCGCAGCAAGTATATCGATAAGGCTTTTGTCTCGTCATTTATCGCCATCACCACCGGCGCCGGGCTGACGCTGGCGGTGCTGGTGTTCTCTGGCTCGATAGCCTTTGTCCCGATGCAGGTGATCCCGATTGCCGGGATGGTGGCCGGGAACGCCATGGTAGCGGTGGGACTGTGCTACAACAATATGGGCCAGCGCTTCAGCAGCGAGCAGCAGCAGATTCAGGAGAAGCTGAGCCTCGGCGCGACGCCGAAAATGGCCTCGGCGCGGCTGATTCGCGACAGCATTCGCGCGTCATTGATACCCACCGTCGATTCAGCGAAAACGGTCGGCCTGGTGAGCTTGCCAGGGATGATGTCGGGGCTAATTTTTGCCGGTATTGACCCGGTAAAGGCGATTAAGTACCAGATCATGGTGACCTTTATGCTGCTGTCGACCGCCAGCCTGTCGACGATTATCGCCGGCTATCTGACCTACCGGAAGTTCTTCAACGCCCGCCATCAGCTGGTGGTGACGCAGCTGAAAAAGCGCCCGTGAACGATCCCGGGTTGCGGCGTTCACGCCTCACCCGGGCGACTAAGGCTAGGTTCCGCATCGTTCGCGTAGCCCGGATAAGCGCAGCGCTATCCGGGGCTGGCAACGGATTAGTACAGCAGCGAATAGAGCTGACGGCGGTATTTGGCGGCCAGCGCATCGCCGGTACCGAGGGCGGCGAGGATCTCCTGCAGCATCTTGCGCGCCTGGCCGTCGCCAGCGCCTAAATCCTTCTGCAGATGGCTGAACAGCAGCGCCAGCGCTTCTTCGTTACGCCCGACCTGATGCAGCTGTAGCGCCAGCTGGGAGGCCAGCTGCGCGTCCTCCGGATTCTGTTCCACCTGCTGCTGCAGCTGCTGGATTTCCGGCGTGTCGGCGGCCTGTTTGAGTAGCTCAATCTGCGCCACCAGCCCCTGATAGTGGGTATCCTGATCCTGCAGCGGAATAGTCTTCAGTACGTTTTCCGCTTCATCGGAACGGTGCAGAGCAATCAGCGTTTCCGCCAGCAGCAGGCCAATCTGGCTGTCCTGATTCGACAGCTGCCAGGCTTCCTTCAGCAGCGGCAGGGCATCGGCGTATTTTTCTTCCTGCATCAGGGCCAGGGCCTGCTGCGCTTTCAGCTCCTCTTCGCGGGGCAGGACTTTATCCAGCAGGGCGCGGATCGCTTCTTCCGGCTGCGGGCCTTCAAAACCGTCCACTGGTTGGCCGTTCTGGAACAGATAAACCGTAGGGATGGCGCGCAGACCAAACTGTGAAGCGAGCATCTGCTCGGCGTCGCAATCGACCTTCGCCAGCGTAAACTGGCCGTTGTATTGAGCGGCCAGGCGTTCAAGAACCGGGGTCAGCTGTTCGCAGTGCTGACTGCGGGCAGACCAGAAGTAAAACAGCACCGGGACGTTCATGGACTGCTGTAGCGTCTGCTGCAGGTTCGCTTCGCTAATGTTGACAATATTCTGTTCGGACATGGGCATTTCTCGTTAGTCGATTTCTGTTTTACATGGGGGCGGCATGCCGCGCTTCAACTCAGCCGTGGATAATTTTGTCCATCGCGCGGGCTGGCAGCAGGCGTTTGAGCAGCGCCACCGCGTGGGTGACCAGGGTAACCGGGTAGCGCAGCTTCGGCTTATCGCTGATAAAAGCGTGGCGCACTTTTTCCACTACCGCCTCCGGCCCGAGGGTAAAACGGGCGGCGATGCCCGGGTTTTCAACGGGCTTGTCGCTTTGCGTCTGGTTGACGTTATCGGTAAAGCGGGTGCGGATCGGGCCCGGCTCAATCAGGCTGACCTTGATACCGCTGTGACGCAGCTCCATGCGCAGTGCGTCGGACCATGCCTCGAGGGCGTATTTACTGGCGGCGTAGGCGCCGCGGCCGGGGCTGGCGATAAGCCCCATCACCGACGAGGTCATTACGATGCGACCTTCGCCGTGCGGCGTCATCGCTGGCAGCAGCAGCATGGTGAGCTGATGGACGCCGAAAAAGTTAGCGGAAAACTGCTGTTCCATCTGCTGGCGGCTGATGGTGTTCAGCGGGCCATAGACGCCGTATCCGGCGTTATTGAACAGGCCGTAGAGACGATTATCGGTCAGCGCAAGCACCTCCGCCGCCGCGCGCTCCACGCTCTGCGGGTCGTCCAGATCGAGCAAAATACCGGTTAGCCCCAGCTCCTGCATCCGCGCCACGTCCTCTGCCTTGCGGCAGGCCGCCAGCACGCGAAAGCCCTGGCGGGTTAAATCCAGTGCGCTTTCCAGACCAATTCCGCTGGAACAGCCTGTCACTAAAACCGTTTTTTGCATAACTTTACCTGTCAGCGACCCCTGGCGTTCAGGAGTCATGATTAACTAAGGGAGCCAGCCGGTTCGCCATCCACTCGGCGATAAACGGCTGCGCGTCGCGATTCGGGTGAATGCCGTCGTCCTGCATCCACTGGGGTTTCAGATACACCTCCTCCATAAAAAAGGGCAGGAGAGGAATAGCGAACTCTTTGGCCAGGGCCGGGTAAATCGCGCCGAAGGCTTCATTATAGCGGCGGCCATAGTTCGCCGGCAGGTGAATTTGCATCAGCAGCGGCTCGGCGTTGGCCGCTTTGATATCCTTAATAATGGTGCGCAGCGTCTGCTCGGTCTGCTGCGGCGGAAAGCCGCGTAGCCCGTCATTGCCGCCGAGCTCAACCAGCACCCAGCGCGGCTGATGCTGTTTAAGCAGCGCAGGCAGACGGGCCAGCCCTTGCTGGGAGGTATCGCCGCTGATGCTGGCGTTCACCACTGGCGTTTTCGCCTGCCACTTCTCATTGAGCAGCGCAGGCCACGCGGCGTTGGCCGCCATCCGATAGCCAGCGCTCAGGCTGTCGCCGAGGATCAGCAGCGTATCCGCCGCCATCGCGCGGCAGGTAAACAGGAACAAAAACAGGAAAGGCACATGCCAGCGGAAAACATACTTGAAGTTCATCATCTTAAGAAGTCCGTCGGTCAGGGGGAGCATCAGCTCTCCATCCTTACCGGAGTTGAGCTGGTTGTCAAACCGCGGCAGACCATCGCCCTGATCGGCGAGTCGGGCTCCGGTAAATCGACCCTGTTGGCGATCCTCGCCGGCCTGGACGATGGCAGCAGTGGGGAAGTATCGATGCTGGGCAAACCGCTGCATCGGATGGATGAGGAGGCGCGGGCGGCGCTGCGGGCGCAGCACGTCGGTTTTGTCTTTCAGTCGTTTATGCTGATCCCGACGCTCAACGCCCTGGAGAACGTCGAGCTGCCGGCGCTGCTGCGTGGCGCCAGCGACAGCCAGAGCCGGGGCGATGCCCGCGCGCTACTTGAGCAGCTGGGGCTTGGCAAACGCCTGCACCACCTGCCGGCACAGCTCTCCGGCGGTGAACAGCAGCGGGTCGCGCTGGCCCGGGCCTTCAATGGTCGTCCGGCCATTCTGTTCGCCGATGAGCCCACCGGCAACCTCGATCGCCAGACCGGGGATAAAATTGCCGATCTGCTGTTCTCGCTTAATCGCGAACACGGCACCACCCTGATCCTCGTCACTCACGATCCGCTGCTGGCGGCGCGCTGCGACCGTCGTCTGCGCCTGGTGGATGGCCAGCTGCGGGAGGAAGCATGATCGCCCGCTGGTTCTGGCGCGAATGGCGCTCGCCGTCGCTGCTGATCGTCTGGCTGGCGTTAAGCCTCGCCGTGGCCTGCGTGCTGGCCCTGGGGTCGATAAGCGATCGGATGGAGAAAGGCCTCAGCCAGCAAAGCCGTGAGTTTATGGCAGGCGACCGCACGCTGCGCAGTTCGCGCGAGGTGCCCGCTGAGTGGATCGCGCATGCGCGCCAGTCAGGGCTGAGCGTCAGCGAACAGCTGAGCTTCGCCACTATGACCTTTGCGGGCGATACGCCGCAGCTGGCGGACGTCAAGGCGGTGGATGACCGCTATCCGCTGTATGGCACTCTCGAGACGCAGCCGCCGGGGCTGAAGCCCCAGGCGGGCAGCGTGCTGCTGGCGCCAAGGTTGATGGCGCTGCTGAACCTGAAAACCGGCGATACGATTGACGTTGGCGACGCCACGCTGCGCATTGCCGGGGAAGTGATTCAGGAGCCGGATGCGGGGTTCAACCCCTTCCAGATGGCGCCGCGGCTGATGATGAATATGGCCGACGTGGCAAAGACCGGCGCCGTGCAGCCCGGGAGTCGCGTCGCATGGCGCTATAAGTTCGCCGGCGACGCTGAACAGCTGGCCAATTATGAGCAGTGGCTGCTGCCGAAACTCGGCCCGGAGCATCGCTGGATTGGTCTTGACCAGGACGACAGCGCGCTGGGCAAATCCCTCGAACGCTCGCAGCAATTCCTGTTGTTATCCGCGCTGCTGACGCTGCTGTTGGCCGTCGCGGCGGTGGCCGTGGCGATGGGCCACTACTGCCGCAGCCGCTACGATCTGGTCGCCATACTCAAGACGCTGGGCGCCGGACGGGCGCAGCTGCGCAAGCTGATTGTCGGCCAATGGCTGCTGCTGTTGACGCTGTCGCTGATAACCGGCGGGGCAGCAGGGCTAGCGCTGGAGCGCCTGCTGTTGCTGATGCTCAAACCGGTTCTGCCCGCCGCGCTCCCGCCGGCCAGCGGCTGGCCGTGGCTGTGGGCGGTGGGCGCGACCGGCGTGATTTCCCTGCTGGTGGGCCTGCGCCCCTATCGGCTGCTGCTGGCGACCCTGCCGCTGCGGGTGCTGCGCCAGGACGTGGTGGCTAACGTCTGGCCGCTGAAAATCTGGATCCCGACGGTCAGCGCCGTGGTGGTGGGCCTGCTGGCGTGGCTGATGGGCGGCAGCCCCCTGCTGTGGTCGGTGCTGGCCGGGGCGGTGGTGCTGGCGCTGCTGTGCGGCCTGGTGGGCTGGGGATTGCTATGGCTGCTCAAACGCCTGACGCTCAGCGCCTTGCCGCTGCGTCTGGCGGTGAACCGCCTGCTGCGCCAGCCGTGGTCGACCCTCAGCCAGCTGGCGGCGTTTTCCCTGTCGTTTATGCTGCTGGCGCTGCTGCTGGTGCTGCGCGGCGATCTGCTCGACCGCTGGCAGCAGCAGCTGCCCCCGGAGAGCCCAAACTACTTCCTGATCAATATCGCCCCTGAGCAGATAATGCCGGTGAAGACCTTCCTCGCCGAACACCAGACGCGGGCGGCGGAATTTTATCCGATCGTCCGGGCTCGTCTGACGCAGATCAACGGCCACTCCACGGACGGGAACAAAGACGAAGCGCTGAATCGCGAGCTTAATCTCACCTGGAGCGAACAGCGTCCGGATCATAATCCGCTGGTGGCCGGCAGCTGGCCGCCGAAGCCGGGCGAGGTATCGATTGAGGAGGGGCTGGCGCAGCGGCTGGGGGTGAAGATCGGCGATACGGTGACCTTTACCGGCGATACTCAGGACTTCAGCGCGAAGGTGAGCAGCGTGCGCAAAGTTGACTGGGAGAGCCTGCGGCCCAACTTCTTCTTTATTTTCCCCTCCGGGGCGCTGGACGGGCAGCCGCAGAGCTGGCTCACCAGCTTCCGCTGGGATAACGGTCCCGCGATGTTGACCCAGTTGAACCGCGAGTTTCCTACAGTCAGCCTGCTGGATATCGGCGCCATCCTGCGTCAGGTCGGCCAGGTGCTCTCCCAGGTCAGCCGGGCGCTGGAGGTGATGGTGGGCCTGGTCACGGCCTGCGGCGTGCTGCTGTTGCTGGCGCAGGTCCAGGTCGGTATGCGCCAGCGGCATCAGGAGCTGGTGGTCTGGCGCACGCTGGGGGCCGGAAAATCGCTGCTGCGCGCCACGCTGTGGGCGGAGTTTGCCCTGCTGGGGCTGGTCTCCGGCCTGGTGGCGGCGATAGGCGCCGAAGTGGCGCTGGCGATGCTGCAGACGAAAGTCTTTGATTTCCCCTGGACGCCGGACTGGCGGCTGTGGGTGATGCTGCCGCTGACGGGGGCGGTGTTGTTATCCCTGTGCGGCGGCGGGCTGGGGCTGCGTTTGTTAAAAGGGAAAGCGTTGTTCCGTCAGTTTAACCAGTAAGATTATTGCATTTTGATGATGCGCCGCCGTTTTTGGCGGCGCTTTTATTTTAAGCGCACAAATTGATAACTCGTTGATTTTTAAGCGCACAAAACATTAAAAAACCGACAACACGCTGTACTGATTCGCGGTTAATATTCAGCTGGTAAATATAAGGTTGCTTATTAATCAAGGAAAAACTATGGCACATAAAATAAAAGCGCTGGCGATCTCGATCGGCGCAACACTGGTGTTCACTTCATTTGCTTCTCACGCGGAGATCACGCTGCTGAAACAAGATCCGCAGGCGGGCGATCCGTTAAGCCGGCTTAACTTTACCGTCGGCGGGAGTATTCGTCCGCAATTCAACATGATGACCGGCGATGGCGATAAAGGCTCCTATAAGCGTAACGGTTTCGACGGCGGCACCCGTTTCCGCTTCGCGGCGGATTACTACCTGTTCGATGATATTAGCTGGATCAGCTACTACGAACTGGGGGTGAACATTCCGGCGCTGTTCGACTGGGATAACCACTACGCGGAAGGGGCGAACAATACTACCCGCCGCATGCTGTATACCGGCCTGAAAAGAGATACCTGGGGGACGTTAACCTACGGTCAGCAAAACAGTATTTACTATGATGTGGTCGGGGTGAAAACCGATATCTGGGACTACGATATGATTGCCCAGGCGCCGGGCAACGGCATTAACGGCGATTACGATGGTTCTTATCGTTCACGTAATATGCTGAAATATAAGAAAACCGTTGGCGATGTCGATCTTTACGGCTCTTATCTTTTCGAAGACAGCGAATACCTGCCGGGTAACGGTCTGCGCTATAAACGTAAAGGCGGCGGTTCTGTTGGCGCGGACTACCACATCATGAAGGATCTGACCTGGGGGACCGCATGGAACTACACCCGCGCCGAAATGCGCGACCCGTCAACTTCCGACAGCAAAACCTATGACCAGAACATCGTCGGTACCGCGCTGAGCTGGACCCCGGATAACTGGACCTTCTCCTTCGGCGGCGGCTGGTATCAGAACTTCCTCACCACCAAAAAAACCGATGTGCATAATTACTTCGCCGGCGACGCCTGGGGGATTGAATATTTTGCGGGCTATAAATTCCCGATCAATCAGTATGCCGTTAAATCTATTCAGCCGTACTTTATGGGCGACCGCCTGCAGTACGTGAATGGCCGCAACTACCAGCGTATCGATAACGGTCTGGGGATTAGCTTCCAGCTGGATTATGGTTTCCGCGTTGACTACGAGCACGTGTTTACCTCCAGCACCGACAACCTGGGCGATATGAACCTGGTGCGTCTGCGCTACGACTTCTAAGCGATCACATCTCCCCGGTCGCGATGCGCTCACCGGGGCTACAAATCGTGCCGACCGGTAGCCCGGCTAAGGCGTTTACGCCGCAAGCCGGGACAATCGAGCATGCGATTACTTCTCCAGCCAGGCGGCGACCTCCTGCCAGCTGCCGCGAAAAATAATCTTCCCGGCTTTTTTCCCCAACTGATAGCGATACATCGGGTCGTAGTATTCTTCCAGTAGCGGCACCAGCCAGGCGAAGTGCGCCTCGGTGCTGGCGGTGCGCTGCTGCTGCGCCAGCGCCTCATCGAGGCGTTCAGTGAGCTGGGCAAAACGCTGCAGCCCCAGGCGACGGCGGATGGCAAACAGGCCGTGATGCAGATACTCGCCGTATGCCTGCCAGCCTTTCTCTTCGCCATAGGCGGCGATAAAGTCGCGATACATGCGATCGAAATACTCCTCGCGCAGCCGTTCGAGGCGAACGTCAAACGGATCTTCCACCACCGCCAGCGGCGATTGCGCCATGCGGATGCGCAGGCACTCCGGCAGATGGTTGGCGCCGATCATATGGCCTTCATCTTCCAGCACCCAGCGCGTCTGCTGTTCGGCTTTTTTGAGCAGGCTGACCGCCAGGTGGTTTTCAAAGGTGGCTTGCGGATGCTGCGGCTGTAGCGTGCGGCCAAACGAAGAGCCGCGGTGGTGGGCATGGCCCTCCAAATCGATACCGTCCGGTCGCGAGCAAACCAGCTGGGTTTTGCCGTTGCCGGTGCAGCCGCCAATCAGCACGATCGGCCGCTGTACCAACGCGTCGGTAGCCTGGATCGCCGCCTGGCGCAGCGCTTTATAGCCGCCGACGATCAGGGGGTAATCCACGCCAGCTTCTTTCAGCCACTGCTGGACAATATGCGAGCGCTGGCCGCCGCGGGCGCAGCACAGGTAACCGTGCGGGTAACGGGCGCATGCTTCCAGCCATGCCCGGATCCGGCTGGCGCGCAGATCGCCCTGAACCAGCTTATGGCCGAGCGCCAGCGCCGCTTCCGGCCCCTGGCGCTTGTAGCAGGTGCCGACCGCGGCGCGTTCTTCATCATTCATCAGCGGCAGGTTGATCGCCGCCGGCATCGCGCTTTGGCTAAACTCCACCGGGGCGCGTACGTCAATCAGTGGCGTATCGCTGGCGAGAATGGCGCGATAATCCGTCCCATTGGTCATGGGGTATCCTCTGAAGTCAAAACAGAAATGGGCTTTACAGCAAGGGGGGGATTGTACGCGCCTCAAGGTGTGCCGGGGAAGGGGATAGATCAAATCCCCGGCACGAAGAGTTTAGCTGAGCTGCGATTGCGCCCAGAACAGACCGCTGGTGTACTCCGCTGGCAGCAGCGGCTTGATCGCTTCCAGCGTCGCGCTCAGACGGTCAGTATCGCTGTCGGTCAGGTTCAGGTGGCCGACTTTACGACCCGGGCGCACCTCTTTATCGTACCAGTGCAGGTGGACTAGCGGCAGCTTCAGCCAGTCGTAATTGAGATCGGTGCCGATCAGGTTGATCATTACCGACGGGCTGTTAACCACTGGCGGCGGCAGCGGCAGGCCGGTAATCGCTCGCAGATGCAGCTCAAACTGGCTGATGGAGGCGCCATTTTGCGTCCAGTGGCCGCTGTTGTGCACGCGCGGCGCCAGCTCGTTGATCAGCAGTCCCTCGGCAGTGACGAAGCACTCCATCGCCATCACGCCGACGTAGTTCAGCTCGTTCATGATCGCCGTCAGCATGCTTTCCGCTTGCTCCTGCTGGCGGACATTGGCCTGCGGGAAGGCGACGCTGGCGCGCAGAATACCGTCCTGATGCAGGTTGCGGGTCAGCGGGTAGAAGACGGTGCTGCCGTCATGGGCGCGGGCACCCACCAGCGACACTTCGCCGGAGAAGTTAATCCCCTGCTCGACGATGCACTCGCCGTAGTTATCGGCCGGTAGCTGATCGATCTCGTTTTCCCGCAGACGCCACTGGCCGCGGCCGTCGTAACCGCCAACGCGACGCTTAACGATCGCCAGTTCGCCAAGGCGGGCAAACACCGCCGGCCACTCGCTTTTATCCGCCAGCAGCTGCCACGGGGCAGTGGCGAGACCAAGCTTGTCAAACAGCTGCTTTTGCGTCAGGCGATCGGCGATAATCGGGAAGACGTCGCGGTTGACGAACGCCGGGTGGCGGGCCAGCTCGCGGGTGAGGGCGGTTTCCGGCCAGCGTTCAATTTCTGCCGTGATGACGCTCTGCTGGAATGGCACCGCTTCCGGATCGGCTTCCAGCCCCACCGGCCAGACGGCGATACCCAGCGGCTCGCCGGCCTGGCGCAGCATGCGGCCTAACTGGCCGTTGCCGAGTACGCATACCTGTTTCATGCCGCACCCCGCGGGTCCGGGTTATCCAGCACTTCATCGGTTTGCGCCTGGCGCCAGGCGCTCAGGCGCTGGTGGAGTTCAGCATCATGCTGGGCGAGGATCTGCGCGGCAAGCAGACCGGCGTTCGCGGCGCCGGCTTTGCCGATGGCCAGTGTGCCGACCGGAATACCGCGCGGCATCTGAACAATGGAGTAAAGGCTGTCGACACCGCTTAAGGCTGCGCTCTGAACCGGTACGCCGAGCACTGGCACCAGGGTTTTCGCCGCAATCATGCCCGGCAGATGCGCCGCGCCGCCTGCCCCAGCAATAATCACCTGATAGCCATTACTTTCGGCGCTTTCAGCGAAGCTGAACAGCTTATCGGGCGTGCGATGGGCGGAGACCACTTCGACATGGTACGGAACGTTCAGGGCATCAAGAATTTCTGCGGTAAATTGCATGGTAGCCCAGTCGCTTTTGGACCCCATCACGATGGCGATACGCGCCGAATTATTGCGGGAAGACATGCGTCTTAAAACTCCTGTGGGTGTGTTTCACACTGCTTTAGAGGCCACAGAGAATAGCATGAACTGCCGGCAAGGAAAACGGTTGCGTGTGCATGGTTAGCCGTCTTTTGTCTCGCTCTGCGATGACGACGATCGCGGCTTATTGGCCTTGATCTCATTCATGCAACAAGTGATAAGCAGTACTAACCCCCAGGGGAGCATCAGGGTACCCATCATCAGTAAATAGATTTGTACCAGTCGGCTCTCGTGAGGGCGGGTACAGAGCAAATAAATGGCATAGAAATAAATAGCCCACGCCAGCATCGCACACCAGACAAACGTCAGCGTGTTGCCGAGAGCGACGCCGATTAAGGCGATATAACTTATCCCTAACGGATTGAGGATCGTGATGATCATTCCCCAGATCAGCGGCTGGCTCCACT
The DNA here is from genome assembly GCF_040065235.1 of Klebsiella sp. GB_Kp047. Lineage (NCBI taxonomy): Bacteria > Pseudomonadati > Pseudomonadota > Gammaproteobacteria > Enterobacterales > Enterobacteriaceae > Klebsiella > Klebsiella sp. GB_Kp047. The sequence continues at coordinate 56,484 of NZ_JBEAJG010000039.1, read as the reverse complement.
TTTTCCTGCTCATGCTCGTTCCTTGAGAGTGATGTTGTGGAAGACTAGCATGCGCAATGCCGGCAGGAGCATACCTCCGTCCAGGCAAGAGGGGATTTCAGAATTGTGCTCGCGCAGGAATTAGAACGGGAAATGGATCAGTTCGACGTCGTCCGGCGTCACCTTCACCATCGAACCTTCGCTGTGCCAGGCGCCGAGTACCACGCGCCATGCGGGCTGGCCGTTGGCCTGCAGGTCATGGACCGCCGGGCGATGGGTATGGCCGTGGATCAGCCACTGCACGTGATGCCGCTCCATGGCGTTAACCACCGCCTGTGGATTCACATCCATAATTTCCATTGATTTGCTGCTGTTGGCGGCTTTGCTGTCGGCGCGCATGCGGGCGGCGATGCGGCGGCGGACAAACAGCGGCAGAGCCAGGAACAGACGCTGGATCCACGGGGTGTGGACTTTCGCGCGAAACGCCAGATAGCCTTGGTCATCGGTGCACAGCGTGTCGCCATGCATAATCAAGACGTCACGGCCATAGAGGTCCAGTCGCTCTTCTTCGGCGAGCAGGATCATCCCGCTCTGACGGGCGAAGCGCTGGCCGACGAGAAAATCACGGTTGCCGTGAATGAAGTAGCAGGGCACGCCGGCGTCGACGACGGCTTTGATTGCCGTAGCGATTTGCTGATGCAACGGGTTGGGATCGTCATCGCCGATCCACGCCTCAAACAGATCGCCAAGGATATACAGGGCGTCCGCCTGACGGGCTTCCCCCTGTAAAAAACGCAGAAAACCGGCGGTGATCGCCGGTTCTTCTGTTTGCAGGTGCAAATCTGCAATAAAAAGTGTCGCCACGAATTACTCGCTGACGGTGACGCTTTTGATGATCACATCGTCTTTCGGCACATCCTGGTGCATGCCGCTGCGGCCGGTGGCAACCGCTTTGATTTTGTCAACCACGTCCATGCCTTCAACCACTTCCGCGAAGACGCAGTAGCCCCAGCCCTGCAGGCTTTCGCCGGAGAAGTTCAGGAAGTCGTTGTCAACCACGTTGATGAAGAACTGCGCGGTGGCAGAGTGCGGCGCCTGAGTACGGGCCATCGCCAGCGTGCCGCGGGTGTTTTTCAGACCGTTGTTTGCTTCGTTCTGAATCGGAGATTTGGTCGCTTTTTGTTTCATGCCAGGTTCAAAACCGCCGCCCTGAATCATGAAGCCGTTGATAACACGGTGGAAAATGGTGTTGTCGTAGAAACCTTCGCGGCAGTAGTCCAGGAAGTTTTTAACTGTTTCCGGCGCTTTGTCGTCAAACGTTTTGATTACGATATCGCCATGATTGGTGTGGAAAGTAACCATTTTTGCATCCTGTTCCGATGAGTGTGGTGCCAGCACCCGGTGTCGGGTGAGATATAGGGGGGTGTTATAGCATAACCGCGGGGGTCGATGCACCTTGCAATGTGTGCTGCGTCCTGTCTGAATTATGGGTATTATAGAGGCTTCATCACCCACACACGTCTACACGGAATCTTCGATGTTAAAAATTTTTAATACACTGACGCGCCAGAAAGAGGAATTTAAACCTATCCATGCCGGGGAAGTCGGCATGTACGTGTGTGGTATTACCGTTTACGATCTCTGTCACATCGGCCATGGGCGTACCTTCGTCTCCTTTGACGTTGTGGCGCGTTATCTGCGTTTTCTCGGCTATAAGCTGAAGTACGTGCGCAATATCACCGATATCGACGACAAAATCATTAAGCGCGCTAATGAAAACGGCGAAAGCTTTGTCGCGCTGGTCGATCGGATGATCGCCGAAATGCACAAGGATTTTGACGCCCTGAATATTTTGCGTCCCGACAGCGAGCCGCGCGCGACGCATCATATTGCGGAGATCATCGAGATTACCGAGCAACTGATCGCCAAAGGCCATGCCTATGTGGCGGATAACGGCGACGTAATGTTCGATGTGCCGACAGACCCGAACTACGGTTTGCTGTCGCGTCAGGATCTCGATCAGCTGCAGGCGGGGGCGCGCGTCGACGTGGTTGACGTCAAGCGTAATCCGATGGACTTCGTCCTGTGGAAGATGTCGAAAGAGGGCGAGCCAAGCTGGCCGTCGCCGTGGGGCGCAGGCCGTCCGGGATGGCATATCGAGTGCTCGGCGATGAACTGCAAACAGCTGGGCAACCATTTTGACATTCACGGCGGCGGTTCCGATCTGATGTTCCCGCATCACGAAAACGAAATCGCTCAGTCCACCTGCGCCCATGACGGCGAGTACGTTAACTACTGGATGCACTCCGGCATGGTGATGGTCGACCGCGAGAAGATGTCGAAATCGCTGGGCAACTTCTTTACCGTCCGCGACGTGCTGAAGTATTACGATGCCGAGACCATTCGCTACTTCCTGATGTCCGGCCACTATCGCAGCCAGCTGAACTATAGCGAAGAGAACCTCAAGCAGGCGCGTTCGGCGCTGGAGCGTCTGTATACTGCGCTGCGCGGTACCGACAAATCCGTCGATGCGGCGGGCGGCGAAGCCTTCGAAGCACGCTTTATCGAGGCGATGGACGATGACTTCAACACCCCGGAAGCCTACTCGGTGCTGTTCGATATGGCTCGCGAAGTGAACCGTCTGAAAACCGAGGACGCGGCTGCGGCGAACGCCATGGCGGCCCACCTGCGTAAGCTTGCGTCGGTGCTGGGGCTGCTGGAGCAGGAGCCGGACGCCTTCCTGCAGAGCGGTGCGCAGGCTGACGACGCGGAAGTGGCGGAAATTGAATCGCTTATCCAGCAGCGTCTGGACGCGCGTAAAGCGAAAGACTGGGCGGCGGCGGATGCGGCGCGCGATCGTCTTAACGAGATGGGTATCGTGCTGGAAGATGGCCCGCAGGGCACCACCTGGCGCCGGAAGTAAGCCATAAAAAAACGCCCGCTTAAGCGGGCGTTTTCCTTTTCGCGGTCAGGCCGTGACGGTCACGCTCTGGCCTTCAAAGCTCACCGTCTGACCGGCGACGATTTTGCAGCGTTTGCGAGTTTCCACCGCACCGTCGACTTTTACCAGCCCGTCGGCGATGGCGATCTTCGCCTGGGCGCCGCTTTCGCTCCAGCCTTCGAGTTTCAGCAGATCGCACAGCTCAACGTGCGGGTGTTTTCCTAAGGAAAATGTCGCCATCTCAGGCCTCCTCAACGTCGTGGTACTCTTCGCACGCCTGCAGCGTGTTCTGAATCAGAGTGGCGACGGTCATCGGGCCAACGCCGCCGGGAACCGGGGTGATGTAGGAGGCGCGTTCAGCGGCATCTTCATACACCACGTCGCCGACCACTTTGCCGCTTTCCAGACGGTTAATGCCGACATCGACCACAATCGCCCCTTCTTTGATCCATTCGCCAGGAATAAAGCCCGGTTTACCCACCGCGACGATCAGCAGGTCGGCGTTTTCGACATGATGGCGCAGGTTTTTGGTAAAGCGGTGGGTGACGGTGGTGGTGCAGCCGGCCAGCAGCAGCTCCATGCTCATCGGGCGGCCGACGATATTGGAGGCGCCAATGACCACCGCATTCAGGCCGTAGGTGTCGATATTGTAGCGTTCCAGCAGCGTCACGATACCGCGTGGGGTGCACGGACGCAGGCGCGGCGCCCGCTGGCACAGGCGGCCAACGTTGTAAGGATGGAAGCCGTCAACGTCTTTATCCGGCGCGATGCGCTCAAGAACTTTGACGTTATCTATCCCTGCAGGCAGGGGCAGCTGAACCAGAATACCGTCGATGGTCTTATCGGCATTCAGGGTGTCGATAAGCTCCAGCAGCTCGGCTTCGCTGGTGGTTTCCGGGAGATCGTAAGAGCGGGAGACGAAGCCCACTTCTTCACATGCTTTGCGCTTGCTGCCGACATAAATCTGCGAGGCCGGGTTGCTGCCGACCAGCACGACGGCCAGCCCAGGGGCGCGTTTTCCGGCCGCAACGCGAGCCTTCACTTTTTCCGCAACCTCAGAGCGTACCTGCTGCGCAATCGTTTTACCGTCAATAATTTTTGCTGCCATCAGAGAGAGGATTCCATCTGTATCTTTACGAAAGGGGGATGAGGATATTTTGTCAGAAGCCGGCCTCGCTGTCAGTCCTCGTTTGCTGTTTTATCCTGTCTGAGGCTAATTTAGCCTGTTATGACCCTGGTTATTACATGGTTATAGGTGCGTTGCGCCTGGCCACTGAGTCGATTTACGCGCGCATTAGGCCCGGCGGTATGCTTCTTGTACAGTTGGTGGAGGATATTTCGCCAGCGTCGTATAAGCCCCGCAGTTTCCTGGCAAAATGGATTGACTCAACCGACGTGGACCGTATAATTCCAGGCGTTTCACTCCGCGAAGCACTCGCTTCTCAGGGCGCCCTTAGCTCAGCTGGATAGAGCAACGGCCTTCTAAGCCGTAGGTCACAGGTTCGAATCCTGTAGGGCGTGCCATACTCACTTCTCTTAACGTCTCCTGAAGTCTACTCAACCCAGCATATAAGCGGCATTATCCAATATTTCATTATCTCAATGTCTACTATGGTTTATTGAAATCCACATTCATGTGGGGGTAGATTCATGTTCAATGAAATGAGATACCCCCAAGTGAAGCTCACAGCCCGCCAGGTCGATACATCTAAAGCTAAGGACAAACCCTATAAACTGTCTGATGGCGGTGGCCTTTACCTCTTGGTGAACCCCAACGGCGCTCGATACTGGCGCTGAAGTACCGGGTCGTCGGTAAAGAAAAGTCGTTGGCTTTAGGTGTATACCCTGAAGTCTCGCTGGCCGATGCACGTCAAAAACGAGCAGAGGCTAAAAAAGTACTGGCTGCTGGTGGTGACCCGGGGCAGGAAAAGCAGGAAAAAAAACATGCTAGGGCGATGGCCGTATCAAACAGCTTTGAGAGGCTGGCGCTGGAATGGCATGAACATAAATCGATGAATTGGTCAGCAGGCTATGCCAGCGACATACTGGAGTATCTGAGAAAAGATATTTTTCCTTATATTGGCTCCCGGTCGATCACTGATATTAAGCCCGTTGATATGTTGGTTGTTCTTCGCAAGATGGAACAACGTGGAGTACTTGATAAGCTCAAAAAGACACGTCAAGCCTGCCGGCAGATCTTCACCTATGCTGTTATCACCGGCAGAGCAGAACATAATCCCGTGGTCGATCTCGCCAGTACTCTAAAAGCACCAAAGCAAAAACATTTCCCTCATTTATCGGTTGAACAAATACCTGACTTTCTGCGAGCTCTGAACGACTATAGCGGCAGCGTGGTGACTCGAAATGCTACCCGCCTGCTTATGCTTACTGGGCTCAGGACAATTGAGCTCCGTGCTTCTGAATGGGTTGATATAGACTTCGATAAGGGGATTTGGAATATCCCTGCAGAGCGAATGAAGATGCGGCGGCCACATCTCGTTCCTATCTCAACTCAGGTTCGCGAACTGCTTGAAGAAATCCACCAGCTTACCGGGCGAGGGAAGTATGTTTTCCCTGGACGGAATGATGCCGGTAAGCCAATGAGTGAGGCCAGCATCAACCAGGTGATTAAACGAATCCTGATGATCAGTACGCCTGGGACAGTTACCGGCGTGAAGTGGCTGAGTATGCAGAGAAGGCAAAACAGTACCTTGAGGGCTCAAACTCTGACATGAAAAGGATTCAAGAGGCACAGCAGGATGCTATCCAAAAAGCTAACGATGTTGTAGAAGAATTCAACAGGAAGGCTAAAGGGTACTGACAACAAAAAGCCCGCTACACGGGCTTATTCTTTACTTCTAGCTTTGCGATAAATATTTCTTCCATTTCTTGTAACGCCAATAACGTGCCCCCTGCTTTCAACCTTGTTATTGGTGGCCTGGTATACCTGAAAATCAAACCATGATATGTAGCTTATCTCATCAATGGATACCATAATTTCCAGACCTTGCACTTTCTTTTTACTAACGCCCATAACAGCAGCATTTCGCTTAACCTGTATCTCTCCAGGATATGCATTAGTGAATGTAACTGATAAATTTTCTTTATTTCTGTATCCTGACATCAATGGTACAAATGAAATATGCTGGTGTGGTCCCTGATTCTCAGTTGGTTCACCTGAACCATTTATTACGCCTACATACACCTTGTTTGATGAAAGGGTGATCAGCATTGGCCTTTTGGGGTCTGATTCAATTGCATCCAGCAAAAGTAAATCTAAAGAGCCTTGTGAGTATGTTTTACGTAATACCCTTGCTCTCATTGCCTGCATTATCTCGTCATAAACATTGCGCTTATAAACGCAACCAAACAAAAAATCCTTTATCCATACTATGGTGACATAACACAATGAGAAACTAATAGAGGTTGCAGACAGGAGAATTAACCACATGTAAATTCTGTCTGTTTCTTGTTTTGATGTCACTTTAAACGTTTTTAACATGTCAAAAACAAGGTGAAAATCAGGATAAGCATATTTAATGCATGCTGCAATAACTGCGGAGGCAACTAAACAGTAAGTCCCAAGAGCCGCAACCTTCATATAAAGAAGTTGGCCTTCATGACGATATAAACGGAAATAATGATATTGGTTAGCAGTTATCATTATGTAACCGCTAACCAGAATAGGAATGATTAACAGAGCTAGCAATGCTACTTCCTTACAGTGGCAAGATCCTGTTGTACAATTGCGGCAGCAAGACGGCGCATTTCCTTTACCTCAGGAAGTTCAGATATTTGCTGAGATGAGATGTAAACCCCCCCTCGCTTGTCAACCTGTGCTGACGCAGTAACATCTGCGCTACTAGCCTGAGGACTGGGTGCGTTATCTCTCGTTTTGTTGCGAGCGAACCAAAATCCCATACCATCCTCCTTAGTAAACATTGTGTTTACCCTTGGGGTAATCTTAATCAAATTTGAGCAAGGACGCAATGAATGCATACGAACTAAGGCGAACTTGGACGAACTCTGACGAACAGATATAAAGGCGCTTCCCTGCGCCCAGCATCAGAACTCAGAGGAGGTATTGTTGATGTACTGCGCGTGGCTGCGTATGTCCTGCAGGCATCGGCTAACACCAACAATGTAGCTCACCATAGTTGTGAATTCTGCCGCGGCGCCGGCGACGTCGTGGCCATCTTCATCAAGTTGCTGCAGCAGGTTCATCAGTAGTCCTTCTCAGCCCGGCTGAGCACGCCTTCAGATGAATGAATATGATCCTGATAGCTACGGTTAGGAGGGAAGGTGTAATGCTTCAGCTCGACCTGCAACGTATCCCCATGATCGCCGGTAACATACTGCTGGTCATCCTCGGTGCCAGCGTGCGAACTTTATCGGCCTGGGTGTGTTCTTCCTGGACGTAGCGGCCAGTCTTGAGGATCTGAGGTAGGACTACTCCAATTGCATCACGTTGCTTTACTTACCGGGCGAGAAACTCTTTTGTTAACAGGTGGCTTTTTTCCACCAAAATTACCGGTGTTCGCGGCCTTTCTTTCGTCAAGCCACTGTTCGATTTCATCTCCATCCCAGGCACAGCGTCCGTCGGTAATATAAAAGCGTCTTGGAAATTGTCCTTTGTGTTCCAGTCTGTCGATCGTACTCATAGACAGCGGAACTATTTGCATTAACTCTTTTTTTCCAATAGCTCGTTTCATACCCCCCCTAATTATTAATACATAGGACCACTTCTCATCAATGCAGTACCAATAAGATTACATCGGAATGATTCAACTTGAGCGTGATCACACAATGCAAAAAAAAAGATGTCCCAATTTTTTTTTGGTTGAATTAGAGCGTAGTGGCCCAATAAATACAAAGCACCTGATTTAGGTGTTTTCATTTGAAGGGATTACACACATGAAAGACGGTATTTATTTTGTCGTGTTTAGAAGCGGTCAGAATGATGTTGGAAACGGAACAGTCGTTGTAAAGGATGGCGCGGTCAATGGCGGTGATTTTGGGTTTACCTATCAGGGGCGCATTCAGGATGGGAGATTGAGCCTTCACGTGTCACGTCATAATCCTTCAGCACAAAACGTCATTGCAGGTCTTAATGACTATTTGATGGATTTGTCTGTGAGAGATATTGGTGACGGATATTACCTTGAGGGTAATATTGCAGGTGTGCCAGGCGCCAGCTTAGCTGTACAAGCAAAATATATCGGCAGTTTAATTTAAAATTCGTATCTTGCAAAACCGCCTTCGGGCGGTTTTTTTGTTACTGTCTAACGATTCCTATCGCTCAAACTGCGCACAGAACTGCGCAAATCTGCTTTACACTGTCCAGATGGGAGGTATCCACCAGAATGGGGGGATGTGATGGATGCCTGCTGTTGGTCACCAGGCCGATAACCGGGTGGTAACTTAACCCATAGCCGATGGGTTTCACGCATAACGGCTCCGGCCAGTGAAGTATTACCCTGGCTGGCAATATCAATATAATGCCGATCACCATCAGATGGAGAGTCCATGACATCACGCGAAATCGAGTTGCTGACCATTGCCAAGCTGGAGCATGGCGGCCACCAGCTCAGCCCAGCAGAACTGCGGGAACTGAAACGCCTGTTGGCAGAGGGACCAGTGATAGCCAGGCGGTACCGTGAAATGATGATCGGCCCTGCATACCGCTGGAACAAACCCTCGCCGCTGCGTGCTAAGCGATTAACAACATCCCAACATCAGACAAGTCCAGTGCTGGTGGATTTCATCCATACTACTCCCATCCATAGTGACTATTCGTCAGTGTGTTGGTTCACGGCCTCTCTTTGTTGGTTCAAAACCGTGTGGTGTTGGTTCACTTTTTTGAAAAATATTCAAATAAAACAGAGATCTTTAAATTTTGAGGCAACTGAACCAACCGAACCAACACTCCCTGTATGTATTATAGATAAATTCGTTGATGTGAATTTCTCCACTGCATGTAGTCACCTAGTAGCCAACGTGAAGAGCGGCCAAATTTTATCGGTGGTGGCAGCTTACCCAACTTGATTTGCCCATAGAAATATTTCGCAGTAAAACCGGAGTCATTGGTCATGTAGGCCATGTCGATTAAAGATGTCGGGGTGAGATGTCTGTCCATTTTTTGCCTCTATGGTCACTGCTCGATTGAATGTGCCAATCGCTATTGTGCTCGAATGACTGAATGCCATTAGAACTGATTGCGAATGGTTGAATTTTAGTCTAACAAGAATGGCAAAAGAAATATGGGGGTACATTTGGGGGTATGTATAGTTTTTGCAACCTGAATAATTTAATTAAATCATTTTGTTATGCGTTTATATCGAATCCTGTAGGGGCCATACTTACTTCTCTTAACGTCTCCTGAAGTCTACTCAATCCACCTCCGCACGGGTCGTCAAAAGGCGCAATCGCCACGCACCAAAAGTTCTGAAGGGAAGCATCTCACATTCCAAACTTCTATGTTATACCTAGCCAGGATTTCGACTCCGATCTCACAAACCATACTCGTCGCATTTTTAAGCTGCGGATTCAGTTTGAAAGTAGCAGAGTAAGAAACCACTCATGATCTTGAAGGGCCTATCCTTTTGAGTCCTGCGCCAGGGGCGTGGATTCCGACGGATGGCGAGATTTGACTGGAACAAATCGGAATCAACGATTGGTTTGGGGCGGAATACGCACACAACAAACCAACAATATTACAGCAAGGTTACCATAAAAAACTTCAATGAAGTATAAGGGGGATTTTGATGATTTACCAATGTTATTCATGTAATAAGACATCTTTCGAAATTATATGCCCGTGGTGTTCAGGTACCATACCAATAACATCCTCACCCTGGGGCAGCAGAAGCTCATCTGCTAAATCATCTGATTTACAAGAGATGATTCCCCTGGATCCATCCTTCTACCCGGAGTTTCAGTACCAGTCAAAGGGTATGTTAAAAGATTTATTTGGGAAAAAGAAAGAGCAATCGCAACTAAACCAATTGCTTGAAAATGTTCTGGAAAAGTACTCTAAATTTAAAGATCCTTATTTTACAAACTTCATATATACATCCAGGTTTTCTAACAATCAAACTACCGAAGTTGAGTATTCAGAATATAATGGAGTTTATTCAGATGTCAGATTGTTCAGAGAAGTGCTTGTACGAAAAGGTTTTAGCGAACTAGAACAATTGCCCATCTTGTTAGATAAGCTACTACTCACAACATCTTTTAACGCTCTTTATTATGGTTTTGCTAAAGAGGTCAAAAGGCATATTAAACCAACAGTTAGCGAATCGTTTAAATCATGGATAGAAGAAGCTGGGACAACCTTTCGAGCAGATCTTTCTTTGTTCTTGTTTCACCTTTGGGATAATAAAGTTACTTTTTCAGAAATAGAATTCAATGATAATGCAAAAAATACCCCAGGATTACCATTGGTTTCATTTGAAAATATTAAAAAGTATTTGTCTATATGCGAGGGTATTTATTTTGATATTCTAGTGGAAAGATTGGCTACGCGCCTTGAACATTTTAATCCGAGTAAGTTTGTAACTATGTATCTTATCGACGCAATGGATGGATACCAGTTTGAAAATTTCCTCGTCGAAATATTCCAAACTCTGGGGTACGACGTTAAGGAAACTAAGAAAACTCAGGACCAAGGAGCGGATTTATTTGTTACACGATTTGGTAAAAATATGGTCATTCAGGCAAAGAATTATTCTGGTTCTGTAGGTAATTCGGCTGTGCAGCAAGCGATCTCCGCTAAAGCATTTTATGGTTGTGATGAAGCGATGGTGGTCACTAACTCTTATTATACCAAGTCAGCAATGGAATTAGCTGATTCTGCGCGAGTTCGTTTGATCGACAGGAATGAACTGCAAAAATATCTGGATGATTACAATCAAAAAATAATTGAGGACTTTCAATCAAATCCATAGTTATCTTTCGATAGAAACAAGCATGGCATTGATCCAGCTTGAGCTATGCCAATGATAATAGACCAGAATCATTTGTAAAGGATCTATTTATTCATTGCATGTGGAGGCATAGTTGGCCATAAGAGCTAAGGCTTTTCTTATGCCAGTCCAGAGGGAAGGTGTTGTCATTCGCTCACTGCTAGTTGAGTAGCGAGGAACGCTCGTTACACCATCCGCAACGGACTGGCACAGACTCTCCAGGTCAAAGAACGTCACCGGCACAGGATGGTAGTACCAGCCACCAGTGGCAAAAATCGCAGAGGTTAAGATAGTCGAACTGATAAATGAGTCTCCGTAGCAAAAACGTCAAGGCCACAGCATTACATTGCTGTGAGTGCGTCTATAATATAATCCCAGCGATTAAGAAATTCTTTATCGTGGCCTTTCGCTATTTTGAACAACGGTACGCTATGTTGCCAGGTAGAAACGGCTTTCACTATTTCGCTAGGAACGATGAATACCTCAGGCGTACTCTCCATGTTGATGTCTTCTGATATATTACAGAAAACGTAAAATAAATCAGACGATACTACAGGCATATGCTTGCCTACCATCCATTGCCGCGGCTGACTCCTTGCCCAAGATCCTTTAACCTGAATGCTAATGCTTTTTGAGCCGTTGATCGTCGCAATTATATCGACAGCACTTGTTCCGCTGGTGGTTAGTGCTGCGCTGATACCCAGTCGAGAAAGCATATAGGCAACGTAATATTCACCCGCATCGCCAGCATTTTTGCTGGAGCGTCTAGTTATTTCTTCCATGATCAACCCTCCGAAACAGTTTTTGATTGTAGCGCCATCGATAGCTTTTGAGCATTGTTAGCCAGGCGCGGTAGATGTTTGGACTGACCCAGCCCGGTAGACGATTCTACACTATAGTTGGACTTACCCCACGACCATAGACAAATTTTGTCCTCACGACGAACCATCTCGATGCTTCTTATGTTCTGCAGTATTTGCCAGACGATGGCCAGTCAGAGTACAGCATTCTACCAGGTGAGTCGTTTAGGTGTTGGTTCCGTTGCCTCAGCAGTTATCTGTGTCTTGTTTCATCAGGATTCATATTTGGATAATGAACCATCATTGAGGCAACAAACGACTTTTTAAACCAGCATTGGATTTGGAACGGGGCATATGAAGAGAAAATCACACTGATGACAGCTCAATTTCCAGGATACGCCCGCCTGGCGTCCGAGCCTGAAACCCGGACGATGGAAAAAGGTATGAATATAGTAATAGCCAGACTGGCGGCATTACGGCTCTGTAATATCGAACAGAATGGTTAATGCTGGTTATAGCTGAGTGCAGAATAAGCGCTCTGCAGGAATGTGAAAATATGTTGACGGTAACAGGCTAATAGTCATTATAGCTTTAGGTTATGTCTGACTGGGTTAAGTATCGCATTTTAAGCTGGCGTGAAGTACAGTTGTTAAAGATCAATATTGAACACTATTTGAAAGCATACCCTCGATGTTCATCCACTGCCTGGAAAGATCCAAATGAACATCAAATTCGTCGCCATCTCCGTATTCGCTGTTGTGTGTGTCTTTGCATCAGATATTTCCATCGCCAAATCGAATTCCTTAAGCGATGATCAGGTCAGGCAAAGAATTATTGATGACTCTGTCGCATCCTATCCCGGTACCTGTGCCTGTCCCTTCAATACCGCCCGGAACGGCAGCTCGTGCGGTGGCCGCAGTGCCTGGAGCAAAGCTGGTGGGTACTCACCTATTTGCTACAAGAAAGAGGTAACAAAGGAAATGGTGAAGGCGTGGCGACAAGAGAATCAATGATAATAATCATTATCTGAACCAGGTGATTACTTACACTGGAATTGTAGGTTAAATAATATTAAATGATTATTTCGAATACGGCAGGCCATTTGCAGTAAGCACTGTTCTGTTAGAGGCGGCAGAGGCCACGGCATATATTATTTAACCTTGTGATATTTGACCCCAGCTAATCTTTTTCCCTCTCTGGCGGATTAAGTGCCACGTATCCTGTTACGAAGAGCACGGGGTTACTCACACATAAGACACTCCCTCTTCTCACGACAAAACCGGTTCAGCGTGTTGTGTGTGGAGACAGTACCCATCAACTCAATCTGATAACAAAAAGTTTAATTTTTTTCCCCGCCGCCCTGACTATAGTTAGGGCACTTTCACTTGCCCAAAAGGTCACGATTATGAAATTAGTTATCGCCTCCGTAATTTCCCTTCTCAGCTTCAGCGCGCTGGCGGCGCCAGAGGGCACGCTCAGCGTACACATTCTTAATCAGCAAACCGGGCTCCCTTCGCCGGGTGTGCAGATTGAGCTGGATAAGCAGCAAGGGGAGAGCTGGCAGCATATCGCCACCGGCAAAACGGATGCCGATGGGCGGATTAAATCGCTCTATCCGCAGGCGGAGAATATGGAGCCGGGGGTTTATAAAGTGACGTTTAAAACCGGTGACTATTTTAAAAGCCAAAACATGAATACGTTCTTCCCGGTGATTCCGGTTATTTTCAATGTCACAAAGCAAAATCAAAAACTGCATATCCCGCTGCTGCTCAGTCAGTACGGATACTCTACCTACCGCGGCAGCTGATGACCCAAGCCGCTATCCAGCCAACGCCTGCGCGTCTCCCGCAGGCGTCACCCTCTCCCCGCACAACGACCTCCATGCCTAACGCTCGGGCTCTTTCTCTTTAAAGTGTTTAACGGCTTCGTCGTATATCGCCAGCAGGCCGGAAATATCGCCTTCATATTGCGGCACGCGCTGGGCGCGAACCAGCTCAATCAGCAGCGCATAGGCTGCTTCTTCCGGGGCCGCATGTGGGTTGATCAGTCCAGACATATCACCTCCTTAACAGTGGGCCTTTAGCCTACCCCTGGGCGGAAAAACGCAACAGCCTGATATGCAACCAGTGCTTCTTGTCTGGCTCTGGTGAAACCTCAGCGGTGAAGACCACGGCGGAAGGGGGGCGTTATCCAGGCCACTGTGGGGCGGTTAGACCGGCAGGAGGCTCATCATCAGCCAGGCGATGGCGATGCAGATAAGCGTCATCGACAGCACAAAATTCATGGTAGCTCCTCTTCATCCTTTCTGTACTCAGCGTAAATTTTGACAGCGCTGATCGCCTTTATCCTTGGCGATTTGTGCCGCTATCCGACGATGGGATGGGGAAAGATGGCCTGTTTCCCCGGAAAGGCCAGCAAAATATCCTCTTTGTCAGAGTCATAGTGATGACATCAATGAATAAGCTGCATCACATTGGTTATGTTGGTCTTTCCGCCTGAAGAATGACTTCAGGTCGCTGATAAGCTGCTGGGGGAACTGACAGGATGAGCACCACACCGTTAACGCTTTCTATTGCCGGGCAACCGACGCCCATCACCCTGCCGCAGGTGCCGGGAACCCGGGGCCATGTGGGAGTCGACATACGCGAGCTGAATCACTCCGGATTCTGCAGCTACGACCCCGGCTTCGCCAACACCGCCGGATGCCAGTCGGCGATCTCGTGGATCGATACGGAAAACAGCGTGCTATTGCACCGCGGCTATCCGGTGGATCAGCTGGCTCGCCAGTGCGATTTTCTCGAGGTGGCGTACATCATGCTGCGGGGCGACGCGCCGGATGAGGCCAGCTATCAAACGTTTCGCGAGACCATCACCCGCCATACCCTGGTGCACGAGCAGATAGCCCGCATGTGCAGCGGCTTTCGCCGCGATTCGCACCCGATGGCGCTGATGTGTGCTCTGGTGGGGGCGCTGGCGGCGTTCTATCATGATGTTCTGGACGTGGAAAATCCGCAGCACCGGGCGCTGGCCGCCACGCGGCTGCTGTCGAAAATGCCCACTATCGCCGCCATGAGCTACAAGTACACCATTGAACAACCCGCCGCCTATCCGCGCAACGATCTCTCCTATGCCGGAAATTTCCTGCAGATGCTGTTTGCTATCCCGGCCGAAAAGTACGTCCTCAATCCGGTTATCGAGCAGGCGATGAACCAGATCCTGGTCCTGCATGCCGATCACGGGCAGTGCGCCTCCACCACCACGGTGCGCGCGGCGGGCTCCTCCGGAGCGAACTTATTCGCCTGCGTCGCCGCCGGGCTGGCATCATTATGGGGACCGATGCACGGCGGCGCCAATGAGTCGAGCATGCGGATGCTGGAGGAAATTGAAAGCGTCGATCAGGTTCCGGCGTTTCTGCGTCAGGCAAAGCGCGACCCGCAGGCATTTCGCCGCCTCGGTTTTGGCAACTCACGCTACCGTCACCGTGACCCGCGCGCCGATATCCTGCGTGAAACCAGCCATCGGGTCCTGGCGGAGGTAGGCATGTCCGACCGTCTGCTGCAGGTGGCGATGGCCCTTGAGGACGTGGCGCTGACCGATCCCTACTTTGTGGAAAATGGCCTGTCGCCGAGCGTGGATTTTTATACCGCGGTGATCCTCAAGGCGATGAATCTGCCTTCGTCGATGTTTGCGGTGGTCACCGCGGTCGGTCGGACGGTCGGCTGGGTGGCGCACTGGAACGAGATGCACCAGGCGCCGCTGACCATCTACCGGCCACGGCAGATTTACGTTGGCGAGGGCTATCGGGATTACGTCTCCCGACGCGGCGAGCGGTCAACGGGCCCGCAGTGACAGCGGGTGAGGCGAACGCCAGCGCGACCTTCGTGGTGACCTATAACTGATCGGCCTGACGGCGCGGCGCCGTCAGGCATGCGCCAGCAAAGGAAACATCAACTTCCTGTCTTTAAACAAGTTTTCCTTCTGGTCATAGACAAAGAGGATATCTTCTCCCTCAATCTTCTCGTACTCGCCGAGCCGGTCTTCATTGGGGGTAAAGCCGAGGATAGCCTGGTAAACATGGTCATCGGCCAGCTCGTTGACCAGCGTCGACAGGCTTTTGCCCGCATCGCAGAACAGGTCAAAGCAGATCAGCACCGGACCGTTTTGCATGGCGATAACCACCGCCTCATTTTTTGCCGAATAGTAAACGAAATGCTTCATAAAGGCTGAGCAGTAAAACATCAGCAGGCCAAAGTTGTGCTCCACCCGCAGCGGTGAGAACGGGTTGGATTTTTCATAGTAATGGCGGAGCAGGGCGACATCGTCAGCGCTGTCCATATCCAGTTTGCGAAAATCACCAGCGCGCGGAGCGACCGGCATAATATATTGATGCTCTTCGCTGCGGGTGAAACCAAATTTGGGGTAAAAATCCACCGTGGTGGGATTGGCAAATAAAAAGAAGGCGTCCGCCTTCTGCTGCCAGTCCTGCAGAATATGGTGGATAAGCTGGCCGGCTAATCCCTTATTGCGGTGGTCCGGTTCGGTCATCACGGTACCAATCTGAATATACCGCCGGGGCTCGCCCTGCCAGCGCAGATCGATGATGTTGGCCGAGGCGTTAGCGATAATTTTATTACGTTCGACAAAGGCGTAGGGGATATAGGCGTCGGTCCAGTAACCTTGCTGATACCACTCTTCAAAAGACAGGTCGAAAGTCTTAACGGCAAGGTCAATGAAGCTTTTTCTTAATATGTTATTTTCTCTGACTTGCTTCACTAATTGATAATTCATTGTCATAGTTCCTTCTCACTATGGCTTCTGAAAGCGACGACGTCGGCAAAGGCACTTGCGTCGAATGAGCGCTGTAAACGTAGCATATCTGGGAAAAGGATCCGCAATGTCGATGCTTAACCTTTGCCCGAGTCACAAATAACCGCATGAAGGCGTCACAAATGACGTTGAACATCCCGCCGCGCAGCACGTTATCTCCGTGCTGCAGAGCAACCACGGGGCCAATGCAACAGGCGATGAGAAAATATGCTGTTTGTTTTTTGGGCAACCAGTCGCGCTGTAGAGGTCTGGTTTATTTTTTTATGCATAAAAAAGGAAGTTTTACGCGAAGTGGCTAATAATAGAGTAGCCGCAATCACAAGACTGAAATTAGTGATTGAACAACGTATAATATCGTGCTTTGTGTCTTAGTGTTACCGCACGAATTGGAAAAATACAACCGGCAGGATCCGCTACTTTATTTCGCGGTTTTTGCTCAGCTATTATTGAGTGAATTAACAGGATTACTATGTCAAATTTACCCAAATTTTCCCGCGCGCTGTTGCACCCGCGTTACTGGCTGTTATGGCTGGGAATTGGCCTCTTATGGCTGCTGGTGCAATTACCGTATCCGGTGATCTACCGACTGGGCACTGCGCTCGGGCGGCTGGCAATGCGGGTGATGAAAAGCCGCGCACGGATTGCCAGACGTAATCTCGAACTCTGCTTTCCCGCGATGAGCGTCGCCGAGCGTGAGGCACTGCTGGTGAAAAACTTTGAATCGCTGGGCATGGGGCTGATGGAGACCGGCATGGCCTGGTTCTGGCCGACGCACCGGGTGGCGCGCTGGACCGAGACCAGCGGCGTAAACGAGGTGGTCGAACTTCTGGAACAAAAGCAGGGCATCTTACTGATCGGTATCCATTTTCTGACCCTCGAAATGGGGGCGAGAATGTATGGCATGTTTACCCCGGGGATCGGCGTCTACCGGCCCAATGATAACCCGCTGATTGACTGGCTGCAGACCTGGGGACGCTTGCGCTCGAACAAGACCATGCTGGATCGAAAAAATCTGAAAGGCATGGTCAGGGCGCTGAAAGAGGGAGAGATCCTCTGGTACGCGCCGGATCATGATTACGGGCCGGCCAGCAGCGTTTTTGCGCCGCTGTTTGCTGTCGAGCAGGCGGCGACCACCACCGGCACCTGGATGCTGGCGAAGATGTCCGGGGCGACGATTGTACCGTTTGTTCCGCGACGCAAACCCAACGGTATGGGATATGAGCTGATCTCCCTGACGCCGGAGCGCACGCCGCCGCTGGCCAGCGCCGAGGTTACCGCGGCGTGGATGAACCAGATTATCGAACAGTGCATCCTGATGGCGCCTGAACAATATATGTGGCTGCACCGGCGCTTTAAGACCCGCCCGGAAGGGGTGCCGCCGCGTTACTGAACGCTGCGGCCAAAAAATCAGCGCACCGGTAGCACGCTTATTAAATCGCCGTCTATACTGAAAGAGCCTGATCTAAGGCCCATTCCAAGGAGATTGCAGGATGAAAAAAGTGATAGTCGCGTTAGCCCTTTCCGCCGTTGCGTTTGGCGCGTCCGCCGCGCAGTTGATCACCAAAGAAGAAGCTAAACACTTTAAACTGACCAAGGTCGGACCGATCTCGGTGGGGCCGTCAGGTGGGCAGTTCTCTTCACCTTCCGATCTGCACGATCAGCTCTCCAAGCTGGCCGATGAGAAAGGCGGAAAGTACTACGTGATTACTGCTGCGCGTGAGCATGGTCCTAACTTTGAAGCCACAGCGGAAGTGTATAAATAATCGATTCTTCCGCGTGCCATAACGGCACGCCACTGACTGAGCCTGGAGCGCATTACGCCTCCGGGCTTATTTTTTTCCGCTGCCCACGTTCCGACGGCTAAGCGGAAGCGAAAACGTTTTTTATCGCTATATATGAATTTGATGATCACGATGTTAATGAAATATTGCTTTTTATTGTCGCTAAAAGGCGAATTCCAACCTAATGCCTGAGGGAGTGACCCCTGGCAAAAATAGGTAGGACAAATGTGTTATCATCGCGCCTTTCCCTTTTTGTCTGGGGCTTTCTTGTATGCTACAACCTGTTGTTCGCGTCGGTGAATGGCTGGTAACCCCCTCTGTAAACCAAATCAGCAGGAAGGGGCGCCAGCTTACCCTTGAACCGCGTTTAATCGACCTTCTGGTCTTTTTCGCTCGCCATCCGGGGGAAGTGCTTAGTCGGGACGAGCTTATCGAAAACGTCTGGACCCGGAACGTTGTGACCAGCCACGTCGTCACGCAGAGTATTTCTGAACTGCGCAAGTCGCTCAAAGACGGCGACGACGTTAGCCTTGAGTACATCGCGACGGTACCCAAACGGGGGTATAAGCTCACGGTGCCGGTGATCTGGTGCACCGAAGAAGGGGAGGAACTCGCCCCACAGATGGAGGCGCTGACGCCTTCGCCTTCGGTCGCCGCGACCGCGCCGCCGGCTGCCGGTGCGCCGCCCGATGCGCCCGTCTCCGCCGCCGATCCCGCCGTGCCAGCTCCCGCTCCGACAGTGGCCAGCGCGCCGTCAGTGCGTAAACGGCTCACCACCGCCCTGGTGTGGGGACTGTTCCTGTTGGCGCTGGGCACCTGCGTGGCGCTGGTGGCGCTGTCGAGCATGGAATCGCGGCCGCCGGTCAACAAGGCGCGCCTGTTGCTTAATCCGCGCGATATCGATATCCACCTGGTGAATGGTAACTCCTGTACCAACTGGTCGTCGCAGCACTCCTACGCGGTCGGCCTGGCCAGCCTGATCACCACCTCGCTGAACACCTTCTCGACCTTTATGGTGCATGACAAAACGGACTACAACATCAATGAGCCGAGCAGTTCCGGTAAAACGCTAACCATTGAGTTCGTCAATCAGCGCCACTACCGGGCGCAGCAGTGCTTTATGTCGGTCCAGTTGGTGGATAATGCCGACAGCTCGACGATGCTCGATAAGCGCTACTTTGTGACCAATGACAACCAGCTCACCATCCAGAACGATCTGATGAACAGCCTGTCGGATGCCCTGACGCAGCCGTGGCCGGCGCGGATGCAGGCGATGCTCAGGCAGTATCAGCCGTCGCAAAGCGTGGCGTTAACCTATTTCTACCAGTCGCATCAGCTGTTAATGAAGGGCGATGTTGACTCATTAAGTAAGGCCAGCAGCCTGCTGGATGATGTGATTAAACGGGCACCTGATTTTATTTATGCGTATGCCGAAAAGACGCTGGTGGATGTATTACGCCATTCGCAACAGCCGCTGGATGATAAACAGCTGGCAGCCCTCTATAGCGAAGTTGAGCGGGTAGGGGAGATGCCGGGTATTAAAGACATGGCGATTTATTATCAAATAAAAGCGGTGGATTTGCTGGGGAAGGGCAAAGTCGATGAAGCGAATACCGCGATTAACAGTGCGATCGATTTAGAGATGTCGTGGCTGAATTATGTGCTGTTAGGCAAAGTCTATGAGATGAAAGGTGAGAACCGGCTGGCAGCAGATTCTTACATTACGGCGTTTAATTTACGCCCCGGGGGAGACACATTGTACTGGATTGAAAACGGGGTTTTCCAGACGTCGGTCAACCGGGTGGTTCCGTATCTCGATAATTTCCTCTCTTCAGAATAAGTAAACCCTCATCGTGTGCAAGGTTTTGGGCATGATGAGGTTAAATTTATGTTTCTCATGAAGCCTCTTGTTGTTATTTGTATTTAGCATTCAGGAGGCTTTAAATAACAGTTCGGCAACACGCCGCATCTGGTTTAAGTGCATGTAAAACAATAATGTTTATCTTTTTCTGACACCCTGTTGTCATGTTTATATGTTAAGCGAAAAAGGTCAAAATATCATTTGTCTGATGTTTGTTGTTATTTCACTTTATCTTTAGGACTTATCTCGTACAAATCAGTAATCTTGTTGGCAGTTGGTCGGGTCAATTAATGGTTCTGTATCATGATCTGTACCTCCCAAATAAACTTAGGAGAAAAACAACCATGAGTTCTGCCAAGAAGATCGGGCTATTTGCCTGTACCGGTGTTGTCGCCGGTAATATGATGGGGAGCGGTATTGCATTATTACCTGCGAACCTGGCCAGCATCGGTGGTATTGCCATTTGGGGCTGGGTAATTTCAATTATTGGTGCGATGTCTCTGGCTTATGTTTATGCCCGACTGGCCACTAAAAACCCGCAGCAGGGTGGCCCAATTGCTTACGCAGGGGAAATATCTCCGGCATTCGGTTTCCAGACCGGTGTGCTTTATTATCATGCAAACTGGATTGGTAACCTGGCTATCGGGATTACCGCGGTTTCTTATCTGTCTACGTTCTTCCCCATTTTAAATAACCCGGTGCCAGCAGGGATTGCCTGTATTGCCATCGTGTGGATCTTTACTTTCGTTAATATGCTCGGCGGGACCTGGGTCAGCCGTCTGACCACCATTGGTCTGGTGCTGGTGCTTATTCCAGTGGTGATGACCGCGGTCGTCGGCTGGCACTGGTTTGATGTCGCTACCTATCAGGCGAACTGGAACACCTCCAGCACCACCGATAGCCACGCGGTCATTAAAAGTATCCTGCTCTGCCTGTGGGCCTTCGTTGGCGTAGAATCCGCCGCCGTGAGTACCGGGATGGTGAAAAACCCGAAACGTACCGTACCGCTGGCTACCATGCTGGGTACTGCGATGGCCGGTATCGTCTATATCGCCGCGACTCAGGTTATCGCCGGTATGTATCCTGCTTCTCAGATGGCCGCGTCGGGTGCGCCGTTCGCGATTAGCGCCTCTACTATTCTCGGCGGCTGGGCTGCGCCGATGGTATCCGCTTTCACCGCCTTTGCCTGCCTGACTTCTCTGGGCTCGTGGATGATGCTGGTTGGCCAGGCCGGTGTCCGCGCCGCCAACGACGGTAACTTCCCGAAAGTGTATGGCGAAGTTGATAGCAACGGTATCCCGAAAAAAGGCCTGCTGCTGGCCGCAGTGAAAATGACCGCGCTGATGGTACTGATTACCCTGATGAACTCCGCCGGTGGTAAAGCCTCTGACCTGTTCGGCGAACTGACCGGTATCGCGGTACTGCTGACCATGCTGCCTTACTTCTACTCCTGTGTTGACCTGATTCGTTTTGAAGGCATCAACATCCGTAACTTTGTCAGCCTGATTTGTTCGGTACTGGGTTGCGTGTTCTGCTTCATCGCGCTGATGGGCGCAAGCTCCTTCGAACTGGCCGGCACCTTTATCGTTAGCCTGATTATCCTGATGTTCTACGGTCGCAAAATGCACCAGCGCCAGAACAACACATCGGATAGCAACAGCCCCGCTAACGCGCACTAATCAGTAACCCTTTTTCCTGAGGCTCCTTCCATCACCTGTCATAGCGCGACGGGAGGGGCTTTCTACATCTGGAGATTTGACTATGAACGTTATTGCAATCATGAATCACATGGGGGTTTACTTCAAAGAAGAACCCATCCGTGAACTGCATCGTGCTCTCGAACGCCTGGACTTCCGCATTGTCTACCCGAACGACCGTGACGACTTATTAAAACTGATCGAAAACAACTCTCGTCTGTGCGGCGTGATCTTCGACTGGGATAAATACAATCTCGAGCTGTGCGAAGAAATCAGCAAAATGAACGAGTACATGCCGCTGTATGCGTTCGCTAACACCTACTCCACGCTGGACGTTAGCCTGAACGATCTGCGCATGCAGGTTCGCTTCTTCGAATATGCGCTGGGCGCTGCGGAAGATATCGCGAACAAAATCAAACAGAACACTGACGAATATATCGACACCATTCTGCCGCCGCTGACCAAAGCGCTGTTCAAATATGTGCGTGAAGGCAAATACACCTTCTGTACCCCGGGCCACATGGGCGGTACCGCCTTCCAGAAAAGCCCGGTAGGCAGCATCTTCTACGATTTCTTTGGCTCCAACACCATGAAATCCGATATCTCGATTTCGGTTTCTGAACTGGGTTCCCTGCTGGACCACAGCGGCCCGCACAAAGAAGCGGAAGAGTATATCGCTCGCGTATTCAACGCTGAACGCAGCTATATGGTGACCAACGGCACCTCTACCGCCAACAAAATCGTCGGTATGTACTCCGCGCCGGCCGGCAGCACCGTGTTGATTGACCGTAACTGCCACAAATCGCTGACTCACCTGATGATGATGAGCGACATTACGCCGATCTACTTCCGTCCGACCCGTAACGCCTACGGCATCCTCGGCGGTATCCCGCAGAGCGAATTCCAGCACGCGACTATCGCCAAGCGTGTGAAAGAGACGCCGAACGCGACCTGGCCGGTACATGCGGTGATCACCAACTCGACTTACGATGGTCTGCTGTACAACACTGACTTCATCAAGAAAACCCTGGATGTGAAATCCATCCACTTTGACTCCGCGTGGGTGCCTTACACCAACTTCTCGCCGATCTATGAAGGCAAATGCGGGATGAGCGGCGGCCGCGTCGAAGGGAAAGTGATTTACGAAACCCAGTCCACGCACAAACTGCTGGCGGCGTTCTCTCAGGCGTCGATGATCCACGTGAAAGGCGACGTTAACGAAGAGACCTTTAACGAAGCCTACATGATGCACACCACCACCTCTCCGCACTACGGGATCGTGGCGTCCACCGAAACCGCGGCAGCGATGATGAAAGGCAACGCCGGTAAGCGCCTGATCGACGGCTCTATCGAACGTTCCATCAAGTTCCGTAAAGAGATCAAACGTCTGAAAGGCGAGTCTGACGGCTGGTTCTTCGACGTATGGCAGCCGGAACATATCGACGGCCCTGAATGCTGGCCGCTGCGCTCCGACAGCGCATGGCACGGTTTCAAAAACATCGATAACGAACACATGTACCTCGACCCGATCAAAGTCACGCTGCTGACCCCGGGGATGAAGAAAGACGGCACCATGGATGACTTCGGTATTCCGGCAAGCATCGTGGCGAAATATCTCGACGAACACGGCATCGTGGTGGAGAAAACCGGTCCGTACAACCTGCTGTTCCTGTTCAGCATCGGTATCGACAAAACCAAAGCGCTGAGCCTGCTGCGTGCGCTGACCGACTTCAAACGCGCGTTCGACCTGAACCTGCGGGTGAAAAACATGCTGCCGTCGCTGTACCGTGAAGATCCTGAATTCTATGAGAACATGCGTATTCAGGACCTGGCGCAGAACATTCACAAACTGATTGAGCACCACAACCTGCCGGATCTGATGTTCCGCGCCTTCGAAGTGCTGCCATCGATGGTGATGACCCCGTATGCCGCGTTCCAGAAAGAGCTGCACGGTCAGACGGAAGAAGTGTACCTCGAAGAGATGGTCGGCCGCGTCAACGCCAACATGATCCTGCCGTATCCTCCGGGAGTGCCGCTGGTGATGCCGGGTGAAATGATCACCGAAGAGAGCCGTCCGGTGCTGGAGTTCCTGCAGATGCTGTGCGAAATCGGCGCCCACTACCCGGGCTTCGAAACCGATATCCACGGCGCCTATCGTCAGGCGGATGGTCGTTACACCGTTAAAGTGCTGAAAGAAGAGAATAACAAGTAATAGACGCACACCAGGGAAGTGGCTTGCCACTTCCCTTTTTCACGCTGCAAGGAGAACACATGAAAACACCCTCACAGCCGCGCGCGATTTACTACATCGTTGCGATCCAGATCTGGGAGTACTTCAGCTTTTACGGCATGCGCGCCTTACTCATCCTCTACCTCACCCACCAGCTTGGCTTTGACGACAGCCACGCCATCAGCCTGTTCAGCGCTTACGCATCTCTGGTTTACGTTACCCCTATTCTCGGCGGCTGGCTTGCCGACCGCCTGCTCGGCAACCGCACGGCGGTGATTGCCGGGGCGCTGTTGATGACTCTCGGCCACGTGGTGCTGGGCGTTGAGTCGACCTCCGCATGGAGCCTGTACGTCGCGCTGGCGATCATTATCTGCGGCTATGGCCTGTTCAAATCCAATATCAGCTGCCTGCTTGGCGAACTCTACGCCCACGACGATCCGCGTCGCGACGGCGGCTTTTCGCTGCTGTACGCCGCCGGCAATGTCGGCTCCATCGCCGCGCCCATCGCCTGCGGGCTGGCGGCCCAGTGGTACGGCTGGCATATCGGCTTCGCCCTGGCGGGAATCGGTATGTTCATCGGACTGATGATTTTCTTAAGCGGCAGCCGCCATTTCCGGCATACCCGCGGCGTCGATAAACCGGCGCTGCGGGCGGTGAAATTCGTGCTGCCGACCTGGGGTTGGCTGCTGGTGATGCTGTGCCTTGCGCCGGTGTTCTTCACACTGCTACTGCAAAACAACTGGTCCGGCTATCTGCTGGCGATCGTCTGCTTGTTTGCCGCCCAGATGGTGGCGCGGATCATGATCAAAGCGCCCGAGCATCGTCGCGCGCTATGGCAGATCGTCCTGCTGATGCTTGCCGGGACGCTGTTCTGGGTGCTGGCTCAGCAAGGCGGGAGCTCGATTAGCCTGTTTATCGACCACTTTGTTAACCGCCGCCTGCTGAACTGGGAGGTGCCGACGGCGCTGTTCCAGTCGGTTAATGCGGTGGCGGTGATGGCGGCCGGCGTGGTACTGGCGTGGCTGATGCGCCCGGAAGGCAGCGTACGTTCGGTGCTGCGCGTCTGGTTGAAATTCGCTTTCGGCCTGCTGCTGATGGGCGGCGGCTTTATGCTGCTGGCGCTTAATGCCCGCCACGGCGCCGCTGACGGTCAGGCCTCGATGGGCATGATGGTCGCCGGGCTGGCGATGATGGGCTTTGCCGAACTGTTTATCGACCCGGTGGCGATGGCGCAAATCACCCGCCTGAACATGCCCGGCGTCACCGGGGTGTTGACCGGGATCTACATGCTGGCCACCGGCGCGGTGGCCAACTGGCTGGCGGGCGTGGTCGCCCAGCAGACCACCGAATCGCAAATCAGCGATACGGCGATTGCCGCCTATCAGCATTTCTTCTCGCAGATGGGGGAATGGACCCTCGGCTGCGTGGCGGTGATGGTGATTATCGCCTTTGCCGCAGCCTGTAGCGTCGGCAAACGCCGCGCGGCGGCTGGCGAACTTCCCGGCGGCGGCGCCTGATGCGCGTCCCGGCGGGCTATCGGCCAGCGCGATTTATCGCCCCGGTAAGCGCAGCGCGACCGGGGGTATTCCATCAACAGCGGAGCGCAAAGCCGCTCCTTGCACAGCGTAGTGAACAGGAGGAGGATATTCTGGCAGGCGCGGAAGCCAACGATAAAAAATACCGTTAGTGAAGGCATAGCTGAGTGAGATCAGCTTGAAGTGAAGCCAGATTCGTTACTCTTGTTCTTCGGTGTAAAGCCGGAGACAGGCCGCGCGGAAGGGTGACCTGGTTCAATTTATCGAAGCTAGTTTGAAAGCAAGGTTATGAGGAACCCATATGTCTGAACAACAAGCACAAGGTGCCGATGAGGCCATTGACCTTAATAATGAACTGAAAACTCGTCGCGAAAAACTGGCTGCGCTGCGTGAGCAGGGCGTAGCTTTCCCCAACGATTTCCGTCGCGATCATACCTCTGACCAATTGCACGCTGAATTCGATGCGAAGGATAACGATGAACTCGCTTCCCTGAACGTTGAAGTTGCGGTGGCCGGCCGGATGATGACCCGCCGCGTGATGGGCAAAGCCTCCTTCGTCACCCTCCAGGACGTCGGCGGCCGTATCCAGCTGTACGTGGCCCGCGATGACCTGCCGGAAGGCGTCTACAACGAACAGTTTAAGAAATGGGATCTCGGCGACATCATTGCCGCCCGCGGCAAGCTGTTCAAAACGCAAACCGGCGAACTCTCCATCCACTGCACCGAGCTGCGCCTGCTGACCAAAGCCCTGCGCCCGCTGCCGGATAAATTCCACGGCCTGCAGGATCAGGAAGTCCGCTATCGCCAGCGCTATCTGGATCTGATCGCTAACGAAGAGTCGCGCCATACGTTCCGCATCCGCTCGCAGATCCTCGCGACCATGCGTCAGTTCATGGTGGCTCGCGGCTTTATGGAAGTGGAAACCCCGATGATGCAGGTGATCCCTGGCGGCGCGTCCGCCCGTCCGTTTATCACTCATCACAACGCGCTCGATCTCGATATGTACCTGCGCATCGCGCCGGAACTGTATCTGAAACGTCTGGTGGTCGGCGGTTTCGAACGCGTGTTTGAAATCAACCGTAACTTCCGCAACGAAGGGATCTCGGTACGTCATAACCCAGAGTTCACCATGATGGAACTGTACATGGCGTACGCGGACTACAAAGACCTGATCGAACTGACCGAGTCGCTGTTCCGCACCCTGGCGCAGACGGTGCTGGGCAAAACCGAAGTGCCGTATGGCGACCAGGTGTTTGACTTCGGCAAGCCGTTTGAAAAACTGACCATGCGCGAGGCGATCAAAAAACATCGTCCGGAAACCAACATGGCGGATCTGGATAACTTCGACGCGGCGAAAGCGCTGGCGGAATCTCTCGGCATTCAGGTAGAGAAAAGCTGGGGTCTGGGGCGCATCGTCACCGAAATCTTCGATGAAGTGGCGGAAGCGCACCTCATCCAGCCGACCTTCATTACCGAATACCCGGCGGAAGTCTCCCCGCTGGCGCGCCGCAACGACGTGAACCCGGAAATCACCGACCGCTTCGAGTTCTTCATCGGCGGCCGCGAAATCGGTAACGGTTTCAGCGAGCTGAACGATGCGGAAGATCAGGCGCAGCGTTTCCAGGATCAGGTCAACGCCAAAGCGGCGGGCGATGACGAAGCGATGTTCTATGACGAAGACTACGTCACCGCGCTGGAGTACGGCCTGCCGCCGACCGCCGGTCTGGGCATCGGTATCGACCGCATGGTGATGCTGTTTACCAACAGCCATACCATCCGCGACGTAATCCTCTTCCCGGCCATGCGTCCGCAGAAGTAATCTGTTGCACTCCCTCCCGGCCCGCGCCGGGAGGTCTCCCCGCATGCGTCACATCACATTGCTTGCCTGGCCGGATGAACCGGTCACCGCAGTCTATCGGCATGGTGTGCCCCCGCCGGGGAGCAGAGAGTTTACTCTATTTTTTGCAACGTGCCGCGCTGGCTGCCGTTTGTCCAGTTGCCGTTAAAGGCATCGTTGAGAGTAAAGGTTGAGTTTTTCACCCGGAAAGTCAGCTTACCCTGGCTCGCTTTTGCGTCCTCCACCAGATGACCATGAGTTTTCACCGTTTTAGCGGTGACGGTAATCTCATCAATTTTATCGCCATATTCAGTATAAACATACCAGGTGCCCAGCCAGGGGCCGAAGCCGCTGCTGGCCTGCTGCGCGGCGGCGGCATTCTCGGCTTTGGTTTTATGAATATCGCAGGTGGTCCCGTCGGTCATCTGCGTACAGCCGGAGCGTTCAAGCTGCTCCCGGTATTTCGCGCTAATGGCGTGGGCCGGCGCGGCGGCGACCAGCGCCAGGGTGAGGGTGGTGAAAAGCCAGGTCTTATTCATCTTATTGTTTCTCATTGCGATAGCGGCGCGCATTGTCATAAAGGTTGATACACATTGGTGTATTCTCCGGGGGCGTCAGAATAAATATAACCGCAGCCATTCCTGACAAATAATGAGCAGAAAGGCGAAGGGTTATTTATTTGTAAAAACATCATTACCCTGATTTTATTTATCACCGTATCTTCCCGCTGCTTGTCATATTATTGCAGAGAGAATGTTAAGTAATTGATGTTTTAAAAGCGATTATTTGTCACTTACGCAAATAACAGCAGGCCAGACCTGGGCGCAGGGCTAAAGCCCGCGCTGGTGCGGTATTGAGTTTTTTTCATATTGCTATCATCATATTTCGAATGAAAGGGATAACCTCTGAAACGGGTTATTAAGCCAGTAATTTTTATCTGCAAAATAAGCCTGCGGCAAGCATTATTTCCATTAATTTTTCAGGGCTACTGGCGACAACGGATATTCCGCCCGCGGCAATGATGGATTTACATCATTTCTCCGTTTTCATCGCTGGTCGTCGCCTGCTTATAGTGACGGCACACCAGACGACTGGCTGAAAAGGAGATAAACATGGCGACAGAGCACCTGCAGTGGGGCATTAGCCCCCTGTGCTGGACCAACGATGTGCTGGAGGATTTAGGCGGCGATATCCCTCTCGACACCTGTCTGCGCGAGGCGCGGGAGGCGGGATTTCAGGGCATTGAGTTAGGGCGCAAGTTTCCCCGCCAGGCGGAGACGCTGGGGCCTCTGCTGGCGGCGGCTGACCTGCGGCTGGCGTCCGGCTGGTACAGCGGCTTACTGGCTGACCGCAGCGTGGAAGCGGAGCTGGAGGCGGTGCGGGGCCACGCGCAGCTCCTCCAGCAGCTCGGCGCCAGGGTCATGGTCTATGGCGAGTGCGGGCAACTGCCCGGTGAAACGCCGCTTGATGAGCCGATCTCGCTCTCACCGCCGTTAAGCCGCGTCAGTCTGACGGCGTATTGCCATAAGCTGAATACCTTTGCCGACCTGCTGCTGCGGGACTACGGTCTGCGGCTGGCCTATCACCATCACCTGATGATGCTGGTGGAGCACGACGATGAGCTGGAGCGGTTTCTGTCACAGACCCATGACAACGTCGGGCTGGCGTTTGATACCGGACACGCCTTCGTCGCCGGGGTCGATATCCCGCGCGTGCTGGAAAAATATGGTCACCGTATACGCCATCTGCATCTGAAAGACGTCCGTCCGCAGGTGCTGGGGCGCCTGTATCGCGAAAACCTGAGCTTTAACGAGGCGGTGCGCGCCGGGCTGTTTACCATCCCAGGCGACGGCTGCATCGACTATGCGCCGATCCTCGACTTTGCCCGCGACAGCGACTACCGCGGCTGGCTGATTATCGAAGCCGAGCAGGACCCGGCGATGGCGCCGCCGTTGGCCACCGCCCGCCGCGCCTTCGCCTGGCTGGCACACCATTTCTCGTCCCCTTCATCATCAGAGGAGCACGCATCATGAGCGCGCGGTTAAATATTGGTCTCATCGGCTCCGGTTTTATGGGCCAGGCGCACGCCGACGCTTACCGTCGCGCGGCCATGTTCTATCCCGATCTGCCGAAGCGCCCCTATCTTTACGCGCTGGCGGATCAGGATCAGGCGCTGGCCGAACGTCATGCGGTGAAGCTGGGGGCGGAGAAGGCTTACGGTGACTGGCGCGAACTGGTGAACGATCCGCTGGTGGACGTGGTGGATATTACCTCGCCGAACCATCTGCACTACACGATGGCGATGGCGGCGATCGCGGCGGGTAAACATGTCTATTGCGAGAAGCCGCTGGCGGTTAACGAGCAGCAGGCGCAGGAGATGGCGCAGGCGGCCCGGCGCGCGGGGGTGAAGACCATGGTGGCCTTTAACAACATCAAAACCCCGGCGGCGCTGCTGGCAAAGCAGATTATCGCCCGGGGCGATATTGGCGAACCGGTGCGCTTTCGCGGCACCTTTGATCAGGGGTTTTATAACGACCCGAACCTGCCCTGGTCCTGGCGCTGCTCGAAAACCCTCGGCGGCAGCGGGGCGCTTGGCGACCTCGGCGCCCATACCCTGTCCGTCGCCCAGTTTTTGATGGGCGGGATCCGTGAAGTAACCGCCAGCGCGCAAACCTGTCTGCGCCAGCGTCCGGTACCGCAGACCGATGCCGGGTATGCCAGCCGGGTCGCGGCCGATGCCGAGTGGCGGGAAGTGGAAAATGACGATCAGGTTCAGTGTCTGGTCAATTTCGACAGCGGCGCCGCGGGGGTGATTGAGGCCTCGCGCATCGCCGCCGGGCGCATCTTCGGCGTGTTCTGGGAGGTCTCCGGCACCGAAGGCACGCTGTATATGGACGGGGAGCGCTTTAACGAACTGCAGGTCTATCGCTTCCGCGATGACAAACACGACCGCGGCTTTAAAACGCTGTATGCCGGGAGCCAGATCCCGGCCTATGCCGGCTTCTTCGGCTTCGATTTTGGCGGCGGCGGGCTGGGCTATTTTGACGTCAAGGTGATTGAAGTGCATGACCTGGTGCAGGGGATTTGCGGGGACGACGACTGCTATCCCAGCTTTGAATTTGGTTTACAGAATCAGCGCGTGCTGTCGGCGATTGAAGCCTCGATGGTCAGCCGTCGCTGGGTTAACGTGGTTAAGGATTAAGGAGCCGCTATGTTTCCCTCACAATTACCGACCCCGCGCCGCCCGGCGGCGCAGAGCATTCCCTCCCTGCGCTGGGGCATTATCGGTCCAGGCTGGATCGCCGAGCGTTTTGTGCACTCATTGAAAACCCAGAGCCGGCAGCAGGTGGTGGCCGTTGCCTCCCGCAGCCAGGCGAAGGCCGACCGGGTAGCCGCGGAATGGGGGATCCCCCAGGCTTACGGCCATGTGGCGGAGATGCTGGCGCGTCCGGATATTGATGCGGTGTATATTGCGACGCCGCACAACCATCACTTTCCCGACGGCATGCAGGCGCTGAAGGCGGGCAAACACGTGCTGATTGAGAAGCCCTTCGCGCTCAACCTTGGCGAAGGACGTGAACTGCAGGCCGAAGCCGCCCGCCAGGGAAAACTGACGCTGGAGGCGATGTGGTGCGATTACGCGCCGAAGTATGATGTGATCCGCCAGCTGCTGGAGGATGGGGTGCTCGGCGACCTGCATACCCTGCTGGCCGATCACGGCGAGTATTTTACTACCGACCACCGCATCTTTAATGCCGACCTTGCCGGCGGGCCGATGATGGATCTCGGCAGCTATCTGACCTCGTTTGCGCTAATGGTGGGCGGTATGCCGCAGGAGATAGTCGCCCGCGGCAGCGCGACGGCAGAGGGGCTTAACGGTCAGACGTCGATGCTGTTCAGCTGGCGGAACGGGATGCAGGGGCTGTTAAACACGACGTTGTTCAGCAACACGCCGGGCGGGGCGGTGGTGGCCGGACGCCAGGCGACCCTGACGATCGACGGTCAGTTTTACGCCCCCGGCGGGTTCACCCTCGCTGCCAGCCAGGGCGGGCAGGCGCTGCGCTGGGAAGAGCCGCGCAATCGCTACGACCAGCTGTTCTGGCAGGCGGAGCATTTTGCCTGGTGCGTCGGTCAGGGGCTGCAGGACTCGCCGCTGCGGCCGCTCAGTCGGGTGCTGCAGAATCTGCAGGTGATGGATGAGGTGCGGCGCCAGGTGGGCGCGGTGTTTAACGAAGAACGCTAAGGGGCCGGCCGGGCTTTGGTTTGCAGGCAGCGCGAGCGTGTCCGCCATTGCCCGGCAGCGGGACGCGCACGGTGCCGGCTGTCCTTGCCCGGCGGCGCTGCGCTTGCGCGGGCCTGGGATATCTATGCAACCGTTTGATATTAAAGCGGATTAATGCCTGTGCTATGTAGGCCGGGCAAGGCGTTGCCGCCGCCCGGCATAAAGGCAGGTTCAGAGCCTGATAGCTGGTGCCACGCAACCCCTCATCGACAGTCGTCGACGGCGACAAACTGGCCGCGCTGCAGAGACTGAACCGCCGCTTCGGCAATCGCCTGCGCCTGCAGGCCGTCCACCAGGCCGGGCAGGTCGGCCACGGTTTCGCCATTCAGAGCGCGGATAAAGGCGTCAAGATGCTGGTAATAAGATCCTTGCACCCGGCTGAACCAGTCCGGCCACAGGCCTGGTTCAATGCGCTGATTGCCGCGCCACAGGGTAGGGCCCGCCGGCGACTGGCTGCCGGACTCCAGCGCGCCCTCTGCGCCCAGCAGGGTGATCCGTTCATCATACCCGTGGCCGGTGCGGCGGGTGTTGTCCAGCTGCGCCAGCGCGCCGCCGCGCATCTGCATCATCAGGATGGAGGTGTCAACATCGCCAAATTCGGCGATTTCCGGCAGGGCCAGCGCCGCGCCCATCGCCGCCACGGTATGCACTTCATCGCCGGTGAGAAAGCGCAGAAGGTCGAAGAAGTGAATCGCCTGATCGCGCATCTGACCGCCGGAGCTGCGCAGATAGTCGAGCGGCGGCATGCTGGAGGCGCGGCAGACCATCTGCACCAGCTCCACCCGACCGATCGCGCCCTGCTCCAGCTGGCGGCGGAGCTGCTGATGGCTGCTGTCGAAGCGCCGGTTAAAGCCGACGGTGACCGGCACGTTCAGGGGAAGCACCCGCTCCACCACCTCGCGGGCGCGCGCCAGGGAGAGGTCGATCGGTTTTTCGCAATAGACCGCCTTGCCCGCCCGGGCGGCGGCTTCCAGCAGTTCGGCATGCGACGGGGTCGAGCTGGCGATCAGCACAGCGTCGATGGCGTCGCTACGGAGAGCCTCGCTCACTGTCACCGCCCGGGCGCCATAGCGGGCGGCCAGCGCCTGGGCGCGCTCCGGCGCGACATCGGCTACCATCGTCAACTCGCTCCCGTCATGACGGGCGAGGCTGGCGGCATGAACCTGACCGATAAAACCACTGCCTACCAGGGCAAAACGTTTGCAATTCATTATTTTTCTCCAGAATGGCGAAGGGACGGTGCCACCATAATCGGTTTGCTAAACTCACTGACACTGCCGTTTTGATGTATTTCCATCATTGAAGAGAGGGGCGATGAAAAACATGTCACTGGCGATGCTGGCCAGACAGATTGGCGTCGGCGTGGCCACTGTGGACCGGGTGCTGAACGAACGCGGCGGCGTATCGCCGCAGACCACGCGCAAAGTGCTGCAGGCGGCGCGGGAGGCGGGGCTGAAGCGGATCCTGCCGGAGGAGCACCGCTTTCCGTGGCAGATTGAGCTCTTTCTCAGCAGCAATGACTCGTTCTTTTTTCCGCAGCTGGCGCAGGATTTCGCCGCCGTCGCGGATAGCCTCGGCTATCGCCGTCTGACCCTGCACCGCACCTTTGTCCCGGAGTCGCAGCCGGCGACCCTGGCCCGGCGCATTATGCGCAGCTGCCAGCAGCGTCAGGGGATCATCGTCTTCGGCAATGACCACCCTGTGGTGCATGACGCGCTGCGCCGCTGCCGGGAAGCGGGCGTCCCCGCCATCACCCTGGCGACGGATCTGCCCGGCGCCGACCGGCTCTGCCACGTCGGGATCAATCAGCTGCAGGCTGGCCGCACCGCGGGGTTAATGATGGGGAGAATGACGCCGCGGCCCGGGGAGGTGCTGATGGTGAGCGGCCGGGAGGATTACAGCGCGCATCGCCTGCGCATCCAGGGGTTCCGCGAGGTGCTGAGCCAGCGCTTTCCCCACCTGCAGCTTAATGAGGTGCTGGCGGGCGAGGAGCGGCGGGAGCAGATCACCCGCCTGCTGGAGCAGGCTCTGTGCCGCAGCCGGCATATTGTCGGGATCTATAACACCGGGCTTGGCAATACTCAGATAGCCGAGGCGCTGGCTCGCCACCGCCGCGAAAGCGACGTCTGCTGGATCACCCATGAGCGCTACAATACCACCCGCCAGCAGCTGGCCCGGGGCAGCCTGGCGTTAACGCTCGATCAGAACACCCGCCAGCACGCCCAGCTGGCGATCGACCTGATGCTGCGCCATCTGGAGTCCGGCTATCAGCCGCAAACCTATGCCGACGGGAAAGTCGACTTTATCCTCTACAGCGCCGAGAACGTGGACTAAGGCGTGCGGCGCCTCCCTTCCTGACAACACTGATTTCCCCGGCGGGTAAATGCCAACCCCGCCGGGGGCAATCGCTTTAAAGCGTTGTCTGCCTCTCATTTTTCGCTCATTTATGCAGCAATGTTAGATGTCTGTCAAAATTCTGTTACTGCATAGTTTTAAAATTTTCATTTCAGTTATTTACTTATAAAAGTTTCAAATGTCTTGTTAATGAAATAAATGGTCTGGAATTCATGGTGTGGCATAAATGGACTGATGTTTCAAAAAAGTGGTGATAAAACAGCCATTATTTGTGATTCCGATCACGACGAAATGCGGAAAACCCCGCAGCGCCGTCGCCGTCACAACAGACATTTGTCGCAACCTGACTGAAATTAATTTTTCATTTTGTTTCATTCACCGGCGTACCTACAAAATCAAGGATCAACTATGAATATTAAGAAAACGATTGTTGCCTCTTTGTTAGCCTGCATGCTGCCTGCGGTGGTTATGGCAAAAGATGTCTCCATTGGCGTCTCGATGGCGCTGTTTGACGATAACTTCCTGACGATCCTGCGTACCTCGATGCAAAAAGAGATGAAAAAAGATGGGGTGAAATCGCAGATCGAGGACGCGAAAGGGGATGTCTCCCAGCAGCTGCAGCAGGTGCAGAACTTTATCGGCCAGGGGGTGGACGCCATTATCGTTAACCCGGTGGATACCAATGCGGTGAAACCGATCATGGATCAGGCCACCAAGGCCGGGATCCCGCTGGTATTTGTGAACCGTCGCCCGCAGGCGGAGCTGACCGACAAGATGGCCTATGTGGGGTCGGACTCGATTCTCGCCGGCCGTCTGCAGATGGAAGCGCTGGCGAAAGCGATGAACGGTAAGGGCAATGTGGCGATCCTGCTCGGCGACCTGGCGAATGAATCCACTCGCGACCGCACCAAAGGGGTGGAAGAGGTTGTCGCCAAATACCCGAACATCAAAATCGTGCAGAAGCAGACCGCGAAATTCACCCGCAATGACGCCGTGGACGTGGTCAGCAACTGGATGACCAGCGGCGAGGATATCCAGGCCATCGCCTCCAACAACGATGAAATGGCGATCGGCGCCCTGCAGGCGCTGGGTAAAAACCCGAACCATATTCTTATCGCCGGCGTGGATGGCACCCCGGATGCGCTGCAGATGCTGAAGAGCGGCAAGATGATCGCCACCATCTTCCAGGATGCGAAAGGCCAGGGTGAGGGCGCCGTAGACGCGGCCATCAAGCTGGCGAACGGTGAGAAAGTGGAGAAAATCATCGACGTGCCGTATCAGCTGATCACCAAAGAGAACATGGCTGAATTTACCAATCGTAATCAGAAATAATCCTGGCCAACCCGCTGTACGGAGGTGGATGTATGAACGCTTTTGCCCTTGAAGCCGAAGGTATCAGTAAGTTCTTCCCCGGCGTGAAGGCGCTCGATAATGTCTCATTACGCGTGCGCCCGGGAACGGTGCACGCCCTGATGGGTGAGAACGGCGCCGGTAAATCCACGCTGATGAAGTGCCTGATCGGTATCTATCGCCCGGATAAAGGATCGATTCGCGTGAAAGGTGAGCCGGTGGAGTTTACCGACACCATGGATGCGCTGCGCTCGGGGATATCGATGATCCACCAGGAGCTGAATCTGGTGCCGCATATGACGGTGGCGGAGAATATCTGGCTGGGGCGCGAGCCGATGAAGTACGGCTTTGTCGACCACGGCCAGCTGACCCGCCAGACCCAGGCGCTGCTGGATAAGCTGAATATTCGCTTAACCGCCGACCGGCTGGTGGGCGACCTGAGCATCGCCGCCCAGCAGATGGTGGAGATTGCCAAAGCGGTCTCATGGAACGCGGATATTGTGATCATGGATGAGCCCACTTCGGCGCTGACCGAAGGCGAGGTAGCTCACCTGTTCACCATCATCCGCGACCTGCGGGCTCAGGGCAAAGCGATCATCTATATCAGCCATAAAATGGATGAGATCTTCGCTATCACCGATGAGATCAGCGTCTTTCGCGATGGGACCTGGGTGGGGAGCAAAAACACCACCGAATTTACCCGCCAGTCGCTGATTACCCAGATGGTGGGCCGCGAATTAACCCAGCTGTTCCCGAAATTTAATAACACCATCGGCGAAGAGGTGCTGACGGTACGCAATCTGACGCGCCAGGGCGTGTTCCATGATGTCAGCTTTACCGTGCGTCGCGGTGAGATCCTCGGCGTGGCCGGGCTGGTGGGCGCCGGGCGCAGCGAGGTGATGGAAAGCCTGTTTGGCATGGAACGCTTCGACAGCGGCGAAGTGCTGATCGACGGGGCGCCGGTGACCATTGATTCCCCCTCCGTGGCGATTGAAAAGGGAATGGCGTTATTAACCGAAGACCGTAAAAAGTCGGGCCTGTTTCTGGTGCTGTCGGTGCTGGAAAATATGAGTATCGTCAAAATGCCGGAATATATCGGCAAGAGCGGTTTTGTCCAGCACGTGAAAATGGCCGAAGACTGCATGGAGCAAATCCGTCGGCTCAATATTAAAACGCCGACGATGGATCAAATTATTAATAACCTCAGCGGGGGGAATCAGCAAAAAGTTCTGATTGCGCGCTGGCTGTTAGCGCAACCGAAAATCTTAATTCTCGATGAGCCGACCCGCGGCATCGACGTCGGGGCGAAGGCGGAAATTTATCATCTTATCAGTGAACTGGCGAACCGGGGGGTGGCGGTCATTATGGTCTCCTCTGAGCTGCCGGAAATCCTTGGCATGAGTGACCGGGTCATGGTGATGCATGAAGGCCGTATCACCGGCATCCTGGAAAAAGACGAAGCCGACCAGGAAACCATTTTGTCGTTGGCATCCCATTGAGGCACAGAGAATGAGTAATATGAAATTAACGGCGGCTCCGGCCAGCGAGGGTTCCTCCTTCTTCGCTAATTTGCGGCATAAAATGCCGAAAGATACCGGCATCTTTGTGGTGATGCTGGTGATTGCCCTGACCTTTGAAATCGCCGGCTGGTATGTTCGCGACCAGTCGTTCCTGCTCAATACCAACCGCCTGGTGCTGATTGTGCTGCAGGTGGCGATCATCGGCATCATCGCCGTCGGCGTCACCCAGGTGATCATCACCACCGGGATTGACCTCTCCTCCGGCTCGGTTATCGCCCTCGCAGCGGTGGTGGCGGCGAGCCTGGCGCAAACCTCCGACAGCCTGTCGCCAATGTTCCCGGCGCTGGTCAACCTGCCGGCGGTGATCCCGATTTGCGCGGGGATCGGCGTCGGCCTGTTGTGCGGGCTGACCAACGGTTTCCTGGTGACGCGAACCGGCATCCCGCCATTTATCGCCACCCTCGGGATGATGGTCTCGGCGCGCGGTCTGGCGCAGTATTACACCCAGGGCAATCCGATAAGCTTCCTCTCCGACAGCTTTACGGCGATAGGCCAGGGGGCGATGCCGGTGATCATCTTCTTCGTGATTGCCGCAGTGTTTCACATTGCGCTGAAGCATACCCGGTATGGCAAATATGTGTATGCCATCGGCGGCAACATGACCTCGGCCAAAGTGTCCGGCATCAACGTGAATAAATACCTGGTGATCGTCTACACCATCGCCGGGGCGCTCTCCGGGCTGGCTGGGGTAGTGCTGGCGGCGCGCGTCAGCAGTGGCCAGTCCAGCATGGGGATGTCCTACGAGCTGGACGCGATTGCCGCGGCGGTGATCGGCGGCAGCAGCTTAATGGGCGGGGTGGGGCGCATTACTGGCACCCTGATTGGCGCGATGATCCTTGGCCTGATCAAGAGCGGCTTTACCTTTGTCGGCGTCGATGCCTACGTGCAGGATATTATTAAAGGGATCATTATCGTCGCGGCGGTGACCATCGACATGCGCCGCAACCGGAAAAAACGCTAATCTTATCAACTGGCGGCAACGGCGAAGCGCGTCGTTGCCGCCAGCCCTGTCCAGAAATAAACAAAATACGTCCCGCCAGGCGCCGGCTGTCTATTTTTCCCGCGCTGCGCATCCTGTACAGTTTCGCGACTTTTGTTGTCCATTCGCCAGGGGGCCACGCCTTGCCCCCTGTTTCTGGAGTCGTATGAATACACCATCCTTAATCAAATCCTCGCCGCTCTCGCGACCGGGGAGAAAGGGCATTATCGTCAGCCTGCTGGCGGGACTGGCGATCCTGATCCTCAGTCGGGGCGTGAACCTGCCGGCCAGAGAGGTTTACCGTGAGATGCATACCCGGCAGCTGGAGGAGGATGCGCGGTGGGTGGCGGAACGCCTTGAACAGCGGATGAACACCCCCGCTCCGCAGCGGGAAGCGACCTGGCCGCTGGCGGTGATGCGCGCCGATCTGCATACCCTGGCCCGGCAGCGGCATTATCGGCTACTGCTGGTGAATGGCGACGGGCATCTGCTGGCGGCATCGCATGCGTTGCCGGCCAGCGTGCTGGCCCAGGTGCAGGCACAATTCCCGCGGGAGATGCAGCCGCCGCTGTTCGGCAGCCATTACCAGACCATTCAGCCCTTCGCCCCGCATCAGCGGATGTTAAGCCGGGCGCTGAACGGCAATGCCGGCCTGGCGGGCTGGAATCTCGTGATGCTGGCGCCGGACGGCGGATTGCCCTCGCTGCTGATGGCTTACCGCTGGCAGGTAACAATTGGCCTCGGCGTGGTGCTCGCCAGCGTGCTGCTGACGCTGAGGCAGGCGGCGCGCGCCCGGCGAAAACGCTAATCGCCGCCGGCGTCGTCAGACATGGCGAAACTGCAGGGTAGCGGGCAGATAGCGCTGGAGCGGCTCCGGCGCCTGGCCGTCGATCAGCTGGCTGAGCAGATCGTAGCAGTGCCAGGCCAGCTGGCGATTATCCTGCTGCACGGTATCAATGCGCAGGGAAAGTGAATCGTACAGATAGTGATCGTCGAAGCTGGCGAGATGAATATTGGAGTCCAGCAGATGGTGCTGGCTCATATAGCGCAGGACCCCTTCCAGCAGGCCGCAGGCCGCGGTGAACAGCGCCTTCGGCGGCCGTCCCAGCCGCGCGCAGAGCGCGGCGAACATCTCGTAGCCGGAGCTGGGGTGATAGTTGCCGTTGATCACCCATTCGGGACGCAGCGTAACCCCCGCCTGAGCCAGGCCCTGGGTGAATCCCGCCAGCCGGTCGCGCGAAGGCGATAGCCGCGGCTGGCCGCCGAGAAACCAGAACTCGTCCGCATGCTGAGGGGCGATGCGGGAGATCAGTTCGGCCGTTGGGGTGACCGAGTCAGTCATCACCAGCGGCAGGGCGCTGTCGCTGGGGGAGCGGTCAAACAGCACCACCGGCAGCTGTTCGCTGAGCTTCAGGTAGTCGGCATCGCTGTGCATGCACGAGGCGACGATCAGGCCGTCGACCTGGCGGGCAATCATGTTATTGACCACCACGCTCTCCTGGCCGGGGTTTTCGTCGGTGCAGGAGATAAGCAGCTGCACGCCGGCTTCCCGGCAGAGCGTCTCAAGCTCATGGGAGAAAACGGCAAACCCGTAGTTGGTGATTTCCGGCACCACCAGGCCAATGGTATGGCTGCGGTTATCACGCAGCGAGCGCGCGTGAATGCTCGGCTGATAGTGCTGCTCGCGGGCGATGGCCAGCACGCGCTCGCGCGTCTCCTGCGCCACGCGCAGCTCTTTGCCACGACCGTTGAGTACCAGGCTGGCGGTCGCTTTGGAGACGCCCGCCAGTTCGGCGATATCTTTGATAGTTACGCGTTTGGTTTTCATCAGCACCCGGGAGCCTGAAAGCAAAACGCTTATTCTACCATGCATGGCCGCAGCAGCCAGCGGCAGAATGCCACCGGCGTCGCACCGCTGAAGATGAGCTGCCCCGGATAGCCCGGGAAGAAGCGGCTGCTCATTACCCCTTCGCCATCGTTGATGAAAATTTCCACACTGGAGCGGTCGATAAAGATCTGCAGCCGCCGCGCCTCGCCGCGCCAGTAGCGATGATGCATCTCCGCCGTCTGCAGGCCGCGGCGCGACAGGCGCAGGCCGTCGCGGTTGACGGTGAGCTGCAGGGCGCCGGCAAAATCCAGCCCCAGCGTGCTGTTGGGGGCGATGTCAAAGGCCAGCTCCATCGGGGCGAGGGGCAGGGTCTGCCCGCGCCAGCCCTGGGCTTCCCCGCGCAGGGCGGTCAGTTCGCGCAGCGGACGCTGATACAGGGCACCCGACTGCCAGGCCAGTTCGCGCACGCAGGTCATCTGGTGGATCCATCCCTGCGCGCGGGTGGGCTGATGCATCTCTTCCCCGTCCGGGACGCCCATCCAGCCGACCAGCAGGCGGCGGCCATCTTCGGCCAGCATGGTCTGCGGCGCGTAGAACTCAAATCCGCTGTCCAGCTCGTGCAGCGGGCCATGGTCGAAGGCGCCGCGTTCGGCGTCGAAACGGCCTGCCATCCACACCGCAGGATAAGTATTGAGAAAACGCTGTGCTTCGCGGGCCAGCCCCTGCGGGCAGCAGATCAGCAGGTGGGTGTCCGCCAGCGGAAACAGGTCCGGGCACTCCCACATGTAGCCACCGTTCGCCAGGCCGTTAACGTCATGCCCGGCTATCTCGCCCACCAGGCGCCAATCCCGCAGGTCGCTGGCGGTAAACAGCAGCACTTTGCCGCGCTGTTGCACATCCTGCGCCCCGAGGACCATGTACCAGCGCCCGTCCTGGCGCCACACCTTAGGGTCGCGTACATGGCCGGTATAGCCTTCCGGCAGCGGCAGTACCGGCCCCAGCTTGCTGAAGGTGCCATCGGCATTTTCCGTCGCCAGACATTGCCAGGCGGTGCGCCCGCCGTCGGGGAACTTCACGTTGCCGGTGTAGCACAGGGTCAGGGTACCCTCGAACTCGACTGCGCTGCCGGAGTAGCAGCCGTTGCGGTCATACTCTTCATCCGGCATCAGGGCGATAGGTTCATGCCGCCAGTGCAGCAGGTCGGCTGAGCTCCAGTGTCCCCAGCACTTATAGGTGTGGTCGCAGGCGAGCGGGTTCCACTGATAAAACAGGTGATAACGCCCGGCGACCTGGCAAAAGCCGTTGGGATCGTTCAGCAGTCCGCTGACCGGCGCCAGATGCCATTGCGGGTAATGGTCGTCGGCCAGCGCCTGCGGCTGGCCCTGCATAACGGCCTGCAGGATCGCAGGCAGGCGTGACGGTAATGACATTATTCAGCGTCCGTTTTGTATTTCAGCGTCAGAGAGAGTACGAATGCCACGGCGAAGGCGATCGCCATCCCGATAATGTAGTTCAGCAGCGAACTGGCCTGCACGATGGCCATTCCCGGGATCGCCGTCAGGCCCACCGCGGTCATGTAGACGTGCATCGACACCACCCAGGCGCCGCCGGCGGCACCGCCCACCAGTGCGGCGATGAACGGTTTCACAAAGCGCAGGTTAATCCCGAAGATCGCCGCCTCGGTGATCCCCAGCATCGCCGAAAACGCCGACGGCAAGGTAATGGCTTTGATTTTGGCATCTTTGGTTTTAAACCACACGGCAAAGCAGGCGCCGCCCTGAGCGACGTTGGCCATCGCCCAGATAGGCAGCAGGAAGTTGACGCCGATCGACGGATTGCCGAGCAGACCCGCCTCAATGGCATGGAAGCTGTGATGGATACCGGTAATGACGATCACCGAATAGAGGCCGCCGAACAGCAGGCCCGCCAGCCAGCCGGCATGGCTGATAAGCGTGCTGAGGATAAACGAAATGCCGTCGCCGAGCGCGCGCCCGGCCGGGCCGATCAGCAGCAGGGCGATAAAGCCAGAGATAATCACCGTCAGGAACGGCGTGAGGATCAGATCCAGCGCGTCAGGAATAACGCGGCGCAGCCGTTTTTCGACAAGGCTCATAAACCACACCGCCAGAAGCACCGGGAAGACCGTGCCCTGATAGCCGATCATCGCCACTTCGATGCCGAAGAAATTCATGGTGTGGAAGCCGGCGGCTACGCCCCAGGCGTTGGTCAACGCCGGGTGGGTGAGGATCCCGCCGAGGGTCGCGCCCAGATAAGGGTTGCCGCCAAATTCGCGGGCGGCGGTAAAGCCGATCAGGATCGGCAGAATAATAAACGCCGCCGAGCTGCACATATCCAGCATGATATAGATAGCGTTGCCCGGGTCGACCCAGCCGTAGGTTTTCACCATCCCCAGCAGGCCCATCAGCAGGCCGGAGGCGACGATGGCGGGAATAATCGGCACAAAGATGTTGGACAGCAGGCGGGCAATGCGCTGGAACGGGTTCAGCTTTTTCGCCGCCAGGTCGGCGGCTTCGGATTTGCTCGATTCGCTGATGCCCGCCGCCTGGATAAAGGCAGCATAGACTTTATTGACCACCCCGGTGCCGAAGATGATCTGCATCTGTCCGGCATTACGAAAGCAGCCTTTCACGCCGTCGATTTTGCCAATCGCCTGCTGGTCGGCGAGCGCGTCGTCGACCAGCACCAGCCGCAGCCGGGTGGCGCAGTGCGCGGCGCTGGCGATATTTTCCTTGCCGCCCAGCAGGGGAAGCAGTGAGCGGGAAATCTGTTCAAAATCCATAGTACCCTCTGAATGCATGATGATATGGCGTGGGCGGCGCCGGCCATGGCTGGCACCGCGAACCTTATATTTATGTTTTACTTACCCTGTCGCCCGGGTTCACGTCAGAACCAGGTCTCCATTTGCATACCGAACGACCATTCGCCGCCCGATTTGAACCCGTTGCTGCCTAACGCGTCGTCGTTGGCGTAGTTATCCAGCTTTTTGCTCCAGTCCATCCACGATGTATAGAAGCGGATCTCCGGGCGCGAGAAGAAGTCGCCGATGCTGCCGACCTTGAAGGTTGGGGCGAAGGTCAGCTTGTAGAAGCTGCCATTGACCGCATGGCGATCGTTGTAGCCTTCAGGCTGCAGATCCATGTACTGATAGCTGCCCTCCCAGGCGAGGGCGAAGTTCTGCGTCACTTCCTGAATCAGACGCAGGTTGAGAGTGGCCCACTGATAGCTGTCGCCATCGACATAGCGATCTTTACTGCTCTGCGCCAGCACGGCCGGGGCAATAAACCAGCGATCGCTCAGCGGGGTGGTGCCGTAGCTGGCGAAACGCCAGGTGTTGGCTCCCGGACGCAGCGCGCCGTCGGAGCCGATGCCTTTGACCTCGGCGCCCAGGCCGTGACCGTACAGCAGGGCCGTTTTGCTGGTCCCGTCGCGCAGGCCATAGAAGCTCTCATTGTGCAGACCCAGCAGGGCATGAACCCCGGTGTTAGCGGCATCGCCTTTCACCAGATTGCCGTTTGCGTCCTGGCGGTCGTCATTATCTTTCGCCCGCATCCCGCTGACCATCATCTGCACCGGGCCGGCAAAGTTATTCATGCTGACGATATAGTTCTGCACGCTGTTGCTGCT
The DNA here is from genome assembly GCF_040065235.1 of Klebsiella sp. GB_Kp047. Classification (NCBI taxonomy): domain Bacteria; kingdom Pseudomonadati; phylum Pseudomonadota; class Gammaproteobacteria; order Enterobacterales; family Enterobacteriaceae; genus Klebsiella; species Klebsiella sp. GB_Kp047. The sequence continues at coordinate 13,013 of NZ_JBEAJG010000039.1, read as the reverse complement.
GTCGGCGATATCGCCAAAGTTGCGGCCGTATAACGAGAAGTTGCTGCGCAGGCTGTCGTTCCACTTCACGTCGTAGATCCCGCCGCCGGTCCCGGCGAGGAACACCACATCCGAGTCAATCCAGTGGATATCGAAGTTGTCGCGGTCAAAGCGCTTCCCGGCCCACAGGGTCGAGCCTTTGAACGGACCCTCGAAGGTCGGCAGGTTGCCCAGCTCGACGAACGCCTGGCGCACGTTCAGGTCGCTGCTGCTCGCCGTCCAGTCGTTATAGGTGGTTTGCCCGTCGGCCACCATCACTTTGAACCGGGTGGTCGCCCCGTTGTCCAGGGTCTGCTTATGTTCGAGGTTCATTTCCACATAGGTGTCGGCCTGGTTGCCCAGACGACCAATGGCGCCGCCGGTTTCTCCGGCGGGGGTCATATAGGCCCCGGATTTCGTGCTGGCGGCGGAGTCGTTCATGATCACCCCGGAGCGGGCGTAGCCGTGGAACTCAAAGCCGCCGGGTCGTTCGGCTTTTTCTTCCAGTTGGGTGGTGCGTTTGGCCACCTGCTGGGTGGTGGCCTGGGTTTGTTGCTGCTGCTGGGTTAGCTGCTGAACTTTCTGCTCCGCCGAGGCGGCGCGGCTTTCGGCAGTGCTGGCGCGAGTCTCGGCATCCTGCAGACGTTTTTCCAGGGCGGCGAGACGCGCTTCAATGCTGTTCAGGTCTGTCTGCCCATGGGCGGCGGCGGCGCCGGTTAGCAAAGCAATAAGAATGGCTAACTTCCGTTTTTTATACATGTTGGTGACATCCAAAGGTAAATCAGTGAGTGTGCTAACGTTTGCTAAACCGGTTTAGTTAATATGGTAAACATGTCGGTAATGCGGTGAAAATAAAAATTGCTAAACCGGTTTAAGAATTGTGATGTCGCCAGCAAAGTGGGCCGTTAGCCGGCCCAACGGGATCACAGCGAGCGCTGAAGATCGTCCCTGTAGGGCAGGGCGGTCATGGCGCCTTTGGCGGTGGTGGCCAGCGCGCCGCAGGTTTGCGCCAGCGTGAGGTCGGGAGCCAGGGCGGCGAGGTTGTCAGGGATACCATGGGCGGCGAGTCCGGCGAGCAGCCCGGCGACAAAGGCATCGCCGGCGCCGGTGGTATCGACGGCGACCACCGGGCGGGCAGGGAAGTGGCTAACCTGCCCGCGCAGCGCGGCCTGAACCCCCGCTTTGCCCTGGGTCACCAGCAACAGCGTCGGCTGCAAGCGGGCGTTCAGCCGGGCGATGCCGCTGACGATGTCGTCGCTGCCGCTGATAAAAGCCAGCTCCTCTTCCGAGAGTTTTATGGCGTCGGCGAGGGCCAGCGCCCGGTCGAGACAGTCGCGCAGTTCCTGCGGATCCTGCCACAGGTCGCTGCGGATATTGGGGTCGAAGCTGACATAGCCCCCGGCGCGCTTTATCGCCTCCATCGCCGCGAATGCCGTGCTGCGGCTCGGCTCCGCGCTGAGAGCGATAGAGCAAACGTGCAGCCACTGACCGGCGGCAAACGGCGGAAGATCCTCAGGCGCAAGAAACAGGTCGGCGCTCGGGCGGACCATAAAGGTAAAGGTGCGCTCCCCGTGGCGATCGAGATCGACCACCACCGTGGAGGTGCGCTGCGCCGCATCGAGGCGCATATAGTTCACATCCACCTTCTCCTGCGCCAGGGTGTGACGCATAAAGCGGCCGAAGGGATCGTCGCCGACGCGGCCGATAAACCCGCTATCGCCGCCGAGCCGCGCCACGCCGACCGCGACGTTGGCCGGCGCGCCGCCGGGGCATTGCAGCAGGCGGCCCTCTCCGTCGGGCAGGAGATCGACGACCGCATCGCCGAGTACCCAGATTTTACCATTCATAGGACTAGTTCCTCTTAGCTAAACTTTGTTAAACCGTTTTAGCTAATTAAAGCACAGCCTGGCGGCAAGCGGAACGATCGGCGGACGAAAGGGCGGGGCGAGGGTGAAAAATGTGAGCCAGGCGGAATATTTCGCCACTCCAGATCTGGACTTTTCCTTCCTGACCCGCTTAGGTATAGTTCCACAGGCCGCGGTTAGCCCCGCCGCGGTGATAAAAGGTGAAGGAGTGCGTAGCGCGATGAACCCCAGTTTTGGCGATATTTACGATCGGTACCAGAAGCTGACGCTGACCACGCACCTGCCGGCGGTGATCGCCTGCAGTGAAACCCTGAGCCTGAGTAAAGACCAGCCGTTTCTGCCGCAGCCGGGCTATCTCTATTTTTTGCTGCAGGGGCAAATGACGCTGGCCTTTGGTGACGAGCAGAACCTGATCGGGATTGTTATCGCGCATATGCCGTTAGGGTTGCTGGAACATTATTGTCCGTCGGTGGCGCTCTATTATCAGTGTCTGGGCGAATGCCAGCTGGCGAAAATATCTGCCAGCGATTTTGAACGGATATTCTTTCATTCGTCGCCGGGCTATATGCAAGAGCTGACCACGATCCTGGCCTATATGGGTATATTTGCCCTTGATGCCCACTATGAACGCGGCAGCCAGACTAGCTTTCAGACTATTAAGTCGATGCTGTCGCGCTATTTATATCGCGGTGAAATCGATGGCGGGCAACATGAAAGTCTGTCGGCATTTATTATTAAACGGACCAATCTCTCGCGCAGCTATGTTTATCAGGTGCTGGCCGCCCTGCGCGAGGGGGGATATATCACGGTGAAAAAAGGCAAACTGATTTCCATCGACCGCTCTATTCCTGAGAAATTCTGATTCAGATTCGTCGGCTCCCCGACATAACGTCGCTAAAATCCGCCCGGGGAAAGCGCTAAGCGCGCGTTTTCTCCCGGCCCTGCTACGCCTGAATCTGGCCGTTTTATTTATTTAACCTTGCACTCTGGAGTTATTTTATGACCCTGGACTATGTGGCGCTGGCGATTCTGATCGCCGTGGCCTTAATACTTTTTTATGGCGTGATTGTTATTCACGATATTCCTTATGAAATCGCCAAAGAGCGGCGCCATCCTCATCAGGATGCGATTCATTATGCCGGCTGGGTCAGCTTATTTACCCTGCATGCCCTGTGGCCCTTGTTGTGGATCTGGGCGACGCTGTGGCGCGAAGATCGCGGATGGGGGATGCGCCGCATCGCCGACGACCAGCAGGTGCTGCATCAGCGTCTGGAAACGGTGGTCCAGCGGCTGGAGCAGGTGCAGCGCGAAGTGGACCTTCTGAAAGCGAAGGAGGCAAAATAATGGAAACGTTAATGTTGCTGACCTACGCCGCGCTATGCATCGTGGTGTTTAAAGTCTTCCGCATCCCGCTCAATAAGTGGACCGTGCCGACGGCGGTGCTCGGCGGTATCGCCCTGATTGGCGCGGTGATTTTCGGGATGAATTACAACTTCCCCTATACCGACGTCGGTAATCAGGTGTTTCGCACCGTACCGATTGTGTCGCAGGTGCGCGGTCGGGTGCAGAGCGTACCGGTGAGGCCTAACCAGAGGCTGCATAAGGGCGATGTGCTGTTTACTCTCGACCCGACGCCGTTCCAGGCAAAGGTGGACGATCTGCAGGCGCAGATTAAAGCGGCCAGCCAGGATGCGCTCTCCCTCAACGCCGCGTTAAGCCAGGCGGAGGCCGAGCTGAGCAGAGCGGTGGCTCAGCGCGACCAGTCGCGGCGGGAGTATGCCCGCTTTCGGGAGGGGCATGCCCAGGGCGCCTTCTCCGATCAAATGGTCGATACCCGTCTGCAGACGTGGAAAGCCGATGAAGCCAGCGTCAGCGCGGCTCAGGCGAAAGTGGTTCAGGCGCGTAACGCGCTGGACTCGGTGGTGAAGGGCAAAAATACCACCGTGGCCTCCCTGCTGGCGCAGTTGCAGAAGGCGCAGTTTCAGCTGGATAACACCGTCGTCCGCGTCCCGGAAGACGGCTATGTCAGCACCGTCGGCTTACGCCCTGGTACCATGTCCACCGCGCTGGGAATGCTGCCGCTGATGACCTTTGTGCCGGTGGAGGGCGACGCCTCGCGGGAGTATGTCGCGGCATTTCGCCAGAACGCCCTGCAGCGTCTGTACAAAGGCGAGCCCGCGGAGCTGATGTTTCCGGCCATCCCGGGCACCGTCTTCCGCGGGGAAGTGGCCGATGTGCTGCCGGCGATTGGCGAGAGTCAGTTTCAGGGCCAGGGCAAACTGCTGACTACGGACGCGCTCAATACCCATGGCCGGGCGCTGGTGGTACTAAAGGTGACCGATCCACGTTTTGCCGAATACGCCCTGCCGCAGGGTGCTACCCTCGAGGCGGCGGTCTACTCAGATCACCTGAAAGAGCTGTCGCTGATCAGGAAGATCCTGATCCGCATGAAGAGCTGGGAAAACTACATCTATCTCGATCACTAAGCCGGCGGGCGCGGGGAGGACCAACCATCCCCGCGCCGCGGTCAGGCCTCGCGGTCCACCAGCCCGTCAATAATCACCTGCCGCACCCCCTGCGAACAGGGTTCAATACGGCCGCGCACGCCATAGACGGCCGCCAGGGTCTCAGGGGTGATGACCGTGGCCGGGGTGCCGTCGCCAAGCAACTGGCCCGCTTTGAGCATCAGCACGTGGTCGGCGTGACGCAGGGCAATATTGATGTCGTGCACCACCACCAGAGTCACGATGTTGCGCCGCCGGGTCTCCCGGCGCACCAGATCCATCACGTGAAACTGGTAGTTGAGGTCAAGCGCGCTGAGCGGTTCATCGAGTAGTAGCAGGCGCGGCTGGCGAATCAGCGACTGGGCGAGACCCACCAACTGTTTTTGCCCGCCGGAGAGCTGATCGAGGTAGCTCATCGCCAGGTGGGCAATTCCCAGCTGTCGCAGCAACGCCATCACCTCTTCCTGCTGCTGGGCGCTGTGGCATCCCCCGGCGGCGCGCTGGGCCACGATAATCGACTCCAGCACATGCAGATGCACGCCGGCGGGGAGCGTCTGCGGAAGATAGACCACCTGTTCTGCGCGACGTGAGAACGGCTGCGTCAGCAGATTTTCTCCCTCCAGGCGCAGCTCGCCGCGGCAGGGGCCCAGTCCCGCCATCGCTCGCATTAACGTCGATTTACCGCTGCCGTTTGGCCCCAGCAGCGCGGTGATTTTCCCCCGCGGCAGATGGGGAACCGTCAGGTTCTCGATCACCTTGCGTCTGGGGTAGCCAGCGCTGAAGTGAGACAGCGACAGCCCGGATAACGTCTGGTCGCTCATACTTGCCCCCGGTGACGTAAAATAATGCTCAAAAAGAACGGGACCCCTACCAGGGAAGTGACGATCCCCACCGGAATAATGGCCCCCGGTATCAGGTTCTTCGAGGCGATGGAGGCCAGGGAGAGCACCAGGGCGCCGATCAGCGCGCTGGCGGGCAGGTAAAAGCGATGATCTTCGCCGAAGAGCATCCGCGCAATATGCGGCGCCACCAGGCCGATAAAGCCGATTGGCCCGACAAAGGCCACCGAAAGCGCCGACAGAATGCTGATCCGCAGCAGCGTGCTCAGGCGCAGACGGCGAACGTTAATGCCAAAGCTGATGGCCCGGTCCTCGCCCAGCCTTAGGGCGGTCAGCGCCCACGCGCTGCGCAGCGACAGGGGCATCACCAGCGCCAGGGCGACCAGCAGGATGGCGACTTTGCTCCAGGAGGCGCGGTCGATGCTGCCCATGGTCCAGAACACCAGCCCCTGCAGAGTGTCTTCATTGGCGATGAACTGCAGCATCGAGACCAGGGCGTTAAAGGTAAAGACCAGCGCGATGCCGAACAGAATGACGCCGGAGGTAGCCACCTGGGTCCAGCGGGTAATGCCATCCAGCAGCAGTGCCGCCAGCAGGGCGAAGATAAAGGCGTTGGCCGAGATAAACCACTGGCCGGGAATACCGGGCAGACCAATACCCAGCACAATCGCCAGCGCGGCGCCAAACGCCGCAGCCGAGGAGACGCCCAGGGTAAACGGGCTGGCCAGCGGGTTATTGAGGATGGTCTGCATTTCGGCACCAGCCAGTCCCAGCGCCAGACCGACGATAATCGCCATCACCGCATAGGGTAGGCGGATATCCCAGACGATGGCGCGAATGCCCGGATCGGCGCTGGCCGGATCGGTTAACGTCTGCCACAGGCTCTGCAGCGGCAGTCCGGAAGGGCCGAGCATAAAATCGAACAGCAGTGAAGCGACAATCAACAGCGCCAGCAGCAGCAACAGCAGCAGGCGGCGACGCACGATATGGCGATAATGATCCATCACGCCAGAAGTCCCGGCGGGCAGCTCGTCGAGCACGGAGTCGGAGGTTAAACGCATGCCGGATTACTCGCTCTGCTGCCAGGAAAAGACGAACGGCTGGTCCGGCAGGTCGGTGAAGTGACGCACGATATAATGGTAAGTCTCATCGGGGTTGAGATCGCGGAAGGCCTGCGGATAGATATCTTTCGCCAGATATTCCATGCCGACAATATTCCACGGATGGTTATAGAAGTGGTGATAGACGCCATAGGCCCGCTTTTCCTGCACCGCCGGGATCTGGCTGACCCCCGGTCGCGCCAGCAGCGTCTGCGCCTGGGCTTTCACCGCCTCCGGCTTAACCTCATAGCCGAGGGGCAGCACCTGGCTGTTTCCGCGCTTCGAGCCGGTCATTATCCAGGCGTCGGGCTTCATGCTGATGATTTTCTCCAGCGAGACGAACCCGGAGGCGCCCGGCAGCAGCTGCGAACCGATATTGTTCGCCCCGACCGCCTCCACCAGCCCGCCCCAGCCGCTGTGGCCGTGAGTAAAGCAGCAGGCGTCGCTGTTGCCGGCCAGCGCTTCCACGAAGACGTTGGCCTTCGGCGTGATGGTCGCGGTTTTCTGGCGAATCGACTGCAGCTGCTGACGATAGTAATCGGTAAAGGCTTTGGCCTGGCTCTCGCGGTTGAGGACTTTGCCCAGCAGGTCGATGCTGGGAGCGGTATCTTTCGCCGGGTCGATCTCATAGTCGACAAACAGCACCGGAACGTGCAGGGCGCTGAGCTTGTCGATGACGCCGCTCTCCATCAGCGCTGGCCTGGCGCGCAGCTGGGCGATCATCAGATCCGGCTGGCGGGCGATGACGCTTTCAAGATCGACGTTCCCTTTGTCGCTGAAGCCCATGTCTAGGATCGTAGCCGACTGCGGCCACGTCGTTTTCAGCATCTGCCAGGTGGCAACGTCCTGCTTTTTCGCCAGATTATTCCATGCCACCAGCCGCTTAAACGGATTGTCCCGGTCCAGCAGGGCGAGGGTCATAATGTCGCGGCCATCCTGCAAAATAATACGCTGCGGCTCTTTAGCCAGGGTGACCTGCCGGCCGTCGAGGTCAGTAACCGTCAGAGGATATTGGGTTGCATAGCTGAAGAAGGGAGTCGCGATCAGCGCAGTAAGCAACAGCGATCTTACTGATTTTCTTGCCATAAAATGAGTTCCGTTTGCCAATTTATAAATATAATGATTCTGAGAATTATTCTCGAGTAAACGTCAACGGCAAGTATATCAAGCGCAAATTTCACGAAATGTAACAAACATGTTGGAAATTATGCCAACGCCGACAGGGCGCACAGCGGCAGCATTTTCTGCCATGGTTGCAGGTCGAAGACGTTTTTCAGGCTAATTCCTAATGTCATCCCCGGTTCGTTGTGCCATCCTGAATACGACTCATAACACGACACGTGAGAGAGGATATTATGAAAAAAGCAATGATTGCGTTATCGGCTATTCTGGTTGCGGCTCCGGTTTTTGCTGCGACAACACATGCAACAGATGATACCGTCGCGGCGGCCAATGCCAATGCCAACACCGCCAAAGAGAAGCTGCATCAGGCCCAGCACGAAGGTGAAGAGCAGCAGCTGAAGGCGAAACATGCGGCCGAAGGCAAACAGGATAGCGTCGGCAGCCAGGTGAGCGAAGGCGCGCAGAAGACCTGGAACAAGACCAAAGAAGGGACTGAGAAAGGTTGGGATAAGACCAAAGAGGTCAGCGAAAAAGGCTGGAACGCCACCAAATCCGGCGCAGAAAAGGGCTGGGATAAAACCAAAACCGGGGCTGAAGAGTTAAAAAATAAAGTGACTGAGTAAGTCCTGATATCAGTCTGAATAAAGGTCGCGAGAGCGGCCTTTTTTATTACTCGTACTCCCCCATAATGCCTTCCCCGACAGCAGAAACCCCAGATGCCAGGAATCGTCCTGGTTAAGCGGATACTCACTCTTTCTTCACATTTTCCCGTTACAAAGAACTTCAATCAGGAGGTGTACGATGAAAAAGATGATTTCTCTGGCGGTAATATTATCCACTGTGCTGAGCGTCCAGGCCTTTGCCGATGGCCCAAACGACGGCCATCGTCCGGGGCAGCCAACGGTGTGGCAGAACGGTTCGGATCATCATGGGCATGCGCCGCAGGGCGGACCTGACGCGCATCATCAGGGTGACCATGACCAGCGTGGCCCGGATCGTGACGGGCATGACAAGCGCGATCAGGCACGGCATGAGCAGGACCATTTCGCCTGGCGCGGTAACGATTTCCGCAAAGGCCACCCGGCTCCGGCGCCGTTCCGTGGCGATGAGTATCGCGTCCGTGACTGGAGCGACCGCGGCCTGCCGCCCCCGCCGGAGGGCCATCACTGGTCCTATATCGACGGTAACTATGTGCTGATCGCCGCGGCGACCGGGATCATCACCTCGATTCTGGTGAGCGGCGCCCTCGGCCACTAAATGCACGTCTCCCAACGCCGGGCAGGGAACACCTGACCCGGCGATGGATCACCGCCGGGGCTACGGGTTCAGTTCGTCATCCGGCCAGTATTTATAGCCATTGACCATCGCCTGGGCGGCCAGCCCCTTGTCGGTGATTTCATAGACGTTCACTTTTGACGGCAGCGAGGAGGTGTCCTTCGCTACGCCGTTCGCGGAGGCGGCGATCGGCGCGATGCCTTTGTCATCATATTTCGCCGCGGCGTTCGCATCGGCGCCGACCATATATCCCTGGCGGATAAAGGTCTCCAGGGCCGCTTTATCATGGAAAACCAGCACCGTGCGTTGCTGTTTAATCCCCATCCCCAGGCCGGCGCCGCCCTGGGCCATTTTCATATAGGTGTCCTTCCCGGTGGCCTTATCCCGCACCACGCCGTAGCCGCTGCCAAATCCGAACAGCAGGATCTTGCTGCTGTTGTTGGCGAAGACCGCATAACCCTTCGCATGCTGAATATCGCTGCGGGCCTCGGGCTGCAGGGTGTAAAGTTTATTGAGGGTTTCGTTGCGCATCTTCTGAATACTGGCCCGCTGCTGGCTGGCGGTATCCCCCTGCGCGCTGCAGCCCGCCAGCGCGGTCATGGCGACGAGGAAAAGCGTCTGTAATCTCATAGAAGTCTTTTTATTTAAATCTGAATACGGCCGGAAATAGTAGGGTAAATAACGGTTAATCCTCCATAAAATAAACATTTATTTTTAAATTTCACCGTTTCGAATGATTTTTACACTGCCGTGAACGCATTATTAAATAAGATGCCGTCATTTCCGATATTAGAAATCCTGCTTGCATAAAGTTTTCACCACGATACCGTGTTAAGTCCTTACGATATTTCCCGGAGAGCGGCATGAGTGATTATGTAATTCCAGAAATTAAAGCGACGGAAGCGGAAATGATTTCTCTGCGTCATTATTTACATGCCAATCCGGAATTAAGTCTGGAAGAGTTTAATACCAGCGAACTGGTCGCCAGCAAGCTGACCGAGTGGGGCTATCAGGTGACGCGCGGCCTCGGCAAGACCGGGGTGGTCGGCAGCCTGAGCAAAGGCGATTCGCCGCGCACCATCGGCCTGCGCGCCGATATGGACGCACTGCCGATCGAGGAAACCACCGGTTTACCCTGGGCCAGTACGGTGTCGGGGAAAATGCACGCCTGCGGTCATGACGGCCATACCACCATTCTGCTGGCGGCGGCGAAATACATCGCCTCGCCGGCCTGTCAGTTCAATGGCACGGTGCATCTGATTTTTCAGCCGGCGGAAGAGGCTATCGGCGGCGCCGATTTAATGATTAAAGACGGCCTGTTTGAGCAGTTCCCCTGCGAACGCATTTTCGGTCTGCACAACATGCCGGGGTTGCCGGTGGGCAAGCTGGGCTTCTACGCCGGCAACTTTATGGCCTCGGCGGATACCGTCAAAATCACCCTTACCGGCTACGGCGGTCACGGCGCCCATCCGGAGCGCACCGTCGACCCGATCGTCGCCGGCGCGGCGCTGGTGATGGCCCTGCAGAGCATCGTGGCGCGCAACGTGCCGCCGGGCGAAACGGCGGTGGTCAGCGTCGGCACCTTCCAGGCCGGTATCGCCTCCAACGTCATTCCGGAGAGCGCGGTGATGGAGCTCAGCGTGCGGGCGATGAAGCCGGAAATCCGCGACCTGCTGATCAAACGTATTCACGAGCTCAGCGAATTTACCGCTAAAAGCTATGGCGCCAGCAGCGCGGTGGAGGTTTACGACTCCTACCCGGTATTAACCAACAGCCCTGAAGAGACTGACTTCGCCCGAGCGCTGGCTCTGGAGGTGTTTGGCCACGAAGGGGTGCTGGAGTCGGTCTCGCCGATGAACGCCAGTGAGGATTTCGCTTTTATGCTGCGCGAACGTCCGGGCTGCTACTTCCTGCTGGGCAACGGCGAGAAGGGGGAGAAAGGCGGCTGCATGGTGCATAACCCCGGCTACGACTTCAACGATGACATTATCACCACCGGCGCGACGCTGTTCGCCCGTCTGGTGGAAAAGCACTGCCGTTAACCTCTGGAGAAGAACTGAAATGAAAAAATCACTACTGCTATGGCTGGCGTTAATGGCGTCGACGTCGGCGCTGGCCGAAGGGGGAAAGGCGATCCGCTTTGGCGTCGACCCGACCTTCGCGCCGTTTGAATGGAAGGATCCGCAGGGCAAGCTGGCGGGGTTTGATATCGATTTAGGCAACGCCATTTGCCAGCAGCTGCAGGCGAAATGCGTGTGGGTGGAAAGCAATTTCGACGGCATTATCCCGGCGCTGAAGGCGCGGAAATTCGACGCCATCCTTTCCGGGATGTACATGACCGAGAAGCGTAAAGCGCAGATTGCCTTTAGCGACAAGCTGTATAACGGGCCGGTGTTCCTCGTGGCGCGTAAAAATACCCTGAAAGGCAATACGCCGGAGCAGCTGAAGGGCAAAACCATTGGCGTCGAGCAGGGCTCGGCGCAGGAGACTTACGTTAATCAGCACTGGCGTCCGCAGGGGATCAACATTGTGGCCTACCAGGGGGCCGATAGCGTGGTGCGCGATCTGGAGTCCGGGCGTATCGACGGCGCGGTACTCTCCGGCATGATGGCCGACTACAGCTTCCTGCAGCAGCCGCAGGGTAAGGAATTCGCCTTTGTCGGCGGCCATCTGCAGGATGATACGCTGTTTGGCGCCGGGGCGGCTATCGGCTTACGTAAAGACGATGAGGCGCTGCGTCAGGAAATAAACGGCGCGATTGCTAAGATCCTTGCCGACGGCACCTATAAAAAATTAGCCAGCAAATATTTTAGCTTTGATGTTTATTCCGGGACATAATGTCTGAGTGTACCCGCGGGCATGGATCGCCCGCCGTAAGATTCCTTTTCTGATTATCCAATCGACCTCCTCTCCTGACCCCTGTGGTTACCTGAGGGAAGCAGAATATAAGCTAAGGAGTACTCGGCATGATGACACGTCCCTTGGGCAAAACCGGATTTTCCATCGCCCCGTTAGTGTTTGGCGGTAACGTCTTTGGCTGGACCATTGATGAAAAAACCAGTTTTGCCCTTCTTGATGCTTTTGTTGACCACGGCTTTGACGCTATCGATACGGCGGATGTTTATTCCCGCTGGGCAGAGGGCAACCAGGGCGGCGAATCCGAAACCATTATTGGCCGCTGGCTGCAGGCGCGTCCCGGCATGCGCGATAAGGTCAAAATTTTCACCAAAGTCGGCTCCGATCTCGGCCTTCCCGGCCATAAGGGACTCAGCAAAGCCTGGATCCAGCAGGCGGTAGACGACTCCCTGCGCCGCCTCAATACCGACTATATCGACCTCTATTTTTCCCACTGGCCGGATCCGCAAACCCCGGTAGCGGAAACGCTGGAGGCTTTCCACAGCCTGCAACAGGCGGGGAAAATTCGCGCGATGGGGGCCTCTAACCTCGATGCAATGCAGCTGGCGGGGGCGCTGGAGGTAGCGCGCAAGGGCGGCTTGCCTGCCTGGCAGGTGCTGCAGCCGGAATATAACCTCTATCACCGCTCCGCGTTTGAAGGCGCGCTGTGCGATCTCTGCGTCAGCCGCGATATCGGGGTGGTGACCTACTACAGCCTGGCCTCGGGATTCTTAACCGGTAAGTACCGTCAGCCGTCGGACCTGGCGCAGAGCCAGCGCGGAGGGGGGATTGGTAAGTACCTGAATCCGCGCGGGATGCGGATTATCGATACCCTGGTGGCGGTCGCGGATGAGCAGGGGGCGAAGCCGGCGGAAGTGGCCCTCGCGTGGCTGATCGGCCGCGAAGGGGTGACTGCGCCGATCGCCAGCGCCACCAGCGTGGCCCAGGTGGAAAGTTTTGCCCGCGCGGTGGCGCTGAGCCTGAGCGCGGAGCAGGTGGCGCGACTGGACAGCGCTAGCGCCTGAGTCACGCCCTCTTCCCGGCGGGGAGAGGGTGGACAAATGGCGCGGACCGCAGGTCGGGTAAGGCGCCAGCCGCCACCCGGCATAAAAGCGGCTCCGTACCCGCTGCCATCGCCCGGCGGCGCTGCGCTTGCCGGGCCTACGATGTGTCAGCCTGTGACAGGGACCTGTAGGCCGGGTAAGGCGCAGCCGCCACCCGGCATAAAGCGGCTCCGTACCCGCTGCCATCGCCCGGCGGCGCTGCGCTTACCGGGCCTACGATGTGTCAGCCTGTGACAGGGACCTGTAGGCCGGGTAAGGCGCCAGCCGCCACCCGGAATAAAAGCGGCTCCGTACCCGCTGCCATCGCCCGGCGGCGCTGCGCTTGCCGGGC